>DASPRR010000644.1:0-2250 GCA_035624375.1 Thermodesulfobacteriota bacterium | reverse complement strand
CGGCAGATCGGGCGCGGCGCCGAGGAACTGGCCATCCATGTCAAGGGTCTGGAAATCCCCATGCATGATCCCCGCTCCAAGCAGGCCATGGCGCTGCACTACAGCGTGCACCCCACCGGCGCGGACCACTGCTCCGGGGTTCACGATCCGGTTGTGGAAAAGGGACCAGGGTTCGACGACTGGGGGACCATCGACGTCAACGAATCCATCCCCAGCACGGAATTGAGCCCCCGCAAAGCCCGCATGCTCTACCAGGTGGGAATGTGGACTCACCTCCCCAACCATCTGGGCTTCTGCCAGTTCGTCCCCTTCAAGAAGAAACAGCTCCAGCAGGCCACCGAGGCGATTACCGGCTGGCCCATGAGCTACTGGAAGCTCATGAAGGCCGTGGAGCGGGGCCTGGCCCTGGCCAAGATCTTCAACCTCCGGGAGGGTTTCACCCGGGCCGATGACGTCCTGCCCAAGCGGATGGCGGTCTCCCAGACCAAGGGAAACCTCCAGGGGGTGATTGTCGACCCCGGGAAACTGGCCGAAGCGCAGGAACTCTACTACCAGATGCTGGGCTGGGATTCCGAGGGGGTCCCAACGAGGGCCCGGTTAGTGGAGCTCGGCATCGAATGGGCGAACAGCTACATCAAAGGCCGGTGAAGAAAGATCCCTAAGCGTAAGGCGCGAGAGCGAGGAAAGACTTCTTACTGACTTGCGACTTACGACTTGCGGCTTGTGCCGTGCGCCGTGTACCCTGTACCTTGTTATTTATGGATGATTCCATCTCCATCACCCTTCGTTCTTATGTTTTGCCCCCCGGGTCCGACGACTTCCCGCTTGGACAGCCGCTTGTCTACCGGGTATCTGCCGGAATGGTGGTGGGAAAGCTCCTGGAGATCATATTCGGTGATCGGGCCAATCAAGTGGGGATAGTGGCGGTCAACGGCCGGGTGGCCGACGGCCAGACGCCTTTGAAGGACGGCGACCGGGTCGACGCGTTTGAAATTCTCGGCGGGGGGTGAGAGGTTGAAAAGCCGGCCAGGCGTTGTTGACCGGGAGCCATTCAATTCCATTTAGGGCAACCCCCCGCTGCAGGAACTCAATATATCTTCGCTCTTGAACCGAAAACCGGTTAGGAAATATGAAACTTCATGCGTTCGAGCCAGGAAATTGAATATGCCCTTATTAAGGGAGGAACCTATGACCTCAGTGATCGAGGAGACCGTTGATCTCCTGAACAAAGCCTCGGATGCGTCTTATAAAGATGCCAGGATTGAAGACCTGGTCATCGGCATTTTTTTCACCGGCGTGAAACTGTCAACTGGCCATTCGGGCGTAGCCTTTACGCCGATCGGCGAGATTCCAGAGGCGGTTTGCTGCCCCACTACGGCAGCAAGAATGCCCCAGGCTGGAGAATTGGATGGGAAACCTGCTTTCGAAGTTCTCGCCTATTCTTTGGACCAAAATGTCTTGAAAAGCGCCATTGGAGTGGCCACCCTCAACGCCCTCTCCCAACCAATCCTTGAAAGGGATGGAACTACGAAATACGGTATGGTGAAGGGAACCGATGGTTTTGATCTCTTGAAAATTCAACCCAACGAAACAGTCTCTTTGATTGGCGCCTTTGGTCCTTACATTCGTCGGCTCAAGATAATGGGGAACCGGTTCTATATAATCGAAAAGAATACCCAAACCTTGAGACCGGAAGAGATGAAGTATTTTAAGCCTGAAGTGGAAATGGCCTCCGCCCTTCAGGAGTCCCATGTGGTCATTATGACCGGAACTGCGATTGTGAATCACACCATTGATGCCATCCTCTCCTGCCTCAGTTGGAGGCAGCGGGCCGCTATTATTGGACCCACCGCCAGCATGGTACCTGATGCCTTTTTCAAAAGAGGGATCCAAATCATGGCTGGGATTTCGATTAAGGACCCCGATAGGATGATCCAAATTCTTAAGCAAGGGGGGTCGGGCTATCACCTGCTCCAGGAGTGCTCTGAAAAAATAGCGCTTAATTTTCAAAGATGAAGTGAT
This sequence comes from Thermodesulfobacteriota bacterium, assembly GCA_035624375.1. Taxonomy (GTDB): domain Bacteria; phylum Desulfobacterota; class SM23-61; order SM23-61; family SM23-61; genus SM23-61. Next base: position 228 of record DASPRR010000644.1, on the reverse strand, counting down.
GATGTTGATGAGCTACGAGGAATCCTATGTGAAGGCCTTCTCTTTCGACAAACTGGCCCCCGGACAGATGAATCTCATCACCAATAACCGCGCCGGCGTGCAGCTGGCGGCCGCGGAAAAAGGAAGGCTCTTTGTGGAAGAAGCGGTCCGACGGACGGTTGAATACTTAAAGAAAATGATGGAGGGCGAGATTGGAATGCCGGAACTAAAATATTTCCCTTGAGTTCT
>DASPRR010000577.1:0-3675 GCA_035624375.1 Thermodesulfobacteriota bacterium | reverse complement strand
CGGCGCGGAGTTCTGGTGGCCGTGGATGACGTCTCTTTCTCCATAGAGGAGGGAGAAGTCCTGGGAGTCGTGGGCGAATCGGGCGCGGGGAAATCGGTCACCGGCGCCGGGGTCATCGGCCTCCTGGAGCCGCCGGGGCGGATCGCAAGGGGCAACATCCGGTTCGAAGGGCGGCAGCTCAACGGCTTGCCCCAGGAGGCGATGCGCCGGATCCGGGGCGCGAAGATCGGGGCGATTTTTCAAGACCCCCTGACCAGTCTGAACCCACTTTACTCCATCGGCCGCCAGATTATCGAAACCCTCACCACCCACACGGACCTTTCTCCCTCTCAGGCGTGGTCCCGGGCCATCGATTTATTGAATGAGGTGGGAATCCCTGCCGCGGAGCGCCGGGTGGACTCTTACCCCCACGAGTTTTCCGGGGGAATGCGACAGCGGGTGGTGATCGCCTTGGCCATCTGCGCTAACCCCCGGCTCATCATAGCCGACGAACCGACAACGGCTCTTGACGTGTCGATCCAGGCGCAGATCATCGCCCTCCTGCGGCGCCTGTGCCACGAGCACCGCACGGCGATCATGCTGATTACCCACGATATGGGGGTCATCGCCGAGATGTCCGACCGGGTGGCGGTCATGTACGCCGGCCGGATTGCAGAGATTGGTGCTCTTCGGGACGTAGTGAAGAGCCCCAAGCACCCTTACACCGCGGGCCTCATGGACTCCATCCCCAAGGTCGGACAGGGAAAAGATCAGCTCTCGCACATCCGCGGGGCCATGCCCCGGCTTCAGGAAATTCCGCCGGGCTGTTCTTTCCATCCCCGCTGTCCGGAGGCCTTCGATCGCTGTCAGGTGGAGCGACCCGATTTGATGGATACCGGCCATCCAAAACAGATCGCCTCCTGCTGGAAATTTGCGGGGAAGACCTGGAATGGGTAACGGCATCTTGAACCCCTCAAATTCCCCTCCGCTCCTGCGGGTGCAGGAACTCTCGAAGTATTTTGCTCTCTCGGTCCCCTGGCTCAGCCGGGTCTTCGGCCGCCAGTCCCCCCCGATCCTGAGAGCCGTTGACGGGGTCAGCTTTGAAATCCAGCGGGGAAAGACCTTCGCCCTGGTGGGGGAGTCGGGGTGCGGGAAATCGACCGTAGCCCGGGTGATCGTGGGTCTTTATCACCCCACAGCCGGGGATATTTATTTCCAGGGAAAGAGTTTGGAGGATCCTTCGGTAAAGTCCTCGCCGGAGTCTCACACCCGGATGCAGATGATCTTCCAGGATCCCTATGCCAGTCTGGATCCGCGCTGGCGGGTCCGCGACATCATCGCCGAGCCGATCCGGGCCTTTCATCTGGCGAGGAATCGATCCGCGCTGGGGGAACGGGTCTCCGAGCTGCTTCTGCAGGTGGGTCTCTCCCCCAGCGACGGGGAAAAATACCCCCATGAGTTCAGCGGGGGGCAGCGTCAGCGTATTTCCATCGCCCGGGCCCTCTCCAGCCATCCCGATTTTCTGGTCTGCGACGAGCCCACTTCGGCCTTGGATGTTTCAGTCCAGGCCCAGATCCTGAACCTGATGAAAGAGCTCCAAGGCCGCCTGGGACTGACCTATTTATTCATCAGCCATAACCTGGCGGTGGTGAATCATATCTCGGATCATGTAGGGGTCATGTACCTGGGCCGGCTCTGCGAGGTGGCCCCCAAGCGAACCCTCTTCAACCAGCCGCAGCATCCCTATACGCGGCTGCTCCTCGACACCATTCCCGATCTCGACCTCTCCGGGCGCAGGCGCCAGCCGGTGACCGGGGAAGTGCCCAACCCCATCCATCCCCCCTCCGGGTGCGCTTTCCATCCCCGCTGTCCATCGGCGGAGGCCCGATGCCGGACGGAGAAGCCCGTGCCTAGACCCTCGAAAGACAGTACTGTGGCCTGCCACGCCGTTGAAGAAGGGCGTCTGCAGTAATGGGGACCCTTTATTGATTTTGTCTCTTTACGCTAAGACTGGGATGGCCAGGTTTCGGCAGAGAGCGGGAGAGGATTCTTTTGGCCTCGGCCAGCTTGCGGGAGAAAGGGTCTTTCCTGAATGCGGCAAACCATCGGCGCATGATCAGCCAGCCGCCGAACCGGGTCACTTGATTTGCCCAGGCCCGGTGCCATTTTTCCCAGCCCCGTTGCAGATTGGGGAGATAAAAGAAAAGAATGGGAAACCAGAGGATGTGCAGCCCGATGTGGAACATATGCTTGAAGCGGTAGAATCGTCCCATGATCCGGTGGGAGGAGGTCTGCATTTCTTCCGGGGTCATAGGCGCATCGGGGATGAATAGGGGAAAATTCCCGTCGTAGTACTCCCACCCCACCCATTCCTTGGGGAAGATTCTGTTCTGTTTCCTCAGTCGGTGGGTCAACTCTGTCCCCGGCAGCGGGGCAGGTAGCAAAACCTGGACCGAATCCAGCCGCGCATTGCGAATGAACTTTCGAAATCTTTGGATCCTTTCCGAGGCCGGCATGGAAAACTCGATTCCCTCTGCTGCGGGATACCCAAAAATGAACATTCCGTGGATAAAAAAACCGGCCTTGTGGAACCTGTGGGAAAGGTCGATCATGTCTTCGGGCCTGAGCCGTTTGTCCATGGCCTTTAATTCTTCCCCGATGGGGGATTCAAAACCGATGGCTACGTTCTGGACCCCGGCTTCGCGCATGCTTTGGAGGAGTTCCGCGTCTTTGCCTTTGTCCAGACGGATCTGAACGGTAATTTTAAACCTGGTTTTGATCCTCCTCTGATAGTCCCGGAGAAGCTGGCAGAGCCGGAACGTCTCCCTCCGGTCCTGGCCGAAAAGGTCATCCACAATGAAGAAGTGCTTAGCGCCGCGGGTTTCGTAGAGAGAGGCGAACTGCTCCATCAGCCGCTCCACCCGGGCATAGCGGGGTTTCCCTTTGACCGTGCAGAACTCACAATCCATTCCACATCCCCGCACCCGCCCGACAGGATAGAGCCGGATCCGGGCATAACGGACCAAAGAAAAATCGGGAAGCGGGAAGGAATCGAATTCTGACAGGGGCGTTCTTTCCGGAGTCAGGACCAAACGGTCTCCATCCAGGTAGGCGATGCCCGCGATCTTCTCCCTGGAAAGCCGGCCTTCGAAAGCCTGCAGGAGTTCCTTGACCGTCTCTTCCCCCTCTCCTCTGACCACGACGTCAACTCCGTTTTGCAGGGCCTCGCCGATGTTTTCATCGACGAAGTGCTGCCCGCCGGCGATGGTGGGTACCGACCGCTCCCGGTAAAACCGGGCCAGCTCGTACAAGCGGGGAATGGTGCTGGTCAACCCTCCGTAAAGGCCGACCAGGTCAGCGGGTCTCAATTGCTGGAGGGCTCCATGGTCTGGCAGGCCATCAGCGGTTACCGGGCCGGACCTCTGGTAGTTATTCTCATCGATGACCTCGACGTCCCACCCTTCCATCTCCCGGGCAGCAGTGGCCACGGTCACCGGTCCCAGAGCGGTAGTGACCCGGGCGACCCGGGAATAGATGTTGAATGCGGGAAAGGCCGGGATGATGATCCTCAGCCTGCGCCTTCTGATGGCCTCTCGATCCGAGCCCTCGGTCCACTCTTTCATGAGAAATCCCCCGTGCTTTAAAGAGAGAGTAAAACCTAGAAGCTTCTCCCCCGGAATCCCCGCCGGACTCGGG
>DASPRR010000533.1:0-5842 GCA_035624375.1 Thermodesulfobacteriota bacterium | reverse complement strand
CGATTCCGCGCCATTCCACATCCGATGGTTGAAAAGCCCGGGCCATCATTTCTTGCGCTTTCCGGTTTCCCCCCTCATCCACCCCGCGGCGGTATTGAATCTCCACCCGGGGGGTTCGGTTCTTGACCTGTCGGACGAGCATCAGAACGGATTGGAGAACATCCAGAGGCTCAAAACCCGAAATGACGCAGGGAAGGCCGTAATCTTGCGCGAGAAACTCATAGGGGCGGCTGCCGATGATAGCGCTCACATGTCCCGGCAGGAGGAAACCGTTCAGCTTGACTTCTCCCAGTTCAAGGAGGGCTTTGAGCGCCCTCGGCACCGTCTTGTGGGCGGAAAAGACGAAGAAATTCTTGAGCCCTTGCCTCCTGGCTTCCAGGACCGTAGCCGCGATCGTCGGGGCGGTGGTTTCAAACCCGACTCCGAGAAAGATGACCTTCTTTTGCGGTTCTGCGATGGCTATTTTCATCCCATCCAGCGGAGAGTAGACCACCCGGATATCCCGGCCCTGGGCTCTTTCCCGGGCGAGGGAGGAATCCGACCCGGGAACCCTAACCATATCGCCAAAGGTAGCAATAATTGCCTCCGGGACCCTGGAAAGGGAGATCATAACGTCCACATCGCCTTGCGAGGTCACACACACCGGGCAGCCGGGGCCGGAGATGAGTTCCAGCGTCGGGGGAAGAACGTTCCGCAATCCATACCGGGCAATGGCTACGGTGTGAGTCCCGCAGACCTCCATCAGCCGGATCGGTTGATCGGCCAAGCGGTGGATTTCCTCGATGACGGGCCGGGCCTTCTCCCCGTCCCGGTATTCGTCGATGTATTTCATAGCCATCTTGAATGCAAAAAAATAAGCAAAAATTCACCACAGAGAGCACAGAGATCGCAGAGACATTTCAGAATAGAGGAAAAAAACTCCAAAAACAAAGCGAAATTTTCGGTTCAGGGCTGGCTTTCTGATAAAAACTCCTTCTTTGTTTTCTTGAGTTGATATTTCTCTGCGTTCTCCGCGATCTCTGCGGTGAAATTTTCAGTTGATGAAATTGGCGATAACCGCCTGGCCGAGGGAGAGACCGCCGTCGTTGCAGGGAACCTGACGGTGGACCAGAACTTTGAAGCCCGAGCTTTCCAGGGCCGCATTCATTCTCTCCAGAAGGAGGCGGTTTTGAAAGACCCCCCCGCTCAGGGCGACTTTTTCCGGCCCTCCCTCGGCGCGGATTTTCCGGCACAGGGTGACTCCGATTTTCACCAAGGTGTTGTGAAATTTTCCTGAAATCTGGGGGGGAGGAACTCCGCTTTCCAAGTCCTGGAGAACCCCGTCCATCAGGGGGCGGAGGTGAATCACTTCCTTCTCCCCTTCCCGCTCGGTGAAGAACTCATAAATCCCTTTCTCCTGTTCATCGGCGATCATCTCCAGCTCCATGGCCGCCTGCCCTTCAAAAGAGATGGAAGGGCACAGCCCCAAAAGGGCCGAAACTCCATCGAAGAGACGTCCGCAGGAGGAGGTGAGAGGGCAGTTCATCTTCCGGTCAATCTGTTGGAGAGCGATCCGGATGCCCTCCTCTCCGGGTCTGCTCGATTGGGCCGCCCGGATGAACAGGGGAAGGACCTTCATCAGACGCTCTTTCCCCAATAGGCAATAGACATAACTGAGGGCCATCCTCCAGGGATGGCGGATGGCGGCTTCTCCTCCGGGCACGGGCAAGTACTCGAAATGGGCCTTCCGGCGGAAGGAACGAAAATCCCCCACCAGAAACTCCCCTCCCCAGAGAGCCCCGTCGGTTCCATACCCCAGGCCGTCGAAAGAGAGACCGATAGCCGGGCCTTCCTCGCCGTTCTCGGCCAGGCAGCCGGCCAGATGGGCAAAGTGGTGCTGTACTCCAACTTTCTTTCCCGGCATGGCCAGGGCAAATTTGGTGGAGAGATATTCGGGATGGAGATCGTAAGCCACGACTTCAGGCTGAATCCGAAAGAGCTTTTTGTAAATCTCCACGGTACGTTGAAAATGTTCCAGGGTCTCCAGATTCTCCATGTCCCCGATGTGCTGGCTCACGAAGGCATAATCATCCCGGGTCAGGCAGAAGGTATTCTTTAACTCCCCCCCACAGGCCAGAATCGGCCGGGTGGAGAAAGAAAGGCGGACGGGGAAGGGGGCCAATCCCCGGGCGCGACGGAGCACGTAGGTCTGGCCCTTGACCACCGCAGTTACGCTGTCGTCGTACTGCACGTAGATGTCCCGGTCGTGGAGGAGATAAGCATCGGCAATGCCTTGAAGCCGAATGCGGGCTTCTTCGTTGTCTTTGGCAATGGGCTCTTCACTCCGGTTCCCGCTGGTCATGACCAGGGCCATCCCCGACTCTTTCATCAGCAAGTGATGCAAGGGGGTATAAGGAAGCATAACCCCCAAATATTTTTGCCTTGGTGCGACTGCTTGGGCAATGGAAGAATCTCTCCTCCAGAGAAGAAGGACAATGGGACTCTCCGGGGTTAGGAGGAGTTTCTCCTCCTCCGGTTGGACGCGGCAGTGCTCCTTTATGGAAGAAAGGTCAGGAAGCATGATCGCAAAGGGCTTGTCCGGCCGGTGCTTCCTCTGCCGGAGGGTTTCGACGGCCGATGCATCCCGGGCATCGCAAGCCAGAAGAAATCCGCCCAGACCCTTAATGGCCAGGATCCTTCCTTCCTTCAGAAGACGGATCGCGGAGGAAATCGGGTCCGCGGTGGGAATCGGTTTCCCCTCTGGGTCGGTAAGCTGGAGTTTGGGTCCACACACCGGGCAGGCATTGGGCTGAGCATGGAACCTGCGGTCCGTCGGGTCCTCGTATTCCCTCCGGCACTCCGGACACATGTGGAATCGGGCCATGGTCGTCTTGGGCCGATCGTAGGGAATGTCCTCGATGATGGTAAAGCGCGGGCCGCAATTCGTGCAGTTGGTGAAAGGATACCGGTAGCGGCGGTCGGAAGGGTTTCGAATCTCTTCCTGACAGGCTTTACAGGTTGCAATGTCGGGCGAAATCAGCTGGTATTGGCCCTCCTCTTCCTGGCTCTCCTGGATTTCAAACTCATGAAGACCTGCGGGGGGAAGGTCCACGAACTTCAGAGATTCAATGCGGGACCGAGGAGGAGCCTGAAGAGGGAGCTGTTCGGTGAATTGTTCGATCGCTTGGGGAGGACCTTCGACCTCGAGGGAAACTCCTGCGGATGAGTTTCTAACCCAGCCCTGCAAGGAATACTTATGGGCAAGGCTATATACGAAGGGTCGAAACCCGACTCCCTGGACGACCCCCTTCAACTCGAAGGCCCGGCGCAGCTTTGAATTTTCTCTGGAAGAATTTTCCAAAATCAACCCTGCTGTCTAAACTTCCAACGGGGAAAGGTAAACCTTCCCTTCAAAGGTTTAAATCATCATACCCATTTACTACCGAGGCCGTCAATGATCCGTCCCCCCTTCCCCCACGTTCCAGAAATCTGATAAATGTCGATCATTAGGAGACCATACCCGGCCCGGGGGCAAGGTCTCGTCTCTGGCGGGACAGGATGAGGCACGCATTCTTTCATCGGTCCGGCGGAGTCGGCCCTGTGGTGCGCAGATGGCCCTGCTTTTACCGCCCCCCTCTGCGGAAGCGAAATGATCTTTCATGGGCTCTTCGCTGCCCGCCGATCCTGCCCCGCCAGAGGCGAGACCTTGCCCCCGGGCCACAAGAAAGGCGGTCTTAAAAGAACGCAGGGGCGATTCAGCCCTCGACCTGAGCTCGGGCCGAAGGTGAATCGCCCCTAAAAGTGGGACTGGGTATAGCGATTCTATCTATCTTGGACCAATTGGAGGATATATTTTACCGCCGGTTCCACCAAGGCCTCCGTTTCCGCGGAGATGCGGCGGTGAAAGTCGAAGTCGTAACCGCGGAGGGACACGAGGTGCCCGGTAGGTTCTTGATGGTAGAGGGCCTTGAGCAGGGCCAGAAAGGCGGCCGGGGTCAGGTGGTGGGTGAAGGTAGAGGGGGTGTACTCCGGAGATACGGGTTCGCAGTGGAGCGCATCCACGTTTTCATAAACATGGGCGTCCACGAAGATGATTTGCTGGTATCCGGCCAAAGTCTCCAGCAGCTCGGGGGTCAATTGGGATAGGAAGACGGAATCGATCTCCGCGCCCAATTCTTCCAGACCGGTTTCGTCCTCGTTCAAAGCCTTTTGACCCAGGCGCCGGCGCAGAGCCTTCACCACGAAAAAGGCCACCCCATCGTCTGCGCGGTCGATATTGCCGAAACCGATGACCAGGGTACGCAGCATCCGGTTCAGGTCCACCCCCAGCGGTCCGGGAAGAAAAAACGGCCGGCGGACGAAGTGCTTATCTTCTCCCGCCGGCCGTTGATTGAGCTAAATTTGTTCAGGACCGGGAAATGCGGTCCAAGACCGTGCCGTCCGCCGCCACCAGGGTGATCTCCAGGGGCATTTTGCCGATGGCATGGGTGGCGCAGGAGAGGCAGGGATCGTAGCAGCGGATCGCCGCCTCCACGCGGTTCAACACCCCTTCGGTGAGCTTTTTCCCGTCCACGAAGGCCTTGGCCACCAATCCGGAAGCGGTGTGCATGGCCCAATTGTTGTTGCCGGTGGCCACGATCAGGTTCACCCGGGTGAGCTGCCCGTTTTCATCCGTGCTGTAATCGTGAAAGAGAGTCCCCCGAGGAGCCTCGATCACCCCCACTCCCTGGCCCGGGACCCGGGTGGAGGGGGGATAGGCGCGGATATCGGAGGAGAGGATATCCGAATCATCCAAAAGCTGGCCGATGCGTTCCAGGGCGTAGACCAGTTCGATCAACCGCGCGTAGTGATAATAGAGGGACCCTTCCACCGGCTTGCCGCCGTTGATCTGCTTGAAGAGCTTGAACTCCTCGTTGGCCAGGGGCGTTCCGATCTTGTCCACCACGTTCATCCGTCCCAGGGGGCCAACTCGATACATTCCCTTGGGCCAGCCGAGCTTCCGGTAATAGGGAAATTTAAGGAAGGACCAGGGTTCCACATGTTCGGCCACATGGGAGAGATAATGCTCCGGCTTGAACTGGGCCACGAATTTGCCCTGGGCGTCCTTCACCCGGATCTCCCCGTCGTAGAGCTGCAGCCCGCCTTCCATGTCCACCAGCCCCATATAATTCGAGGGAAATGAGGCGAAAGAGGCAGCCAGGTCCTTGTTGGCTTCCAGCCAGCCCTTGCCGATTCCTACCGCCACCTTGGCGATTTCGACCGCCGGCATCAATTCTGCGGCGATGGCGTCGCGATCCTTCAGGGAGAGGGGGGCGTTAACTCCGCCCGGAACGGCGAAATTGGGATGAACCCGCTTTCCGCCCAGCCGCTCGATGATCTGCTGGCCGTAGCGGCGAAGGTTCACGGCCTTCAAAGCCAACTGCGGGTCCGCCTTGATGATTCCAAACACGTTCCGCTCCGCCGGGTCGGCATCGAAACCCAACACCAGGTCGGGCGCGGCCAAATGGAAAAAGTGCATCCCGTGGGACTGCACCATCTGGCCCATGTGCATGAGCTCCCTCAGCAGTTTCGCCGGCCGGGTGGGCTCTGTCCGGGCGACCCCGTCGCAGGCCTTGGCCGAGGCCAGGTGATGGCTCACGGGACAGATCCCGCAGATCCGCTGGGTGATCTGGGTCATCTCGAAGTAGGGACGGCCTTCGCTGAATTTCTCCAGGCCGCGGAATTCATCCACGTGGAAGAAGGTTTGATCCACTTTCCCCTGTTCGTTCAGGTGGATCGTGACGCGCCCGTGGCCTTCGATGCGGGTAATCGGTTCGATGGTTATCTTTTGAGCCGCCATGGTCTTTCTCCTTTAATCGTAGAC
>DASPRR010000530.1:0-6279 GCA_035624375.1 Thermodesulfobacteriota bacterium | reverse complement strand
ATAAAACTTTTTGCGCAACTCGGGGTTCATGGTCGTCCGCGCTTCATCCAGCCATTTGTCCATCTCGGGCGAGGACCCGAAGCAGTAAGCCTCCCCGCTGCGGAAATAGCTGTAGTAAACGGCGTCGGCATCGTACAGGCCGCCGCCGCCCCAGCTATGAATGCTCATGTCATTATGCTTTCCTTCCCGGCTCAGGCGGTCCCACATTCCGATATCCGAGTAGACATTCAAGTTCGTCTTGATTCCCGCTTTGGCGAGATATCCGGCTACCGCCTCGATCAGCGCCCTCGGGTTTTGGATGCTTCCCGTATAGGTGGTCAACTTGAGCGGCTGATCAAAGTTGAAATTGGCTTCCTTGAGAAGCTGCCGGGCTTTTTCCGGATTGTAGGGGTAGGGATTCTCCAAACGCTTGTCATAACCGAAATGCTGGGGGTTCAGGACGGCGGCCGTGCGCGTGGCATTCCCGGTCATGACGGTTTTGATGATCGTGTCCACGTCGATGGCGTAGTTGATCGCCTGGCGGACCTTCAAGTTCTGGACCTGGGATTTTCCCGCCCGTCCGTCGGCATCCATGACCAGGTAGACGACCCGCAGGGTAGGGGCCTTGGAGACTCTGGCCATGGGGGAATTTTCAATCAGGGGGATCTGGTCCGGCGGTACGTCCCGGACGATGTCGATGCCCCCGGTGAGAAGCTCGGAGATCTGGGTGGAGATCTCCTTGATCGGGCGGAAGATGATGGTCTTGACCGGAGAGGCTCCCTTCCAGTAGTCGTCCTTGGCTTCCAGGATCATATGGACGCCCCGCTTCCATTCCTTTAGCCGGTAGGGACCGGTCCCATTGGCGTTGGTGGACAGGAAATCGGCTCCTTTCTCTTTGGCCCACTTTGCGGGAAGGATCTGATAATTGCCCAGCCGCTCGAGGGCCACGGGATAAGGTTTCTCCGTGATGATGCGGACCGTGTAGTCATCCAGCACCTTGACCTCTTTGACCCAGGAGACCGAGGGTCGCTGGGGGCACTTGGGGTCCAAACCGCGTTCGATGGTGAACTTCACGCACTCGGCGTTAAAGGGCTCGCCGTTGTCGAACTTGATCCCCTTGCGCAGCTTGAATTCCCAGGTGTTGTCGTCAATCAGCTTCCAGGACTCGGCCAGGTGGGGGCCGATTTTCATAGTTTTCTGGTCCCGGTAGACGAGGTTATCGTAGAGATGCCAGCCGGCGATGTAACTGATCCGGACATTGTGGTTCTGGGGGTCCAGGGTTCCCACGTCGCTGGACAGGGCGACGGTGATCTTCCCCTGGGGGGCGGCAAGCACTTGGCCGGGAAGGACGAAGAAGACCAATCCGAAAATCAGGGTTCCGATAAAGGCGGTTCGGTGGAATGATTTCATACACACCTCCTGGCAGGAATTCTCCCCCTTCGGCGTGGGCGAGGAGCGGCGCGCTTCCGGACCCCCAGTAGAGGCCTTCCGGGGGGGGCCGGTCGAGTAAAGAAATAACATGATTCTCGGGGGAGGGGAAGAAATTTCTTGTCCCGAGGTCATCCCTCCGAAGGGCCTGAAGCTGTGAAAAAATTCAGGCAGCGGGAAATTGGTAGCCTGGGGATGCCCGGGGAAGGAGAAAATGCCTGCCACCAAAACAGGGGCTGGTTTCTCCGTGGACCGCTTGGTATTTAATCCGCGGAAGCCGAAAAGATCACCCGTTCGGATTCACAAAGGTTTTCGCAAGTAGCCCGGGTCGCTCTGCGGAAGCCAGGGAAGTGCTTCTTGGCCCTGCGCCTCCCGCCGGGTTTTGGCGGCAAGAATTTTCCCCTTCCCCGGGCAACGAAAGACGTGCTCACATCCTTTCGAATAATTTCTTCACAGCTTCCCTCTCTTCGGCGGGGTGTTTTGCAGTCTGAGGATCCGCTCCGCCAGGGGAGGGTGGGAGTAGTAAAACCAGGCATAGACAGGGTGAGGGGTCAGATTGGAGAGGTTGTCCGCCGCCAGTCTCTTGAAGGCGTTCGCCAGCGGCTTCGCCGAGGGGATCGATTCCAGCGCGTAGTCATCCGCCTGCCGTTCCATTCTCCGGGAGAGGGCGGCCTCCAGGGGATGGGCGAAAAAGCCCAGAGGGCTGAAAAGGGCCCCGATCAGCAGAAGTCCTGCATAGAGGACGGGGCCCGGGAGTCCGAAGGTTTGATAGACGAAGGGCCAGGGCAATAAAAGGGACAATAGATAGAAACCGACCAGGGATAGAGTTTCGACCAGGACCAGCTGTTTCAGGACATGCCTTTTTTTCCAATGGCCGATCTCGTGGGCCAAGACGGCTTCGATCTCCTCCGGGGTGTGAGATGCCACAAGGGTATCAAAAAGGACAATTCGTTTGCTTTTTCCCAGGCCGGTAAAGTAGGCGTTGGTGTGGCGGCTGCGTTTGCTGGCATCCATCTGGAACACCCCCTTGGATCGGAGCCCCGCTTTCTGCATCAAGGCCTCGATCCGCCGGGTTAGCTCTTGGTTCTCCACCGGGATGAATTTATTGAAGAGGGGCGCCAGAATCACCGGGTACAGCCAGATCATCAGAAGTTCGAAGGCTCCAACCAGGACCCAGGCCCAAAGCCACCAAAGATTGCCTCCGTGGATGGCCAGAGAGAGAAAGAACCAGAGGAGCAACCCTCCCAGAATCGCCGACAAGGCCAGGCTCTTCAGGAGGTCCATCACCCAGAGGTTTAAGGTTTTGGTGTTGAACCCATACCGGTTCTCAATGACGAAAGTATCGTAAAGGTCGAAAGGAATCTGAAAGAGGTTAGTGATAACGGATAGGACCGCGAAGAAAATTAAGGCCTGGACGATTTCTCCCCACCCCTGGAATTGGATCGCCTGGACCAGCCAGGGGAGAAAGCCCGAAAGGAGAAGAAGGAGGAAAAATACCTGGGAAGCAAGGGTAGAAAAGATCCCAAAATTGGCGGAATCGATGGTATAAGCGCTGATTTTTTTCCGCTTTTCCTGATCGATTACGTCCTGAAAGACATCCGGTACCTTCCCTCCCTGCTGTCGCAGGAAGGAAACATTCAGCCGGTTGAGAATGACCTGAGTTAAGGAACGGAGAAGGAAAAAGGCCAGGTAAGCTGAGAGTAAAAGGTTGAATTGAACCATAAAGCGAGTTTCCGGTCGCGGGTTTCAGGTTTCGGGTTAAAGACAAAAACGGATGCCCTGCAACCGGCAACATTTTTCTCCTTATTAATTGAACCCCGATGCAAGGTTTATAAGCTCCCCATGGGTGAAAACGGTAACCCGATGGGGTTCATATACCAGGACCTTTCCCTCTCCGACCGCCCTCCAGGGAGGCCCTAACAAGGCGGTGGCCTCTTCGATCCCCACCAGAGTAACTTTCTCGGGAAGAGATGCTAGCATATCCCTCGCCTTCCATACTTCCGCCAGCCGTGCATGGTGGGGGATGACCGCGATGCCGGGAAGGAGACCCAATCCCTCCCTCCATCCCTGGCCGGGAGCCCACATCTGCCCGCCTAAAACCATGGCTCCCGCGCTGGAGCCGGCCAGAGTCCGCCCGTTCATCCAAACTCCAAGGATTGCCTCCCAGGCCGGAGAATCACGCAGCGTATCCAGCAGATACACGGGATCGCCGCCGGCCAAATAAGTCAGGTCCGCATTTTGAATCAGACCGAGCCACTTCCCGTCTCGGGCGGTTGCGGAATCGACGATCATGGCTGCTTCTGCCCTAGCCGCCAGACGGTTGAAATAACGGACTCCGTTTTCTGCCGCCAAAGCGGGATTCTCGCGGGCGGCTGCCGTGGGAAGGATTACGACTCTGGGCTTCGGGCCAATCCCGGCCAGGATCCACCTGTCCATGGGCTCGCAATCAGGGCGGAACTCGTTGCCGCCCATGAGGACAATGACACCGGACATGGGGCGAATTCCTGAAGGCCTTCGGAGCAATTTGGTTCGAGCAAGAGCAAAAAATTACAGGTTTTTCACTTCGAACTCTGCAGGGACGAATCATGTCGCAGACTCAACTCTACGAGAATCGCCCCTACGAACTACGGAGCTGCTTTAAAAATCTCCATCACTTTTCCCACATCATTCTTCGAGCCGATGAAAAGAGGAACCCGCTGGTGGAGTTCCTGGGGATCGATGTCCAGAATCCGCCTCTTCCCGTCGGTCGCCATCCCACCCGCCTGTTCCACAACCATCGCAAGGGGAATGGCCTCGCACATGAGCCGAAGCTTCCCGCTGGGCTTCTTGGGGTCCCGGAAGTCAGCGGGATACATGAAGATGCCTCCGGCCAGCAGATTCCGATGGAAATCGGCCACCAAGGACCCGATGTAGCGTAAATTGTAGGCCTGACCTCGGTGATTATCGGGGGTTTTGAAATAAGAGACCGCCTTGCGGGTGGGCTCATCCCAGAAATTCCAATAAGATTCATTGACCGAATAGAATTTCCCCTCGGGAGGGGTTTTGATGTCCGGGTGAGAAAGGAGGAATTCCCCCACGCTCGGGTCCAGGGTGAACCCGTGGACTCCCTCGCCCGTGGTGTACACCATCATGGTAGAAGACCCGTAGATAAAATACCCGGCGGCCACCTGTTCCGAACCTTTCTGGAGGAGATCGCTCAAGGGCACGGTCCTTCCCGGCGGGCTTTTGCGCCGGTAAATGGAAAAAATCGTACCGATGGAGACATTGCTGTCCACGTTGGAGGACCCGTCGAGGGGATCGAAGATCAGGATATAATCTCCCATGGGAAAGGCAGCAGGGATTTCGATCATATCGGCATTCTCTTCAGAAGCCATGGCGCAGAGGACTCCGGCTCGTTCCAAGCGGTGAATGAGAATCCGGTTGGCGAAATCATCCAGTTTAACTACCTCTTCGCCCTGAACGTTGATTTCCCCGGTGAAACCGAGAATGTCTACCAGCCCGGCCTTATTGACCTCCCGGGAGATAATCTTGGCCGCCAGGATGAGTTCATTGAGCAGATGAGTGAATCGCCCGGTAGCCATGGGGGATTCCTTCTGGTGAATCAGGAGATGTTCCGTCACGGTGGTGATTCTCTGCATGAGAAACCTCTTCTCTCCAAAGCCGGGCTAAATCAGAAAAAGGTCTTGAAGAAGTGGATCAGAGGGGCAGTTTTGAAGCCTGCCCCTTCCGGGATTTACCGAGATTTGGTGTAGAAGGCCGGCAGAGGCTCTCCGAGCTTTTTCCACTGTTTAATGACCGCTTCCGCCTTCCCCACGCAGTTTAGGACCTGGAGCTTATGCTTGACCGTTTTGACGATGGCGTCGCGGCCGGGCCCCAGGTAGTTGCGAGGGTCGAATTCCGAAGGTTTGGTGGCAAAGACCTCACGGATCTTGGCGGTGAGGGCCAGGCGCAGGTCGGTGTCGATATTGACCTTGCAGACCCCGTATTTGGTCACCGCCAGGTGGATCTGGTCCTCGGGCACTCCCCGGGCGTTGGGCATGTTCCCGCCGTATTTGTTGACCAGGTCCACATACTCCTGGGGCACGCTGGAGGAGCCGTGCATGACCAGGGGAAGCCCCGGGCAGGTCTTCATGATCTGCTCGATCCGGCCGATGGCCAGCTTGGCTTCGTGCTTGAATTTGTAAGCCCCGTGGCTGGTCCCGATGGCGATGGCCAGGCTGTCTACGCCGGTCTGCTTCCAGAAATCGTTGGCCTGTTTGGGGTCGGTGAGGTATTTCTCCACGTTCTTTTCGTATTCTTCGGCGCTGAGCCCCACGACGTGCTCTTCGATTCCTCCGAGCATCCCCAGTTCGGCCTCCACCACCACGCCCTTCTGATGCCCCGCCCTGGCAGCGGCGGCGCTCAGATTCACATTATCCTCGAAGGATGAGTGAGACCCGTCGATCATCACGCTGGTGAAGCCGTCCTTGATGCAGGCATCCACCAGATCCACCGTGTCGCCGTGGTCCAGGTGGATGACGATGGGGAGGTCCGGGTTTTCTTCCACCGCCGCGTCGATGATGTGTTTCAGGAACCGCATGTTGGCATATTTCCGGGCCCCTTTGGAAATCTGCAGGATCAGGGGGGCTTTTTCCGCCGCGCAGGCGGTGACGATCCCCTGGGTGATCTCCATGTTGTTCACATTGAAGGCCCCGACGGCAAATCCGCCGTCATAGGCCAAGTCGAACATGGGTTTGGTGGTCATGAGAGGCATAGAAGGACTCCTTCGGGTGGGATTTGAATGATTATAAGTCAGTATAGTGCGGTCGGGGGGAAAAGTCAAAAAAGGAGAGGGCCATCATAGTTGAGGAGATAAGGGATGAAGAGACGAAG
>DASPRR010000522.1:0-36899 GCA_035624375.1 Thermodesulfobacteriota bacterium | reverse complement strand
GGATTCCGGCTTACGCCGGAATGACGGAAAAGGAGACATTTGCAGGAAGCTCGTCTTCCTTGATTCGAATTTCATATTGGAAAGGTCCTTGCCCCGGGATTGGTTTCATGGTAAAGAATAAAATCTGGATTAAATCCAGTTCTTGCTGGGAGAATAGGAATGAAAAGCCAGAAACGAGTTATCTTCGCTAAGGACCCAGAGAAGTTCATCGAAAAGGCCATTGTCCATTTCATCCAGACGAGCCCGGCAAACCGGAGAAAGGAAGGCCGGGGAAGATACTGGGGCCGGCCCCTGGTGGGATTCGCTTCGGGGGAGGACCCTCTATTTAAGGCTTATAAAAAAATCATTGGCCAATTTCACTTTTCCCCCCAGGAGATTTTCCGCCTGACCTTCGGGAACAAGAAGCCCCCCCAGCCATTGTCTATCATCGCTTGGATTTTGCCCCACGTCGAGGAGATTCGGCTAAGCAACCGCAAGGAAACCAAATACCCCTCCCGGCTGTGGGCCCACGCCCGTGATTTTGGGGAGCAGTTCAATGTCAAATTGCGAAAACACGTCGTCAGCTTTCTGAAGAAGAAAGGGTATCAGGCCGTAGCACCCATGATTTCCCCTCACTGGAGAAGGGTAAGGTCTCCCCGGATAGGACTGGCTTCCAGTTGGTCCGAAAGGCATACGGCCTACGCCTGTGGCCTGGGGAGTTTTGGATTGAGCGACGGGTTCATCACCACCAGAGGAAAAGCCATCCGGATCGGTAGTGTGGTTACCAATCTGCCCTTGAAGCCTTCAGCCAAGAAGTACCCCCATCACCGGGCCAACTGCCTCTATTTTTTCAACCGGACTTGTAAGGTCTGTGCCCTGCGGTGCCCTGCCGGGGCCATTACCTCCAGGGGCCATGACAAAGACAAATGCCAGGAATACAGCTACAACACCATCGGGCCTCTCAAGCGGGGCGAATATGGAGTAAAGATCACCGGTTGCGGTCTGTGCCAGACCAAAGTTCCCTGTGAGTACGAAATTCCCAAGCGAATCCAGAAATCCTACAAACGCTGACACGGCCGCAGAAGAAATAGGGAAAAAATTCAAAATTTCAAGCGCCCTATTCGAAATGGGGACACATACCAGGAACTAAGTTTTTGCTGGAGTGAGATGAGACGAAAGGCTCATCTCTGAAATCCCTCCCAGCCTCCTGCAAAAAGGATGGGCCAGATTTCCGGGAGGAGGGTGCTCAGGGTAAAACCTGTCTCTTAGTCGGTGCCTGCCCCGTTGTGACCTGATTGGTCTATCTCAAGAGGAGGGAAATATGCAAGTCTCCGTTCCTGATTCCAGGGTCTATGAGAGGCTCCCCCTTCCGGCCAAGAAGACTGCTCTGCTCCTTTCCGACATGCTGGTTGATTTCGTCAGCCCCAAGGGAAAGCTCTTCGTTCCCGACACCCGGAAAACGATCGCTCCCATCCGCAGCCTCCTGGGGAAAGCCCGTAAGTCTCGAGTTATGATCGTCTACATTCAAGACTGGCATCGCCCGGATGATCCGGAATTTTCCATCTGGGGCCCTCATGCCATCCAGGAAACCACGGGCGGCCGAATCATCCCGGAATTATCGCCTGCCCCGAAAGATTTCTTGGTCCGGAAAAGAACCTATGATCCTTTTTTTTCCACCGACCTGGATTTGCTCCTGCGCCAGAAGGGGATCAAGAACCTGGTGATCACCGGAACCGTGGCCAACATCTGCGTCCTTCATGCCGCCGGCTCTGCCACTCTGCGAGGGTATCAGGTCATCGTCCCCATCGACACCATTTCCGCTTTGAACCCTTTCGATTTCCAAGCGGCGCTGCGCCAGGTCTCTTTTGTCTACCAGGGAAAGCTTACCAAATCGGAAGGAATCTCTTTTCAGAAGAAATGATTCAACGTGCAGGGAGGGACTCCTTCCCCCCATAAAATACCTTGTTTCCCGACCAAAAATACAGGATTCACCCTATTCTCATTCCCTCGCTGATCTAGTATTTTTGATTTCAGAATCAGGGGAAGGAGTCCTGCCCCGATATGAGACCTGTATCCTTACTCCGACGCCAGTTTTTGGCCCTTTCCGCAATGGGAGGGTTTTACTTCTTAACTGGAAGAAGCAACATTACTTTCGCTCAGGCGAGAAAGGAGAACAGAATGCCTTACGCAGCCAAAGATTACGGAAAACTCATCGGGATGGAGGGATTTAGCGAGACCCTTTTGAAGAACCACTTCACCCTCTACCAGGGGTACGTGACCAACACCAATAAACTGATGGACACCCTGGGACAGATGCTGAAAGAGGGTAAGACCGCGACCCCCGAATTCGCCGAGTTGAAAAGACGCTTCGGTTGGGAGTTCAACGGGATGAGGCTTCATGAGTACTACTTCGAAAACCTCGGCGGCAAGGGGGCGATCGACAAAGGCGGAAAGCTCTTTAAGAAAATCGCCGAATCTTTTGGAAATTACGAGGAGTGGGAAAAAGACTTCAGAGGAGTGGGAACCATGCGGGGAATCGGCTGGGCCATCCTCTACCAGGATAGCGTCTCCGGGGCTCTATGCAACTGCTGGATCAATGAGCACGATGTAGGCCACCTGGCTGGCTGCAATCCCATCCTGATTCTCGATGTCTTCGAACATGCCTTCATGATTGACTATGGCTTGAAGAGACCCGATTACATCGCCTCATTTTTCAAGAATGTGGAGTGGAAGGCTGCGGAAGCAAGGGTTAAGTAAATCCCTTTGCCCCCTCCCCCTTTTTGTAGGGGAGGGGGATCTTCCTACATTCCGAAAAAATTCATGTCTCTCTCCAGAAAAGGAGAGACTTCCTCACCACCTCTCTTCGATGACTGGCCTTTTCATCTCGAATACCTCTCTTGTCCGGCAATAGAGGTCTCCCCCCATACGACCAATAGCCTTCAGCTTTGAGGATAGAATTTCGCCATTTCTCCAAAATTCATCTTTCACGTGGATGCGGATCACTTCCCCGATCACAAAGGTATTAATCCTCGGAAATTCTCCAAACTCCAGGGCCTGCAGCAGGCGGCATTCCATATTTACGGGAGACTCGGCCACCCTGGGGGATTTGAGCAAATCGGCTTTAACCGGCGTCAGGCCTGCCTCCTTAAACTCGTCCACATGGCTCGGGTACTCTCCCGAAGCCTGATTCATGGCTTCGGCTATTTCTTCCGTAACCAGATTTATGACAAATTCCTTGGAAAATTCAATATTGACCAGGGTATCCTTCTTTTTTCCGTCTCCCTTCCGGCCAATCCCGACGCCCACGATGGCTGGCTTCACCGACATGGGGATGAAGAAACTGAAAGGGGCTAGGTTATAAACCCCGTCCGGGCCGATGGTGGAAACAAAAGCGATCGGCCTCGGCAATGCCGACCCTACCATTATTTCATGCGCACTTTTTCGGTCTAAATTTGCTGGATCGATTTTCATCCATCTCCCTCCCCAATCAAGTTTCTCCATCTAAAGAAGAAAAGCCCTTTCCCTGCAAAAAGGAAGGGACGGGCCCTCACCGGTAAAGCGGCTCGTTTTTTTTCTGCAGTTCTTGGACTAGGAGGGGAACGATCCTGCGGAAATCCGTCACTGCCCCCAGGTCCGCGGATTGGAAGATGGCCGCATGGGGATCGTTGTTGATGGCGATGATCACTTTGGAGTCCTGGATCCCCACCACGTGCTGGATGACTCCGGAGATGCCGACTCCGATGTATAGCTTGGGTCGAATGGTCTTTCCGCTCTGGCCAATCATCTGGCCTTCTTTGATCCATCCTTCATCCAGGGGAGGGCGCGTCCCCCCCACTGCGGCATGAAGGGCCTGGGCCAGCCTTTCCACCCATTTCCAGTCTTCGGCATTCCCGATCCCCGCTCCGCCGGCTACCACTACCTCGGCTTCCTCGACGGCCTGCGCAGGCTTCTTCTCCCAATGGGTTTCGACCACTCTCTGCCCTAGGTCTTCCGGTTGAATGTCGGGGGAGACCTGCTCCACCTCTCCTCGTCCCTTTCGAAGCTCTCCTCTTCGGTAAACACCCGGGCGGATAGTGGCCATCTGAGGGCGATGCTTCGGACAGAGGATGGTGGCCATCACCTTTCCGCCGAAAGCAGGAACAACTTGCATGAGTTCTCCCCCGGCATTGATATCCAAGTGGGTGCAATGGGCAGAGAGCCCAGTATTCACCCGGATGGCCACCCGACCGGCCAGGTCGGCCCCCACCGAAGTGGCTGGAAGCAAAAAGATATCGGGTTTTCTCTCGGAGATCAGACGGCCGATAACCCGGGTGTAGGGAAGGGTTAAATATTTTCCCAGTGAGGGATGATCCGCGCAGAGGACTCGATCCGCCCCATAGGAAAGGAGGTCTTTAGCCAGCCCCTTAACTTCGTACCCCAGAAGGAGGGCCACAACTTCGGGGTTCCCCCTCTTGGAGGACAGTTCTCTGGCGGCAGTCAAAAGCTCAAAGGAGACCTCAGCCACACAGCCTTCTTCCTGTTGGACGAAAACCCAGACCCCTTTCCACTCTTTCAATTGACTCTGGTCCATTTTGATTGTTGGGTGTGATCGTTAAGAAGACAGGTCCAAGCGCGAGGACCGAGGTCCCAAGAAAAGGCTTGGAGTTCTTTATGCCTTCGTACCTCGCTCCTCGTCCTCTTTCCTTTTACCCCAGCGCTTGTCTGACCTTCCGGATGATCTCTTTGACCATCTCCTCAGGCTCCCCCTGAAGCACCTCCCCTTTCCGTTTCATCTCCGGCATGAAGACATCGCCGGTTTGGGTGGGGGACCCGCTGAATCCGACCTCCTCCGGTCGGATTCCCAGTTCAGCTGCGGACCAGATGACCAGGGGCTTCATTTCCGCCTCCATCACCCCCAGCAGAGACGTGAAGCGAGGGGTATTGATGTCGCGGGTCACGGTGATCAAGGCCGGGAGGGGCGTCTCCAGAATCCGGTACCCCCCTTCGATCATGGTTCGAGTCCGCAGGGTCCCGCCTTCCAGGCTCTCCACCTCCGCGACCCGGCTCGCATTGGGAATCCCCAGATACTCGGCCAGCTGGGTTCCCACGTGGCCGGTGGACCCGTCCAGACTCCATTCCCCGCAAAGGACCAGATCAAAGGCACCCGATCTCTGAACGCCCCTGGCTAGGACGAAGGAAGTGGCCCAGGTGTCGGACCCGGCAAACGCCCGGTCGCTCAGGATGACAGCCTCGTCCGCCCCCATGGCCAGGGCTTCCACCAGGTTGTCCCGAGCGGAGGGAGGGGCCATGGCCATAGCAACCACCTTCCCCCCGAGCTTCTCCCTGATCCGCAGGCCCTCTTCCAGGGCCCGCCTGTCCAGGGGCCCCAGGACGCTGGGAATCCCATCCCGGTGCAAGGCCTTAGTCTTGGGGTCCAGCTGGATGCTGTCCCAGCGCTGGGGGTCCGGAGCCGGCTTGACGCAGACAACAATATTCATACCCAAAAACCTTTCACCACCGCGACACAGCGGAAAATAACAAGCCTCAAACACCAAATCCCAAATAAGGATAAACTCTTAAGCTAACTTTTGAATTATGATTTCGGGATTTTGGACCTTGAATTTCGTTATTTATCAACCTCTGCGTTCTCTATCCCTCGGTGGTGAAAAAATTTATTTAAAAGACGTCAGGGCTTTGCGGGCCATGACGATGCGCTGGATCTCCGAGGTACCTGCCGAAGCGATGAGGATCTCCGCGTCCCGGTAGTACCGCTGCACCGGGTATTCCATCATGTATCCGTACCCGCCATGGATGTCCACGGCCTTCTTGGCGCAGCGCACCGCGGCCTCCGTGGCGTAGTACTTGGCCATGGCCATGTCCGTATCGCACCGGACTTTCTGATCCTTGAGCCAGGAGGCCCGGTAAGCCAGCAGGCGGCTGGCTTCCAGGTCCATGTAGATGTCCGAAATCATCCACTGAATGGCCTGATGCTGGCTGATGGGCTTACCCCCCAGAATTCTTTCGTTGGCGAACTTCACCGAGGCTTCCAGGCAGGCGTTGATGACCCCCAGGCCACATCCTGCCATCCCGGCCCGTCCCACTTCGCTGATGGCGGCCATGGAGACTTTAAGGCCGTCTCCTTCGCTCCCCAGAAGATTCCCTCGGGGCACGGCGCAGTTCTCCATGGCAATCTCGCCCGTGTTGCACCCGTGGAGCCCGAATTTCTTTTCCTTCCGGCCGAGCTTGAACCCGGGAAAGGACTTCTCCACGATGAAAGCGCTGAACCCCTTCGGCCCTTCGCCGGTCTTGGCCATGATGGTCAGGACATCAGCTACATGACCATGGGTGATGAAGCACTTCCTTCCATTGAAAATGTAGCTGTCACCCTGCAGCTTAGCTGTCGTCTGGATTCCGGTCGGATCGGAACCGCCAGTGGCTTCGGTTACGGCGATGGTGGACAGACGTTCCCCTTTGGCCATGCCTGGGAGGTATTTTTTCTTCTGGGCTTCATTGCCGAAATCCACAATGGGCACCGTCCCCAGGTGGAAGATCTGCAAAGCCATGGCCGTGGCCGCCGAAACGCGCCCGACCTCCTCGAGCATGATCATCCGGGCCAAATGGCCGAAGGCGGTCCCGCCGAACTCCTTGGGGATGAGCACGCCCATGTACAGCTGTTTGGACATCTCCTTGTAAAGGTCCCAGGGAACCTCATCCGTCTCCTCCATGTGCGTGACCTTGGGAGCGACGGCCCCTTCGGCGAATTCTCTCACGCTTTTTCTGAGCAGCTCCTGCTGGGGTGAAAGCTGAAAATCCATTTCGGAACCTCCTTAAAAGATATGGTCCTGCATCTGGTTTTTGGATTCGAGAAAAATAGAGCAATGACTTTTATATCACTTTACCTGGGGCCTGGCAAGAACCCTGAAAAAAAGGCAAGCAGAAACGAAATCGCCCGTCCCTTTCTCCTTGCCTCTTCCCGAAAGCAGATCGAGATTCCCGGCCTCTCGGGCCGATTTTCGGAATCGTTCCTTTTTAGGAAGTCGTTCCTTGCCCTTCGGTGGGCTTCTCCCCCGCCGGCTTCCGTGCCTTTCTCCGGGTATAGGTGCGATAGCCGAAGAAGGCAATGCAGGCCAACACGACGAGGATCAGGCCGGCCCCGTAAAGGAAGCGCAGGAGGAAAGGAACCGGTTGGTCCCCCAAGGATACTTTGAAATGGATCGGCCCCAGGAGGAGCGGTTTGGAAAAGGAGGGGTCATGACATTTGACACAGGAGGGAGGAGGGCCCTTCTTCTGCGCATGTCCTGCATTGTCCGGATGGCAGTTGGCGCAACCTTGGGTATCATAGCTGTATTCCAAACTGGTTTTGGGATGCCCCATGATTCGGTAAGTAGCGAGCGCCATTAGGAACCCTTTCGGCACCTGGGCCGCCTCATGACACTTGGCGCAGGCTTGGGGAAGGCGGGAAGCCTTTACCGGTGATTGCGGGTCGGCAATTTTTCGCGTGTAATGGGAAGTATGGCAATCCTGGCATTTGGGGGCCCTTTCCATCCCGCTTTCGAGCATCATTCCATGGGCGGTCTGCTTATAGGCCTCCGCCGAGTCCTGGTGGCAGTTCGCACACCCGACTTCAGGAAAGCCTTCCGCCGGATGGACGTTCGGTTTGGCCTCCTGATGGCAGTCTGTGCACCCCATGCCAGCCGCTCCGTGTACGGAAGCTTTAAAGGCCTCCTCCTTTACATACAAGGAAAGGAGAGACCCATCTTTGTTCCCCTTGCTGAGGCGGGGATTCTTATGACATTTCAGGCATTCGGCGTCCTCCGCCGCATGCGCGGCACAAGCCAAGAATAAGAAGAAAGCCAAAAATGGAAATAGGGTTCGAATGCATTCCCCAATGCAGCGCTTATCGTTTCTGACCATTACCTTTTCCTCTTTTTCGGTCCAGGGACGGGTAAATGTGAAGGAAAGAAACTCCTATCTTGCCGCTTTCGGCTCTCCTTTTGTCGGGGGGCTTCATGAATCCATGGCTTGTACCACGAGCTCGCTCAGGTCATGGGCGGCCATGGACTCTTCCAGGCCTTTCTCCTTGATTCCGTCTCCGAGCATGGTCAGGCAGTAAGGGCATGCGGTCCCCACCCAATTGGCTTTGGTCTGAAGCGCCTGATCGGTCCGGAGCTGGTTAATCCGAGTTCCCAGCTTCTCCTCCATCCACATCCGGCCGCCCCCGGCCCCGCAGCAGAAACTGCGGATATGATTCCGCTCCATTTCCACCAATTTGAGCCCAGGAATCGCCTGAATGATGCGCCGAGGCTCCTCATAGACTTCATTGGCCCGACCCAGGTAGCACGAGTCATGGTAGGTGATCACTTTTTCCAAAGATTTCTTCAGCTTCAGGCGCCCGCTCCCCAACGCCTCCGCTAGGAAATGGGTGTAATGGATCACTTCGTAATTCCCCCCGAACTGAGGATACTCGTTCTTGAGGGTGTTGAAGCAATGGGGGCACATGGTCATGATCTTCCTGATGTTGTAATTCTTGAACACTTCGATGTTGGTCTGGACCAGGGTTTGGTAGAGGTATTCGTTCCCGATGCGCCGGGCGGAATCCCCGCAGCATCCCTCTTCGGTGCCCAGGACGGAGAACTTCACCCCGCAGGCGTTCAGGATTTTCACCAAAGAAGTAGCCACCTTTTTATTTCGATCATCGAAGCTGCCCGCACAACCGACGAAGAAGAGAAGGTCAATGTCGCCGTTTTCAGCCATGGTCTTGACTTCCAGGCCTTTCATCCAATCGGCCCGAAGTCCAGACCCTACGCCCCAAGGATTGCTGTTGTTCTCCATGTTGCGGAAGACCAGCTGCGCTTCCTGGGGGAAGTTGCTTTCCATGAGGACCAGATACCGCCGCATTTCCAAAAATTTATCCACGCAGGGGATGAAAACCGGACACACCATGGCGCAGGCCAGGCAGTTGGTGCACGCCCAGATCACATCCTCCGAAACCCCGTCCCCTGTCCCACTGCCGATCAGTTTCGTCTGCCCTTCCGCATACGGGTCGACTCCCTTCCGCATCAGGGCCGCCTTTTCCTCCAGGTGGGCTCTCAGGGTATCCCAATTCTTCTTAGGAGCCAGGGGTTTGCCACTGACCGACCCCGGGCAGTGGTCCAGGCAGCGGCCGCACCGGGTGCAGGCATCCAAGTCAAAGAGCTGCTTGCGGGTCAATTCGGAAATTTTGGATGCCCCGAAGGTTTCGGCGGTCTCAAAATCCCGGATCGGAGGCAATTCCCCCTTCGGGGTCAGGGAACGCATGTAAACATTGGCCGGTCCGGTTACGATGTGCAGCATGCGCCAATAAGGAATGAAAGCGATGAAACCGAGGACCAAGAATAGATGAAGGCGCCAGAGAATCCGATGCAAAAGGACCTGGTGGATGTCGGTTAGTCCGCTGAAAAATTGGGAGAAGAGCCACCCAACCGGCGACCAGGCGACCCAATCGGGTTGGGTCCGGGCGATCCGCAAACCCTCTACGCAGAAACCCAGGCCGAAAATGGCCAGGAGAAAGATGAGGGCGACCGCGTTGCCCCAGTAGGTATCATAGGTCAGGTTATCCGGCTTCTGCACATACCGGCGGTAAGCGGCCATGAGCAGCCCAACGATTCCCAGGGTCCCCACCAGATCGAAGAACAAGGATAGGGCAAGGGACAGAGCTCTGGGCAGGGAGAAGTTCGCCTGGGTAATGGCCACCACCACGAAAGGAACCAGAAAACCGTAGAAGATGAGCAGATGCATCCAGCCCGGATAAACGTCCCGAAGCATGCGTTTGTGTCCCGCCACATAAGCCCACAAAGAGATCAGTCGCTCCTTGGGACGATCGATTCTCTTTTCAGGTTTGCCTATCATCCATAGGCGGTACCTTCGATACAGGCCATAAGCAAATACCACCGCCACGATGAATAGCAGGAAAAGGTCGAATGAGCTGAGCATATAGGTCCTCGATTCCCCACAACCGGTGAGGCCACCGGCTGAATCTAGGGCTAGCGGTCCAGAGTCCGCCTTCCTTCACTTGAAGAGACGATGGGAAAGAAATTGGGCGGAGCAAAAAAATGGGGGGCTCCCGCGGAAGGAGAGTCCCCCCTTGGGAAATCAGCTCTCCGAAAGAAGTTTTTTGAACTCTTCGGTCAGCACGGGGACTGCTTTGAAGAGGTCTTCCACGATCCCGTAATCCGCCTTCTGGAAAATCGGCGCGTCCGGGTCTTTGTTGATAGCTACGATGACTTTGGAAGACCCCATCCCGGCCAGGTGCTGGATGGCGCCGGAGATACCGCAGGCGATGTATAGATTCGGGGTCACCACCTTTCCGGTCTGCCCCACTTGGTCGCCGTGTTCGCGCCAGCCGGAGTCCACTGCCGCGCGGGAGGCCCCCACGGTAGCCTTGATGACCTCAGCCAGTTCTTCCAGGATTTTGAAGTTCTCCGACCCCTTCATTCCCCGGCCCCCCGATACGATGATCTCCGCTTCAGTCAAATCCACCTTGGCCGCGGCGGATTTGACCACCTCCAACACGGTCGTCCGAAGGCTGCCGGCATCGATCTGGGCTTCGACCTTGATGATCGATCCTTTTTTCGTTCCATCGGGCTGCACCATCTCCAGCACATTGGGACGCACGGATGCCATTTGAGGCCTGGCCACCGGGTAGGTCACTTCGATGTAAGCTTTCCCGGCGTAAACCGGCCGCTTGGCGACCATCGCTCCGTCATCCCCGATGGAGAGGCTGATGCAGTCTGTCGCTAATCCGGTTTGAAGACGGGTGGCCAATCGCGGAGAAAGGTCTTTCCCGATGACCGTGGCCCCGCATAAAAAGATGGAGGGCTGATGCTCCTTTAAGAGACGGGTCAGAACCGATGAATAAGCATCCGTAGTGTACTGAGCCAGAGCTGGAGCATCGACCCAAAAGACCTTGTCGGCAAATTCGGCCAGGCGGCCGGTCAGCCCCTCCACCCCCGATCCCAGAAGTACGGCTACGACCTCTTCTCCCAGTTTCCCGGCCATCTTTCTTCCCTGGCTGAGAAGCTCGAAAGTGACCTTGCGGATGTTGTTATCCTTGACTTCCGAAAATACCCAAATTCCTTTAGCCATGGATCATCTCCTTTTTACGCTATCCCGAATAGAATGAATGATTTATCCTAGCCCTGAATCTGTCCCTCCCGGCAAGGTCTCAAATGACCTTCGCTTCCTCCCGGAGAAGTTTGACCAGCTTCTGAGCTGCTTCAAGCAATTCCCCACTGACGATTTTTCCGGGCGGGCGGGAAGGAGGAGAGCTGTACTTTAGGACTTTGATCTTAGAGCCTGCCGCTCCGGTCTGATCCGCAGGGATCCCCAAAGCCGCCAGGTTGATGGCCTTGACTTCCTTCTTCTTGGCCTTCATGATGCCCGGAAGGGAGGCGTAGCGAGGCTCGTTTAAGCCCTTCTGGCAGGTGAAGACGGCCGGTAAGTTAACCTCGATGACCTCCTTGCCCCCGTCTACCTCACGTTCGACCTTGGCTTTTTTCTTATCCGCGCTGAACTCCAGTTTGGTGATCAGGGTGATATGCGGGAGATTCAGCAGCTCGGCCAAAGACTGTCCCACCTGGGCCATATCGTCGTCGACCGCCTGTTTGCCGCACAGGATTACATCGTACGGCTCTTTTTTGATGGCTTCAGCCAAGACCTTAGCGGTGGCAAACCCATCTCCCCCTTCGAAAGCCGGATCATTGAGGTGGACTGAGCGGTCGGAACCCATGGCCAGCCCCGTGCGCAGGGCTTCCACCGCCCTCGCCGGTCCCAGAGTGACCAGGATGCTTGCGCCCCCTTGTTTTTCCTTGATTCGCAAGGATTCTTCGACGGCGAATTCACAATAGGGATTCATGACGTACTTGATATCATCGGTCACAATCCCGGACCCATCGGGTTTCACCTTGATCAGAGCCTCGGTATCCGGCACCTGTTTCATGCAAACAATGACATTCACCTTGAACCTCCTTTTCTCGAACGTGGTTAATGGAACGCAGAAGGAAACGAATGTAACCAAAGTTTTTCAAAATGGCCGAATTCTTTTGCTCCCGAACTTGAAATCACGGCCCCCGATCGATGCCCGAAAAAAATGGCTGGAAACGAATATCCTGGCCTTTGGAACCCGAAAACCAAGGTTAACGCTTTATGGAATCAATCCCTTTTTGATCCGCGTTCTTCTGCGTCCCAATCAAAAAATCAAGAAGGCCAGGTGTAGTTTCTCCGGGCTTCTTCGCTCATCATCCCCCGGATGAACACGTCGCTGATCTGCAATGCAGCATCGTCGGTGCTGTGTTTTTTTTGAGTCGATAGGACCCAGTAGCGCGCCATCTCATCCAGTGCTCCAAAAAAGGCTCTTTTCATGATCCCCGGAGTGAGGTCCTTCCGGATGAGGCCCTTTTCCTGCCCTTCGATCACCACCGAGCGAATGATATTCAGGTATTCGATGAAGGGCTTGTTGACGTACTCTTTCATGAACTTACTGCTCTGGCGGACCTCTACACCCATAACTTCGGCGAGTTCCTGCTGTTTCGTAACGATGGATAAGTGGGTGATGGCAAAGCGCTTGATCTTCTGCAGAGCATCCTTGTCCTTTTCCAGCGCGGCCCGCATGTTCTGGACAATCTTTCCGAATTCTTCTTCAAATAGCGAGATAAGGATGTCGTCCTTATTTTTGAAATAGAGGTAGATGGTCCCATCAGCCACATTTGCTTCTTTGGCGATTTCGGAAACTCGGGAGTTGTAGAATCCTTTTTCCGAAAAAACCTTAACTGCCGCTTGAAGGATCTTCTGGTGTTTGCTTTCGTCTTTCATAAAAGCTAGTTGAATTTTTGCCAGCACTTATATACCTTGGGTTCTTGCAGCCCCCTCGGTTATGCCCAAATGGGGAAAACAAAAAAAGCCACTGAATGATTATTCATTCAACGGATTTTTAGCACAGACCCCCCTGCCTGTCAAGTTTTTTTTTCTTTTTTTTAGAATTGGGCTTGGAAAGAATTTATTTTAAACAACCAATTGATTTTTAAATGAATTTTTGAATTCACAAAATCAAAACCTTTTCAAGGCAGGAAAAGGAGGGATAATAGAGCTGAAAGAGCGGTTTTCCTTTTTCGGGTCCTGGGGAAAAAGGGTGGAATTTTGAATTGATTCCGCAGCTTTCCTTATTGCTCGAGGGCCAATTTGGTCGTCCGTGGAGAGAAGGGGACAGGGTATTTCCCAGTGAAACAGGCCAGGCAAAAGCTGTCCCTGGATTGCGGCATGGCTCCCACCATTCCCTCCACACTCAAGTAGGCTAGACTGTCAAGCCCGATAAATTTGCGAATCTCCTCCACCGACCGAGAAGAACCGATGAGCTCTTCTCGAGTGGGAAAGTCAATTCCGTAATGGCAGGAAAAGCGATGGGGAGGGCAGCTGACCCTCATGTGGACCTCTTTGACCCCGGCATCCCGCAAAGCCCGAATTCTTGTACGGCTGGTGGTCCCGCGGACGATCGAATCCTCGACGACCACCACCCGCTTGCCCCGGAGCAGGTCCTTAACCGGATTGAGTTTGACCTTTACCCCCAAATCGCGAACGCTTTGCGAGGGCTGAATAAAGGTCCGCCCCACATAGTGATTGCGGATCATCCCCATCTCAAAAGGAAGTCTCAACCTCTCCGCAAACCCAAGGGCAGCGTAGTTTCCCGAGTCAGGAATGGGCATGACGAAATCGGCCTCTGCCGGAGCTTCTTCCGCCAAACGAGCCCCCAGTTTCTTGCGCACCAGATACACATTCTCCCCAAAGATGTTGCTGTCCGGCCGGGCAAAATAGATGTACTCGAAGATGCAGAAACTAGGCTTCACCCTGGGAAATGGTTTCTCCGAGTGGAGACCGTGCTTATCGATCATCACCACTTCACCGGGGTGGATGTCGCTGATGTACTTGGCTTGCACGAGGTCCAGGGCGCAGGTCTCCGAGGCGAGAACGAAACTTCCATCCAGTTTTCCCAGGCAAAGGGGCCGAAAGCCATGGGGATCACGGGCGCCGATCAATCCGTTCTCCGTGAGGAGGATAAGGGAAAAAGCCCCCTGAACCTGGGAGAGGGCCTGAATGGTCCTCTCCTGATATCCCTTTCTCCTGGACCTGGCAATCAGGTGGACGAAGATTTCGCTGTCCATGGTCGACTGAAAGATTGATCCCTGGGCCTCCAGGCGGTCTTTCAATTGCCGGGCATTCACCAGGTTGCCGTTGTGGGCCACAGCCATGAAACTCTTCTGCCGCTGGGCCAGGAAAGGCTGGGCATTCTTCAGGAGGGAGGACCCCGTGGTAGAGTAGCGGACATGACCGATGGCGGAATTTCCGCAGAGAGCTTTCAAGGTGTTTTGATCGAAAACATCGGCCACCAGCCCCATCCCCTTGTGGGTCTTGGGCTCCCCCTCATAGCCGGTCACGATGCCAGCGCTTTCCTGTCCCCGGTGCTGCAGCGAGTAGAGTCCCAGGTAGGTCAAGTGAGAGGCCTCGGGATGATCGAAGATTCCGAAAATTCCGCATTCTTCTTTTGGACAATCTATCGTTTTCATGGGTTTCAATCCCCTGTGGTTGGTTGGGTCTGTGCGCCTTTGGCGGCCGCGACTCTTGGACTTTCCTTTTGATGGTACTCCTGCAAGGACTTCACTCGGACTTCTTCCTGGAGCAGAGATTCGATGCCATGAACCGATGCCGCTGCCCCGGAGATGGTGGTGATCAAAGGGATATTATGAGCCACGGCTACAGCCCGGATGGAAACCTGATCTTTCTTGGGATGTCGGCCGGTGGGGGTGTTGATGATCAGGTTGATATCCCGGTTCTTGATGGCATCCACGACATTCGGCCTTCCTTCGTGGACCTTATGGATTACCTCCACCGGGATTCCGTTCTGCGAGAGCGCCTTGGCCGTCCCCCGGGTGGCCACGATCCGAAAGCCAAAATCAGAAAGCTTCTTGGCAATGAAGATGATGGCCCGCTTGTCCCGGTTCTTCACGCTGATAAATACTTTTCCCGTTCGCGGGAGGACCTGCCCAGCCGCCAGCTCAGCCTTGGCGAAGGCAATGCCGAAAGCATGATCGATTCCCATGACCTCGCCGGTGGACTTCATCTCCGGGCCCAGCACGGTGTCCACTCCCGGGAAGCGGTTGAAGGGAAAGACCACCTCCTTCACCGACACATGGGATACCTCGACCTCCTGGGTAAAGCCCAGCTCTTCCAGGGTCCGGCCGATCATCACTTTGGCCGCCAGTTTGGCCAGCGGCACCCCGGTCGCCTTAGAGACAAAGGGGATCGTCCGGGAGGCCCGGGGGTTGACCTCCAGGATGTAAACCCGGTCATCGCGAATGGCATACTGAATGTTCATCAACCCCTCGACTCGAAGCTCCTTGGCCAAAGCGTACGTATTCTGCTTAATCACTTCCATTAAATCATCGCTCAGGGTATAGGGAGGAAGAACGCAGGCGCTGTCTCCGGAATGAATCCCCGCCTCCTCGATATGCTCCATGATTCCGCCGATAACCACCCGGTTCCCGTCGGAGATGGCATCCACATCCACTTCGATAGCGTCCTCCAGGAACTTGTCGATCAGGATGGGGCGCTCCGGGGAGGCCATCACCGCCTCCCGCATATACCGCTCCAGGCTCTCCTCGTCGTAGACGATCTCCATGGCCCGCCCGCCTAAGACATAGGAGGGTCGAACCACCACGGGGTACCCGATTTCCCGGGCCACGGCCCGGGCTTCTTCGAAGGAGGTGGCGGTCCCATTTTGGGGCTGGACCAACCCTAATTTCTGAATGAGCTCCTTGAAACGCTCCCGGTCCTCGGCCCGGTCGATACTATCTGGGGTGGTACCTAGAATCTTTACTCCCGCTTTCTCCAGAGGCACTGCCAGGTTTAAGGGAGTCTGCCCGCCGAATTGAACGATGACTCCCTTGGGTTTTTCCTTCTCCACGATGTTCAGCACATCCTCTCGGGTGAGGGGCTCAAAATAGAGGCGGTCAGAGGTGTCATAATCGGTGGAGACCGTCTCGGGATTGCTGTTTACCATGATGGTTTCGAATCCCTCTTCGCGCAGAGCGAGGGAGGCATGAACGCAGCAGTAGTCAAACTCGATCCCCTGGCCGATCCGGTTGGGGCCTCCCCCGAGGATCATGACTTTCTTCTTGTCGGAAGGGATAACTTCATCTTCCGATTCATTGGTAGAATAGTAATAGGGGGTATAGGCTTCGAACTCGGCGGCGCAAGTGTCCACCAGCTTGAAGGTGGGGCAGATTCCCAAGGCCTTGCGCCGCTTACGCACCTCCATCTCATCTGAACCCAGGAGGTGGGCGATCTGGACATCCGAGTATCCCCACTCTTTGGCCTGCCGAAGGAGGTAAGTTGGGAGACTCTCCAGCCCTCGGCCGTCGAGGCGGATTTTCTGAATCTCCTCCTCCAGGTCGCAGACCTGTTTCATATTCTCCAGGAACCACTGGTCGATCCGGGTTGTTTCTGCGATCTCCGCAGGTGAGATTCCACTCTTGAGCGCGGCGCGCAGCCAAAAGACCCTTTCTGGGGTAGGATGGGCCAGTTTTTCCTTCATCCGGTCAGGATCGGGTTCCCCTTTGCCGTCCATTCCCAGGCCAAAGCGGCCGATTTCCAGGGAACGGATGGCCTTTTGCAGCGCCTCCTTGAAGGTTCGTCCCACAGCCATGGCTTCTCCCACCGACTTCATGGAGGTGGTCAAAGTGGGGTCGGCCCCCCGGAATTTCTCGAAAGCCCACCGGGGGAACTTGACCACGCAGTAATCGATGGAAGGTTCGAAGGAAGCCATGGTCTCGCGGGTGATGTCGTTGGGAATCTCATCGAGGGTATAGCCGACCGCCAGTTTGGCCGCCACCTTGGCAATGGGGAAACCGGTGGCCTTGGAGGCCAGCGCTGAGCTCCGAGAAACGCGGGGGTTCATCTCGATGACCACCATGCGGCCGTCCCGGGGATGGAGGGCAAACTGGATGTTGGAGCCCCCGGTTTCCACTCCGATCTCCCGGATAATGGCGATGGCCGCGTCGCGCATGCGCTGGTACTCTTTGTCGCTCAGGGTTTGGGCCGGGGCCACGGTGATGCTGTCCCCGGTGTGCACCCCCATGGGGTCAAAGTTCTCGATGGAACAGATGATGACCACGTTATCCTTAAGGTCCCTCATAACCTCGAGCTCGTATTCCTTCCACCCGATCACCGATTCCTCGATCATGATCTCGTGGATCATGCTGAGCTCGATTCCCTGCAGGGCCAGGCGTTCGAACTCCTCCAGGTTGAAAGCGATCCCCCCGCCCGTTCCTCCCAGGGTGAAGCTCGGACGAATGACCACCGGCAGCCCAATTTCTCGAACCACATCCCTGGCTTCCCCCAGGTTGTGGGCAAAACCGCTTCGCGGCACCTCCAACCCGATGCGGCGCATGGCTTCCTTGAAGAGCTCCCGGTCCTCGGCCTTGCGAATGGCTTCCTGATTGGCTCCAATCATCTCTACCCCGAACCTGTCCAGGATACCCATCTCGTCCACCTGGATGGCCGTGTTCAAACCGGTCTGCCCCCCCAGGGTGGGGAGGAGCGCCTGGGGGCGCTCCCGTTCCACAATCTTGGCCACTACCTCGGGGGTCACCGGTTCCATGTAGGTCCGGTCCGCCATTTGCGGGTCGGTCATGATGGTGGCCGGGTTGGAATTCACCAAGACGACCTCGAATCCTTCCTCTCTCAGGGCTTTGCAGGCCTGGGTGCCCGAATAGTCGAACTCGCAGGCCTGGCCGATAATGATCGGACCGGACCCGATGATCAGGATTTTTTGGATGTCGGTTCGTTTGGGCATGATTCTTTCGAGTGTCTGTCCATCAAAGATATGAACTCATCAAAGAGATAGGCGGCATCGTGGGGCCCGGCCGAAGCTTCCGGGTGGTACTGTACCGAAAAGATGGGAAGCCAGCGATGGCGCATCCCTTCCAGGCTTTGATCGTTCAAATTGATATGGGTAATCTGCACCTGGCCCGGGGGCAGGCTGTCCAGGTCCACGCAAAAACCATGGTTCTGGACGGTAATTTCCACTTTCCCATTGATAAGATTTTTCACCGGCTGATTGGCTCCCCGGTGCCCGAATTTTAATTTATAGGTCTTTCCCCCCATGGCCAGGCCCAAAAGCTGGTGGCCCAAACAGATGCCGAAGATCGGCCTCTTTCCCAGGAGTTGACGGACAGTGTCAATAATCGCGGGCAGGGCCGCCGGGTCCCCCGGACCGTTGGAAAGGAAAATCCCATGAGGGTCCAGGTCCAGGATTTCCTCCGCCTGGGTCTTGGCCGGGACGACCAGAACCTGAGTCCCCCGGCTGGCCAGATGGCGGATGATATTGTGTTTCATCCCGAAATCCATAGCCACAACCCGGTACTTCTTTCCTGTGGAGGGAAGGATGGCCTGCCCCCTTCCCCATTCCCATAGACCCAGCCCTGTCCCCCTAACCCTTTTCTTTCCCTCTTCCCCGCGGCCCCATTCATAGGGAGCCTCGCAGGTCACCGCCTTGACCCAGTCGCTCCCTACCATAGGAGGAGAGGTCCGCGCCTTATCAATCAAGGAACAGGGTTCCAGGTCCTCCGTGGAGATGATTCCCCGCATGGCTCCCGCCGTGCGCAGATGTTTGGTCAGCGCCCTGGTATCCACTCCTTCGATTCCCACAATCCCAAAACGGTCCAAATAATCACTCAGGCTTCCTTGGGACCGCCAATTGCTGGGGAAGGGGCAGTTCTCTTTGATCACGAAACCTTCCACATGAGGATGGGTGGATTCCAGGTCCTCCTCATTCACCCCGTAATTCCCGATGAGGGGGTAGGTCATGGTCACAATCTGCCCCTTGTAAGAAGGGTCGGTGAGGACCTCCTGGTACCCGGTCATGGAAGTGTTGAAAACCACTTCTCCCGCGTGTTCTCCCGGAGCACCGAAGGACCAGCCTTCGAAAACTTTTCCGTCTTCCAGGGCCAGAACGGCTTTTTTCCGATTCATCTTCCCAGCAGCCTTCTAACCAGCTCTACATTTCGTTGGGTGGCACCCCGCTGAGCCCAAAGGGCCTCTTTCCCCGCTTCTCCCCTCTCTTTCAGCTCCCGGGGGTGACCCCAAAAATACAGGCAGCGATCCGTGAGCTCCTCCTCATCCTGGACCATGATTCCGGCCCCAACGCTGGACAGGAACTGATGAGCGTCGAGAAAATCCTCCATTGATGGGCCGTAAAGGACAACCTTGCCCCAGGCTGCGGGCTCCAGAATGTTTTGACCCCGCTTGGGAACCAGGCTTCCCCCGCAAAAGACCAGGGTCGCCAAGCTATAAACTTTGAAGAGCTCCCCAAAGGTATCCCACAGGACCACCTTGGCCCCCTTTCGCCCCTCCCCGTTCAGCTGGCTGCGTCGGACCCATTCTCGGATTCCATGCCGTTCCAGAAGTCTGGCCACCCGATCCGAACGATCGATGTGTCGGGGGACCAGGATCAGCAGGGTCTCCGGATCGCTCTGCCGGAGCCTGAGGAAGGCCTTTATGACGGCCTCTTCCTCTCCTTCGTGGGTGCTTCCGGCGACCAGGACCCGATCCTGTGGATTGACTCCCAAGATTCTCCGAACCTCGTCCTGAACGCCGGGAAGGGCCCAGGAGGCGGCCTGGTCGAACTTGCAGTTTCCATTAACCGAGACATGGACCGGATTGGCCCCCATGCTGATTATGCGTTCTCCATCCTGGACCCGGATCATGGACATGGCGTCAAAGTTGTCCAGAACCGCGGTAAAGAAAAATCGGGCCTTGCGGTATCTTCGGAAAGACCGGTCGGAGATCCGACCGTTCACCAGTAGAGTTTTCGCCCCTTCCTCTTTGGCGATCTTGAGGAAGTTAGGCCAGAGTTCTGTTTCCGAAATTACGAAGAGGTCCGGTCTCAATCGGCGAATCACCTTACGCACCACCCAGGGATAATCCCAGGGGAAGAAGAAAGTTCCATTCGCTTCGGTCAGGCGCTCGCGGGCCATTTTCTGCCCGCTCTCAGTCCCGGTGGAAAGCATCAAACAGGCGTCCGGATAAACCCTCCTAAGTTCCCGTATCAGCGGATGAACGGCCCCGACTTCCCCCAGGGAAACCGCGTGAATCCAAACCCGGGGTTGGCCTTTTACTTTCTCAAGCGTTCTCCATGGAAGGAACCCGAGCTTCTGGGCATAGACCCTGCGCTTTTGGGATGAGAAAACCAGCTTAGTTATAAATATAGGAAACGCCCCGACTGAGAAGACCAACAGCAGAAGATTATAAAAAATAAACACGAAGTGATCTGCCCCCGCCCCTTAGGAAGAACTTTCCCTCAATTTCTCTTTCTTCCCTCCTCTAAAAGACCTCTTCTTTCCGCTCCTCTGGTCACTCGGGAAGAAGAGTCTATTTTACCCCGGCGATCCTTATCCTCACTCTTTCCAAGTCTTCCGGAGTATCCACCTCCTGGGAGTCATATTGAGTCACTACGATCTTGATCCGATACCCGTTTTCCAAAGCCCTCAGCTGTTCCAGGGACTCGGCCTGCTCCAGTTCCCCCCGTTCGATCTTCGTAAATTGGATCAAAAAGCCGGTTCGGTAAGCGTAAGGCCCTATATGCTTAAAATAGCGCGGAGTCATGGAAGATTCTATGACATAGGGCATAGCGGAACGGGAAAAATATAGAGCAAATCCAAGCTTGTCTACCACTACTTTAACCACACTCGGATTGAGCAGCTCTTCCCGGCTGCGGATGGGATAGACCAATGCTCCCATGAGGAGGTCCGGATCCTTCCGGAAGGGACCCACGATCTCATCCACCATCCCGGGCTCAAAGAGCGGCTGGTCCCCTTGGATGTTGACGATCAGGTCTTTCTCCTGCGCCCCCAAGACCCGTGCCGCTTCAGCGGCCCGGTCGGTCCCAGAAGGATGGCCAGGAGATGTCTTAACCGCTTCCCCCCCAAAATCGAGGACCTTCTGATAAACCCGGTCGTCGTCTGTGGCCACAGCCAGACGATCCAGGGAAGGGGACCGACGGGCTCGTTCATACACATGCTGGATCATGGGCTTTCCGCCGATGTCGGCCAGGACCTTTCCAGGCAACCGGGTGGACCCATACCTTGCAGGAATAATCCCGTAAACCTTCATCTTGAATCCTTCAATCCCTGATTCCGCGGAAAAGCCCCGATCCCTTCGGAGGAATGAGTTCGGAGTCCGGCGCCAATACCCATCCAGGCTCGTTTCTTACCCCGAACTCCAAACTACGAACTGTCTTAAAGTACTTCCTTCGCCGCCTTGTGAACGGCTTCGACCACCCTTGCCTTCTGCTCATCGCTCATCCGCACGGAAATGGGCAGGGCAATCGCTCGTTTCAACAGAGCCTCCGATTTTGGCCAAGCGTCCGTTCGATAGGGGGGCAAATGTTGAATCATATGCTTCCAGCTGCCGGAAAAATGCCAATTCATGGCCGAGGGGAGGATTTTGGTATCCACCTTTGATTTAGCCAGATGGTCATTGAATGCCTTGGCCACCTTGGCATCGGGGAGAAAAAAGGCCAGGGTGTCCCCTCCGTCCCCTGCCGGATCGGGAAGGTCGCGGAATTTCACCTGGGGGATCGCGGCAATGGCCTTTTTGATCTCTCCCTTGTTTTTCCGCTGGTCGGCCAGCACCGAATCCAGCCGGTTCAACTGAACCAGGCCGAAGGCCCCCTGGAGCTCGGTCATCCGGTAGTTGAACCCGGTGATGCGGTGCGGGTCCTCTCCCCGCGGGACCTCCGGGTTATGAACATGGCCGTGGTCGTGGTATTCGCAGGCCAGCTCGTAAACCTTTTTATCGTTGGTCACCACCATCCCTCCCTCTCCGGTGGTCAGAGTCTTTACATAGTCGAAGCTGTAGGTCCCCAGGGACCCGAGGGTCCCTGTTTTCTTTCCCTTGTAACCCGAACCGCAGGCCTGGCAGGAGTCCTCGATCACCGGGATGTTTCTCTTGCGGGCGATGGCCAGGATCTCGTCCATCCGGGCGGGGACACCCAGCATGTGAACAGGCATAATGGCCCGGGTCTTGTCGGTGATCTTGGCTTCCAGGTCCTTGGGATCCATGTTCAAGGAAGCGTCCACTTCGGTCAGCACGGGAGTTGCCCCCGCTTCCAGGACTCCTTCCACGGTGGCAACAAAGGTGAAACTCTGGGTAATAACCTCATCGCCCCTTTTGATCCCCAGGGCGGCCACCGCCACGCGTACGGCCGCCGAGCCGGAGGAAACCCCCAAGGCATAGGAGCAGCCCATGTATTTGGAAAATTGGTTTTCAAATTCCAGGACCTTGAAGATGTTCTTTCTTTTCTCGTTGAAACCGTAACGGAAAAGAACGCCCCGGCCGATGACCTCAGATACGGCTTCCTGCTCTTCCCTGCCAATCAACTCTGCTCCACCCATCTGCCGACCTCCTTAGAAGAATTCGGAATATGGAATGCGGAATGCAAGACGCGACGGAAGTCTGCGCTTTTTATGAATTCCGCATTCCGCATTTGGTTCATCTGAAGCGAATCTTACCCCGAAACGGGCCACGGGGACAAGATGGAAATTAGAACACGCTGCGGTAGATCTGGATGGCGTCTTCGAAGGAAACCGGCCTGGGGTTGTTCTCCAGGGGGCGGGTGACTTTCAGGGCCTCTTCCGCCATCCCGGGGAAGGCCGATACGGGAATTCCTAGGTCGCTCAGGCGCATGGGCACTTGAATATCCCGGGCCAGGCCCTTTACCGATTCAACGGCCAAAAGGGCCGCATTCTTGGCTGACAACCCCTCGGTCTTCTCGCCCATGGCCCCGGCGATCCTGGCGAATTTCTCCGGAAGGGATAGGGCGTTGTATTCCATGACCGCGGGGAGCAGGAGCCCGTTGCCCACTCCGTGAGGGACTCGGAAGCGTCCTCCCAAGGGATAGGAGAGGGAATGAACAGCGGTCACCCCGGCGTTGGCCAGGCCGATTCCGGCCAGCAGGCTCCCCAGGAGCATGTCCGAACGGGCCTCCAGGTTCGATCCTTTTTCCACTGCTCTGCGCAGACTCTTCCCAATGAGATGGATGCCCTCCAGGCTGAACATCTCGGAAAGGGGATGGGCCGCCTTGGAAGTGTACGATTCAACGGCGTGAGCCAGAGCGTCCATCCCGGTAAAGGCCGTCACCGCCGGGGGAAGGGACAGAGTCAATTCGGGGTCCAGAATGGACATCTCCGGATACAGGTGGGGGCTGTTGATTCCCGCCTTTTTTTTCTCCTCTTCATTGATGAAGACCGCGGTGAAGGTGACCTCGCTTCCGGTCCCCGCCGTGGTGGGGACCATCCCTTTCAGGAGGCCCGGCCGGGGAACCTTGTCCAGCCCCTGATAGTCCCGGGCCTGCCCCCCGTTGGTGGCCAGAACCGCCGCTGCCTTCGCCGTGTCCATGGCGCTGCCCCCGCCCACCCCGAGGACGAAGTCGCATCTCTCCTTCCGAGCGACCTCCCCACCCTGGTCGGCGATGACCGTGCGAGGCTCGGGTTCAACCTGGTCAAAGAGAACAAAAGACAGGCCTTCTCGCTCCAGGGATTGGGTAACCCTGGTGAACGAACCGGTCTTGGCAAATCCCGGGTCTACCACCACCAAGACTTTTTTCCCTCCCGCTTTGCGAACGGCGGCTCCCAGTCGATTTACAGACCCGACTCCAAAGGTAATTTCTCCTGCGGCACGAAAGGAAAAGATTCCCATAAGGCGACGCCCCTTTTCTTATTTAGTCTCCAAAGGATAGATGGTGTTGATCTTCAGCCAGAGAAAATTGATTGTCCCTGTGAGATTGGATGTAGGATTCCACCCGGTTCCGGAGTTGGGGAGAGAGGTCCAGAAATTTCACTCCCATTCCCCGCCGGAGGTGTCGGCTTTCCTTCCCGTATTTGTTCGTCCAAATGACCCGGCAGGTTACTCCGACGGGTGTTTCCCCTTCGTCCATATGAAGTTTTAAAACGAACTCCTCCCCCAGCTCTAGGGGGTTCGGAGTTCGGATGAAAACTCCTCCGTTGCCCAGATCGGGAGCAAGAGATGAAGGTTCTCCCTCTATATCTACCTGCAGCATCTTGGTGACCCGGTCTTCAACCTCTTGGGCAAGGGCGATCGGCTCCGTCTCCGGAGGGCTTCCATTTCTCGCCTCTTCGGCCGGTTCGCTGAGGGGGACCCTTTCCTCGCCGGCAGGTGTGGGGAGAAGCCTTTTGATGTGATCTTCGATGCGTCTCCTTTCCACGTCGGAGAGGGTCTGCAACTGGTTCAGGATGTGGTCTAAGTACTGCTCGTATTCTTTCCGGTAACTGGCCCCCCTACGAAGCTCCGCATCCAGCGAAGATTTTTCATCGGCCATGGCGGCTTGAATTCCCATGACCATGAGAAACTGGAGGTCCCTTTCGTTAAACTTCCGGTCGTCATCGATCATGACTACACTGAGAACCCCGAGCGATCTGTCCTGGGAAACCAGGGGAATACAAAGGAGCGAGGTGATCTTCCGTTCTCGCTCAAGGTACTTCAGATATTCCGTAAAATCCGCAGGCTCCCGGAGAAGAAAGCCCTTTCTCTGGCGGAGGGACTTGCGGGCCATCTCTTTTTCTTCAAATAGCCCCACTTGTTCATTCAAGGGGTCGGAGGTAAAGGTGAAGTGGGGCTTGAGAATCCCGCTCTTTTCATCCAGGGAGAAGACCGTGGAACGATGAGCTTTTAAGCAGTTCAAAGATTCCCTGGCGATGATCTCCAGGATTTCGGGAAGCTCCTTCCGGTCGGCAGTCGCCGAAGCAATCTGGAATAGGGCCCTCATCTCTTCCATGCTGCCCATGGCCCGCTCCATCTTGGTCTTGTGGATGAAGATTTTCCATCGGAGGCGGCGAATCCTCCGGTTCTGAACGATTAGATAACCGCAGAAAGACAGAAGCACAAGGGCCGCAGGGAAGATCAGCGCTGATCTGCGAAAAGAAGTGAATCCCTCTAGGAATTCCCGGGGGGATAGGTACAGGGTCCAAAGGTCTTTGGCCAGGATGAATAGGATCAACACCAGGGTCATGAAGATCGTTAGAAGCCAGAGGCGGGAGTCCTTTTTTTCTAGACACTCGATTTCCTTTAAGGTCTTGGCTTCTTCGATATCAAGGTTGTAACCCTTGGGGGGCATCTCAGGTTGGAGGATTTGCCTCTCAGCCTTTTTGGAGACCTGTGGTTTCTCGTCCCCCTTGCCGGAGCTTCTTTCTTTATCAGGAATGGGTAAAATTCGACCAGTCATGAATCCCCAAGGGAGGTAAAGGGTCCCCCTTATGAATATTATCCGCCTGACGGAACGTCAAGCGTATCCCAGTTGTAAAACCTGGGTCGATTGGAGGTTTGCATGATAGGACCGGAGGTTCCGGCAGAGGGGTTTCTTCCCCGTGAAAACTGTGAGTGTGCTTTAAACCATCTCTTTCGGGCAAGGGGAAAAAACGATGGAGTCCCTTTTCTCTCCAGCCGCTCAGGTAACCTGCTTTTTCCCTGCCGCTATTCCTCGAACCGCATGGGGAGCCGTTCGGGGAAAAGTTCCTTTTCCCTCTATCCTTTTATCGGCTTCTCTTTCTTTTCCCTTTAGCTGGAAATCTAGATGATTTTAAACGGAAAATCGGTGGAATGGAGCGTTTATGCCGGCTTTGGGTCATCCTCATCATCTTTCCCATGGTTCACTCTACTTTGGGAAACTCTGGACTCCTTTTTCCGCTCCATCTTGCTTTACCCACTCTCGAATCTAGCGGATGATCCTACCGCTCAACTTCATCACCAGCGTTTCCCGATATTCAAGAGGTCCTTCATATCTTAATATAATTGAACTGAGGAGCAGTGTCAAAAAAAATGGAAGGCAAAGGGAGAAAGGCGGAAAATGTACCGGCAGGTTTGTCGCCTTATCGGATAGGGGCGGGTTCAGCTAAGAATCCGTTTTCAATGGCCAATGATCACTGGTTAATGGTTATTGTTCATCCCCCCTTCTTTTAGTAGGAGTACAATTTCCCGTAGGGGCGATGGGAGTAAGGGCTTAGTTTCACGAAAGGCCCCTTCCGGATTTCTTCCCACGGCAGGTTAAGGTTCTCACAGTATTCGTGGAGGAGGGGTTCGAGCTCTTCCCGGTCGTTTTTATCGATGTCGAAATGCATGATCTCCTTACCCAGCTGGTAGTTACGCACGCTCCCCCGGACATAGATCTTGCCCGCATGCATCCCGGTCCCCACATAGGTGCCGACCGGCGATTTATCCATCTCTACCTTGAGCCCCAAGACTACGATCAGTCCTCCGGCCATGTATTCTCCCAGGAAATTTCCCGCCCGGCCGCCGATCACGATGACTGGAAAAAATTCATTGTAGGCCTTCATGTGAATTCCAACCCGGTATCCGGCATCACCGCGGATGAAGATTTTGCCCCCCCGCATGGCGTACCCGGCAATATCGCCCGCATTCCCGTGAATGACAATTTTGCCCCCGTTCATTGTGTTTCCAACCCCATCCTGCGCGTTCCCATAAATAAACAGGGAAGGCCCATCCATAAAGGCGGCCAGGTCATTTCCCGGAGTCCCCTGGATGGTGATCTGAAGGCCTGCATTCTGAATTCCGTCTCCAATGTAACGTTGACCGTTGACCTGAGTGAGAAAAATTTCCCTTTCCCCGGCCTCGATTGCCTGATGGATTTTTTCGTTCAGGGCCCGGTGGTGCAGGCCTTGGGCTGAAATCTTCATACCTCGATTCCTTCTCCGGTGACGTAATGCTTGCGATAGTCTTTGGGAAGGTGAATGAGGCCAAAGTTCTCCTTCAACAGGTGGGGCTTCAGGTCCCCGGTCTTCACCGCCTCCTTGATCAATCCGGTGTAAACACCGGCCCGGCTTATATCCCCCACGAAAAGGGCTCCCACAATCCGGTCCTCCCGCAGGACCAGCTTTTTGTAGACCCCTTTTTTCTCATTCACCGATTCGACGATCTCATACCCGTTCCCCTCCTGGGGGTCGGTGAGGCCCACTGAGATCGTGGGGATGCCGCAGAGTTCGACCGAGTTCATGACGAGGGGCCCGTCATATTTTCTCTTCCCCCCGGCCATGTTGAAACCGGCCACCTTTCCCTGACGGACGGCGCTAGGCCATATGGGGAACACCCGGGGAGGCCCTCCGAAAAAACCGGATGTCTGGCAACAGTCCCCGGCGGCAAAAACCCTTTCGGCCGAGGTTTGGAGGTATTCGTTCACCAGAATTCCCCGGTCGCAGCGGACCTCCGTTCCTTTGAGCCATTCCACCTCCGGCAGGACCCCCACAGCCTCTATGACCACTTGACAGGCGACCTTGCGCTGATTCCGTAAAACCGCTTCTTTCACCCTGCCCGACCGATCCCCCGCGATCTTGGCCACGCTGTTCTTCAAGAATACCCGGCAGCCTTCCTTCTTGAGAGCCCCTTCGATGATTTCCGATGCCC
Organism: Thermodesulfobacteriota bacterium; assembly: GCA_035624375.1. Lineage (GTDB taxonomy): Bacteria > Desulfobacterota > SM23-61 > SM23-61 > SM23-61 > SM23-61. The sequence goes on along the minus strand of DASPRR010000522.1, from coordinate 9,422 downwards.
GGCGGTCAAATGTAGCGGATAAGACCCGGTCGGCGAGCTCCACCAGGGTCACCGAGATCCCTCTCCCCAAAAGCCCCTCCGTGGCTTTCAGGCCGATCAATCCCCCTCCCACCACGAGCGCCTCCCTAACTGAATGGTCCCCCAGGTAGTGGATGAGTTCTTCGGCTTCTTCCAGGCGGGTGAAGGTAAAGACCCCCTGGGTCTTCTTTCCGGGAATTTTAAGGGGGATGGGTGCACCGCCGGTGGCAATTAGGAGCCGGTCATAGGGTATGGACTGGCCGTCGGACAGAACCACCCGGTTCTGCTCGGTCTCCAGCTTCACCGCCTTTTTTTTCAGCAAAAGCTCCACTCCGTTCCGGGCATAAAAATCTCCTGGACGATGGGCCAGTTGATTCTTTTTCACCTTTCGGGCCAGCAGGTAGGAGAGAAGGGGTTTGGAATAATTCATCACCCCTTCATCGGAAATCACCGTAATTCGCCCCTTCGGGTCCGCTTCCCGGATTCCCTCCACGGCGGCGGTCCCGGCAGGGCCGTTTCCAACGATGACGTATCTCATTTTTCTTCCTCAAAGACGATGGCTTCGTTGGGGCAGTTCTTCACGCACACCGGGATTTCTTCCCCCTGGCAAAGGTTGCATTTGGAGATCACCCGTTTGCCTTCCACGTTTCGGGAGATGACTCCGAAAGGACAGACCATGATGCACATCCAGCACCCCACGCACCGTTCCTCGTCGGCCAGGACCGCTCCACGATCCGGGTCCCGATGCATGGCCCCGGTGATGCATGCATCCAGGCAGGGAGCGTCTTCGCAATGGCGGCACTGGAGGGCGAAGGACAGGTACCCTTGCTCTTCCACCAGCACCCGAGAAATGGGCTTGGGGGATTCTCCCTTATAAGCCTTGATGATGTTGCGAGTCTTGGAATTCTGGACGATGCAGTGCACTTCGCAGAGGCGGCAGTTCATGCAGTATTCCTCATGGATAAAGATCTTCTTCATCCTACCAAGCCTCCCCCGCGGGTTTGACCCCCAGGATCCTCATATCCGTCTCCCCCAGGCCCACGGCGCGCAATTGTTCCCGGTTGCCCCGCAGGCTCTCCAGTGCGTTGATCCCCATTCCCCCCAGCATCTCCTTGATCTCCAGGGACCAGGCCCGCAGCAGATTGACCAGCCGCCGGGCTCCGATCTGCGGGTTCAGGCGCTTGGTCAGATAGGGGTCCTGAGTGGCGATCCCCCAGTTGCACTTTCCCGTATAGCATTTCTGGCAGACGTGGCACCCCAGGGCCACAAGCGCGGCGGTCCCCACGTAGACCGCGTCCGCGCCCAGGGCGACGGCCTTGACCACATCGGCGCTGTTGCGGAACCCCCCGGCGGCGATCAGGGAGGCCCGGTTCCGCTGGCCCTCTTCCCTCAGCCGTTGATCGACCACCGAAATGGCCAGTTCGATGGGAATTCCCACATGGTCGCGAATGACCCGGGGGGCCGCGCCGGTTCCTCCGCGCAGGCCGTCGATGACCACGAAATCCGCGCCGGCCCGGACAATCCCGGAGGCGATGGGCGCAACATTATGGACGGCGGCGATCTTGACCCCCACGGGTTTGCGGTAGCGCACCGCTTCTTTCAGCGCGTAAATCAGCTGTTTCAAGTCCTCGATAGAGTAGATGTCATGATGGGGGGCCGGAGAAAGGGCATCGGTCCCCTCGGGGATCATACGGGTGCGCGAGATCTCTTCGGTGACTTTTTCCCCCGGAAGGTGGCCCCCGATTCCAGGCTTCGCCCCCTGCCCGATTTTGATCTCGATGGCCGCCCCCGCCTCCAGGTAATCCTTATGCACCCCGAAGCGCCCGGAAGCCACTTGCACTACCAGGTTCGGGCCGAAGGGATAGAGGTCCGGGTGCAACCCTCCTTCCCCCGTGTTCCAGAGGGTCCCCGATTCCCTGGCCGCCATGGCTAGGGACTTGACCGCATTGAGGCTGATGGACCCGTAGGACATGGCGGAGAAAAGGATCGGGGTCTCCAGGGGGATCTGCGAGGAGAGGAAGGATTTCAAGACTTTCTCCCGCGTCTGTCCCTCCTTCACTTCCAGGCGATCTGGTTTCCCCCCCAGGTAGGTCTTCAGTTCCATGGGCTCCCGCAGCGGGTCGATGGATGGATTGGTGACCTGCGAAGCATTCAGCAGGAGGTGGTCGAAATAAACCGGGAACGGTCGGTCGTTGCCCATCCCGGTCAAGAGAACCCCTCCGGTCGCGGACTGGCGGGCGATATCCTCAACGGCCCTTCCGGACCAGAGGGCGTTCAGCTTGATCTCCGAAGGATTGCGGCGGATGCCCAGGGCCCCCGTTGGGCAGAGGTTTTCGCAGAAATGGCAGCCTACGCAGCGGCTGTCCTCCGAGGTCACCACCCCGGTTTCCCGGTCGTAAAGGTGGGCGTCATTGGAGCATACCCGGTGGCAGACCTGGCAGCTTACGCACTTTTCCATATCCCGCAGAATCTTAAATTCTGGGGTGATCTTTCCTTTGGCCAATTTTTCACCTCAAGTAGCCGATGACCGGCTCCCCCGCCTCGGGGGCCCAGACCCGGTCGGGGTCCGGACAGACTTCCCGGATGGCCGATTCTTCCGAAGCGATATACAGATTCTCCTGCCATTCGGCGGCCACCAGCGGCCGCAATTTGATGCGGTCATTCAGCCCCACCATGGCCTGGTTGTGGGCGGCAATCACCGCGAAGGGCCCGTTCAGCAGGGCACTCCCGTAAACCGCCCTAAGAAACTGGTAAAATTCCTTATCCTCCATCCTTTCGATCTCATCCCAGAGCGGAGCGGCCAAGATATTGGCTACCAGGGGGAAAGCCATCTGGTGTTTGCGGTGCAGCAGGTCGAAGAGGTACGTGACCACCTCTGTGTCGGTGTAGAAGGCGCAGTCGTACCCGAAATTCTTGAGGTACCGACGGTTGGTGCCGTAGGAGGAAATTTCCCCGTTGTGAACCACCGACCAATCCAGGAGCCCGAAGGGATGGGCTCCTCCCCACCACCCGGGGGTGTTGGTGGGAAACCGCCCGTGAGCGGTCCACAGGTACCCCCGGTACTCCTCCAGCCGGTAAAAGTCCGCGATCTCCTCTGGGTATCCCACTCCCTTGAAGATCCCCATGTTCTTCCCGGAAGAAGCGACGAAGACTCCTTCTTTTTTCTGGTTGATCTCCATGACCGTGCGCACGACAAAGTCCTCCTCCGATTCCACGCTGGAGATGCGACGCTCCAATCGGGGCCGCAGGAAATACCGCCACACGAGGGGAGGATTCTGGACCGCGTCAATCTGCCGGGTTGGAATGGGCTCTTCCTGGATCAGTTGATAGTTCCCCTCCAGAGCCGGTTTGGTCAGTTTTCGGGATTCCTCAGTCTCGTACAGGACATGGAAGGCGTAATCTTCCTTGTGGTCCGGGTAAATCCCGTAGCCGGCAAAGCCTCCCCCGAGCCCATTGGACCGCTCGTGCAGGCTAGTGATAGCCCGGATGATCACTTCGCCGGAAAACGCCTTACCCTCCCGGTTCATGATCCCCACTAGGCCGCAGGCGGAGGGAATCCGGTAATCTCGATCGGCGACTAAAATGGCTTTCTCCTTTCAGACCCTTTGATCCCCGAAGGTAGCTACCATTCATCAGGTTTTACTACTATATGATTATAGCCTATTCTTAGGAAAGGGAATGCGGTGGATCATGTCGTTCTTGCAACTCAGGAAGGCCAGCAGCGTGCATGGGACCCTTCGAATTTGCGGCTAAACCTCGTCTTCGGGCATTGTCGCCGACAGCACGGACAATTTTACCGCCCGGACCTTGCGGTATACCTCTTGAGGGTTTTTCCTCTCCCCGTCGACGGTCAGCAGGTCCCTCTTTAATTCAATGCCAAAGAGCCTTTCATTCTCCTGGAGATGGGGAAGGATGAGTTTCCAATCCTTCTCCTCCAATGGGGAAAACTCGCCGCCGTTCAATTGTTCCTTTTCCAGCCGCCCATGAGGGTCCCGCACATAAAGGGCTCCCCCGGAAGCGAGGGAAAAAAGGTTGGACCCCGGGAAGGGCATGGATTGCTCGCGCAGCATGCCTCTTTCGTCAAACTCCATTCCGTTCAGGACCACAAAACCGCCCCCGTTGTGGGGGTCCCCGGCCATGAAGGACTCGGCCAGATAATCCAGGGCCGTTCCGTTGATAACCACCCGCGGCTTCCCTACGGCATTGATCAAGGGCCTTCCGGCCGCGTTTCCCAACACATAGACCGTTCCACCTTTAGCCCCATACATAAAGGTCTGTCCCACATCTCCATGGATGACCAGCTTCCCCGACTTCAAGACCTGGCCCAATTGATCCTGGGCGTTTCCATGGACGTGTATTTCCATGCCATCCATCCCCGATCCCAGGTAGTCCCCCGAGCTTCCATACACATCCATCCGGATTCCCTGGGTTCCAGGCCCCAAGCCGCACCCGATGAAGCGCTGGCCCCGGCACCCATAAACAATGAAATGACGCCAGCCGAGCTGATAAGCCTGGGTGAGGATTCGGGCGGCCCCGTAATCGCCTTCCGGGGGAAACTGGGCGGCGTCGAGGATGAGGGTCTTCTCTCCCCCCTCGGGCTTTCGTAGGGACTTCTGGGAAGCCCAGTCGATTTTCCGATAGATTCCCCCGAGGTTTGAGTCCAGCCCGGGGACCGAAGAAAAGACCTTCTCCAGGCTCTCCAGCGCGATTTCGAGAAGGCAGCTTCTCCGCTTTTCCCCGGGATCGACCCGACGGTCCAGAAAATAGGTCAGCGCGGCTATGGCCGTGGACCGGTTGGAATCGCCCTGGTTGGCGGCCTGAACCAGCTCTTCCCCGAATTCCCAGAAAACATCGTAATCCCACAGGGGGACCTCAATCTTAAAATTTTCGAAGAGAAAAAGGCCATCCCCGCCCCGGAATTTCTCCCTGACTTCCCTGCGCAGCTTTTCGCGTGCCTGTTCCGCGAGAGGTTGCGGTTGGTGGTTCCAGGCTCTTTGATATTCAGGGGCCGCAATCGGCCTCCCGAACTTGTCGGTACAAATCATTTCTTTTCCCGGACGGCCGTTTCCCCCCTCCCGGATCGTAAAGATGAAGGCCCCTCCGTCCGTATGGCTTCCTCCCCTGGCATTCCAGTATTTGTCGGCAATCCGGTGGAAGCGGGAATCCTCGGAACTCAGGCTGTGGAGGGTGGCGTCAATGGCCTGTTTCTCCGAGCAGATCAATCCCACCCGGACCTCCCCGTCCGAGAGGGCAAACACCTGGGGCCGCAACATGGCGGTGTCGGTTATCCCGATGAGTTGATGGCACCTCTGAACAGGGTCATTTCGGGCAATGATGAAAAACCAGGGGCCATCGGGAGACCCATGGATGTGGGCGGCCTGGACCTCGCGGTAGGTCTTTTGCTTTTCCGGGGGCAAGCGATCAAAGTCCAGCTCGGTGGTGGGCGCCAGGGCCTCGATAATATATTCCAGGGGATAGCCCATGACCCGGTTGAGCAGGTCGAAGAGCAAGACCGAGACTTCCGTATCCGTAAGGAACAGGGGCACCAGGTTGTGCTGTCGAAGGTATTCGCAAACCGAGTGATAGTTCGCGAAATCCCCGTTGTGCACCAGGGCTTCGTTTAGTCCGATGAATGGGTGGGCTCCCCCTGGGTGCCAGACACGACCTTTGGTCGGGTAGCGCTGGTGGGCGATCCAGATGTGGGCCGGGAAATCTTCCAGCCGATAATACTGAGCGGCCTGTTCCGCGTAGCCCACGATTTTTAGGATCATCATGTTTCTGCCGTGGGAGAGGACAAAGGCTTTCTTCTCCCCCAGGGAGGCGTAGAAATGGCGGTTCAATTGAAAGCTGTTCTGGAAGATGAATTCATCCTCCAACTTTCGCGGGTCCATTCCGTTAAACTGGTTGCGGGCCCCGAATTCCCGGAGGACCTCCTTCTTGACCCGGACAAAGTAGCGGTAGGCATCTGGGGGCTTCACTTCCAGACCCTCCACCAGCCGAAAGTCGCCGACGGTGGGCACCCGCTGGGAATGGTGGACTTCCAAGAAAGGAGAGAGGAAACTTCCCTCCACTGAGGCTCGAGCCTCCGGGTCGAGGAAGGCGATTTGGAGCAGATAATCTTCTTCCAAAATTTCCTCGGAGACTCCCAGACTTTCCGGGCAAAGGCCGACGGCAGCGATTCCTCCTCCCTTTCCATTCCCCCGGTTGTTCATCTGCCGGGAGGGCTCGATGATGTGCCTGCCGCCGACCGGAATGGAACAGGCAAAGCCGGTTACTCCGCAGCCGCCCTCTTCTTCAGCTTTCCAACGAGGGGGTTCAGCAAGCCCCTGAATCAACGGCGCCCTGGAAGAAAGGACTTTCAGGATGTTTTCCCATTGATCTTTCATGAATGGACCCTGTTCATGCGTTCGTTCAGGACATGATTCCAAGGCCAGACCGCCTAAAAGTGTAGCGCTTTTCTCTATGCGGACTTTCCGTTGCTTCCCATCAGGTAGGGTTTAATGTCATCATCGGTTTCTTCCGGCTGATAGTCCAAGTGGACGAGGCAGTCGGTCCGTCCCACCAGTTCGGTAATGGAACGCATGCCCAGCAGCCGCAGGATGGTCACCAGCTGTTTCACCCACGACCCGTAGAGATTGATGATCCGCTGGGCCGCCCATTCCACATTCATCTGTTCGGAATATTCCGGATCGGTCGTGGCAATGGCCCGGGGGCATCCCCGGCCGCTTTCACAGTTTCGGCAGCGGATGCATTCCAGGGCCACCATATCGGCCGTTCCCACCACCACCCCGTCCGCGCCCAGGGCGATGGCCTTGGCCATGTCAAAGGCCGTACGCACCCCCCCGCTGGCAATCAGGGTGACCTTGTTGCGGATCCCTTCCTGCACCAGAAAGCGGTGCACTTTGGGGATCGCGTATTCGATGGGCATGGCGATGTTCTTCTTGGCGATATCCGGCGCGGCCCCCGTCCCCCCGTAGCTTCCGTCAAGATGGATGATGTGGGCCCCCGCATAGTAACTGCCCACGGCCACCATGTCCACGTCGGTGGGGGTGGAAACTTTCACCGACACCAGACAGCGTGGATTCACTTCCTTGATCCAGTCTACGTGCTTCTTATGGTCCTCCACCGAATAGACGCTGTGGAAGGGAAAGGGAGAGAACAGGGCGTTTCCCACCACCGCCTCGCGCATCCGGGCCACGGCTGGGGTGACCTTGTCTCCCAGGAGATGACCTCCCAGGCCGGGTTTGGCTCCCTGGGCATACTTGAATTCCACGATTCTTACCCGCTGGATGGTCTCTTCCCCCACCCCGAAGAGTCCGGTGGCGACCTGGGTAATCATGTGGGAGTCATAAGGCTTCAGCGATTCCGGATATCCACCCTCTCCCGTGCAGGTGAAGGTATCCCAAGCCCTTGCCGCTCTGGCTCGGGCAATCATGGTGTGATTGCTCACCGAACCAAAAGACATCCCCCCTCCGTAGAAGGGAACCCCGATCCGTACTCGGGGCCTTCCGTCTTCCCGGCGGTTTAGGAGAAGAGCTGTGGAGACTTCTTCTTCGGCCGGCAATCCCCCCGGGGGAATCCGGGGGAACCGCAGCCGCAACCGGTCGAACCCTCCTCCGGACCTCCCGATCCGGTACTCCAAGTCGGAGTAAGGAACCCCTCCGGTCTCGGCCTGCTGCCAATTGGAAAGGAGCAGGTCTGCGGGCCAGCGATGGTCCCGCAGGGCCTGCAGGTTGGGGTTGACCGCCATCCGAAGGGCTCCCTGGGGGCAGCGGCGGATACAGTAATATTCATTCTTCTGGCAGGAAGGCCCGATGCACCATTCGTCCCGCGGGGAGAGCATCTTCTTGCCCAAGCGCTGATGGACCCCCCGGGGGCATAATTCGGCGCAGAGGCCACAATGGGTGCATCCCTTATCCCTTTGGACCTTGAACTTCCCAATGGGGTTTCGATACCGGGAGGGGGCCCGCTTGATTTCAGGTGTTGGGGGCACAGGCGATTTCTCCTTGCTGGACGGGTTGAGCCTTCACCAGGCGGGTCTGCATTTTCTCTCCGAAGATATCGGCGAAGGTCTCTTTTTCGATGTCCTCCCGAAAGATCGCGCGGCCCGCTTCCCCCCGGAGCCTGCGCACGTCCCTCATGCCCATGGCTCCCAGAACTTCCAGGAGTTGACCATGCCAGGCAGCCACCAGATTGACCACCCTCTGCCTTCCCCAGCTGGTCTCAACCTTATTGATCTCTACCGGGCAACGCTCCTTCGGCGAGCATTGACCGCATAGCCGGCATTCCAAGGATATGAGAAGCGGCCTTTCAATGGACACTGCGTCCGCCCCGCAGATGATCGCCTTGGCCACATGCTCGGCCAGGGCGATCCCGCCCCCAAAAATGAGGGTGACCCGGTCCCGCCTCCCTTGTTCGACCAAGGCGCGGTGAAGGTCTCGTATGCGGTCCTTGATGAACCTCGGTCGCGAGGCCTCCTTCTCCCGTCCCTGCCCATCGGCCAGAATATGGATCACTTCGACGCCTGCCCGGGCCAGAAGTTCGATTTTCTCCTCCGCCAGAGGCGTCAGGGGAACCCGGACTGACACAATCACCGCGGGATTGGCTCTCTTGATCTCGCCAATCCTTTCCCCGGTTTTTTCGTCCTGGGTGATTTGAACCATTCGGCATTGCTGAATCAGAGGAGTAAACGGGCCTAGGTTTCCCGGGGGGAGCAAGGGGACCAGGTGAGCCCTCCAGGAGGACAGCTCTCCTGCAATCGACTCAGCCGGGAGAATCATGAGCGTGTTCGTCTCTTTGGCTGCCCGGGCCAGCGCCGCCAAGACGGGCTGGGGGAATTCCTGGAAAGGCAGAAGATCGAAAAGGATAGGAACGGAGACCTCCACCCGCAGGCGGGCGGAGACGGCTCGCCGCTCCTCGGACCCTCGATTGGGCATAAAGGCTGCGGGCTGGGAAACGGGGCCGAACTCCACTGCCGTACTGATGTATTCCCGGCCGTGGATCCCATCGCGGGTGGGGCGGACGATCTCGGACATATCGGTCCACATGCTGTCGAACCCGGGTCCGGCAAAGGGGCCTCCGTATCCTCCCCCTGAAACCGGAATCTTGCCCGCCTCCGCCTGGCGTTGGTTGCTTCCGATGATCTCCGGCGTCCAGTATTCGTCCCCCATGGACCAGTATTCTGGGTTTGCACTTTTGGAGAGGACCCGGCCGTAGCATTCTTGAACACAACGGAAGCAGTTTTTGCACAGCGAGTCCGCCGTGTCCGTCAACTGCCGGTCATCGTACGACCTCTTTTGATAGACCTGATAGGCGCAAGATTTTTTGACACACTTGGCACAGTTTAGGCAGCCATCCCCTTCGATGATCCCAAAGGGCCCCGGAGGGACGAATCGCGAGGGGGC
>DASPRR010000514.1:0-44387 GCA_035624375.1 Thermodesulfobacteriota bacterium | reverse complement strand
AAAATTCAATGAGCGAGGAAAAAAGCCAATGAGTATGAAGGCGGAACTCATTAATCCCTTTTTGGAAGCCACCCTTTCGGTTTTGAAGACCATGGCCTCTGCCGAGGCAGTGCCCGGAAAACCCTATATCAAGAAGGGTTCCGCCGCCTGCGGGGACATATCCGGAGTGGTGGGAATCACGGGGCAGGCCGAAGGATCCCTATGCCTCACTTTTTCCCGGGAAGCGATCCTCCAGGTGATGACCAGTATGCTGGGGGAAGAGCAGAAAGAGATCACCGAAGAGGTGAAGGATGCCGTGGGAGAGCTGACCAACATGATCTCCGGGGATTCGCGGAGGAGATTGCAGGAGAAGGGCTATACCTTTCACGGGGCGATCCCTTCGGTCATATCAGGCCCCGGACATGAAGTGAAACACATCACCAAGGGGCCGGTCCTTTCCATTCCCTTCAGCCTCAACGGTGGAAATTTCGTGGTGGAAGTCTGTTTTAAATAGGGGCGAGCGGCTCCGCGTTGAAAGGCTCAGATGAATCCGGGCGGATATCCCTGGTCAAACCCAGAACTGACCGACGGGGAATTCGAAAAGATCAGCCGTCTGGTGTACGAGGCTTGCGGAATCAATCTTACCGAGGGAAAGAAGGAGCTGCTCAAGGCCCGCCTGGGAAAAGTCATCCGCGCCGGGAGTTTCGGCTCGTTCCGCGAGTACTACGAGCACGTCGTACAGGATTCTTCGGGCCAGGAGCTGGTCCATTTGCTGGACTCCGTGTCGACCAATTTCACCAGCTTCTTCCGGGAGCCGCAGCACTTCGAATATTTGAAATCCGAATTCCTTCCGGAGGTTCTCGGGGACAAAGGAAGGAATGGGAGAAAACTCCGTTTCTGGAGCGCCGGCTGTTCCTCGGGCGAAGAACCCTATTCCATCATCATTTCCCTGCTGGAGAGTCTGGAAAGCCCCAGGGGCTGGGACCTGCAAGTGCTATCCACGGACCTTTCCAGCAAAGTTCTGAAAGTGGCTGCCGCGGGAATTTACCCCGAGGGCCGGATTCAAACCATTTCCCCGGATTTGGTAAAAAAATATTTTTTGCGTGGGGAAAACCGATGGAAGGGCTATGTGCGGGTAAAGGATTCTTTGAAGAAATATCTTGTTTTCCGGCGGTTGAACCTGATGGAGCCCTTTTCTTTCGCCGAGCCTTTTGACGGGATCTTCTGCCGCAATGTGATGATCTATTTCGACAAACCGACTCAGGCGTCCCTGTTGAACCGGTTCTTCCAAAGCCTGGGCCGAGGAGGGGTTCTGTTCATCGGACATTCGGAGAGTCTGGCTGGAATCGAGCACCCCTTCCGGTATGTGCAACCCGCGACCTATCGAAAAGAATTATGAATCTAGTTGTCGGGATGGGAGACATGAAGGTCTCGGACGATCCCCAGGCGATGATTGTCACCTTCGCTTTAGGGTCCTGTATAGGAATCACCATCTACGACCCCTTGGTCAAAGCGGGAGGACTGCTCCATTTCATGCTCCCCGAATCTTCCACGAACCCGGAGAAGGCGTTGAGAAACCCCTTCATGTTTGCCGACACCGGCATCCCGCGCCTTTTCCAGGAAATCTACAAGATTGGAGGGGACAAGCGGAGGCTCCGAGTCAAGATCGCAGGGGGGGCGCAGCTGCTGGATGAATCCGGTTTTTTTAACATCGGCAAACGGAACTACGCGGCCCTGCGGAAGATTCTGTGGACGGGCAACCTTCTCATCCACGCCGAAGATGTGGGAGGTCAGGTCAATCGTACCGTGCGCCTGGACCTTTCCACCGGCAAGGTGTCGGTGAAAACTTCCGGGGAGGGGGAGAAAGAGATATGAATAAAATCGACCTCATCCTCCAGTCCATCACCCACATGCCGTCTTTCCCCGCGGTGGTCCATCGGGTTCTGGAACTGGTGGAAAACCCCAAAACCTCCTCCAAGGATGTGGTGGAGGTCATTCAGTATGACCAGGCAACCACGGCCAACGTGCTCCGGGTCTGCAACTCGGCCTATTTCGGGCCCCGCAAGCCGGTGCATTCCCTGAACGAAGCCTTAGTCCGGATCGGATTCAACCAGTTGATGGAGATCGTTCTCAGCAAGGGAACCGCCTCTTTCTTCACCCGGGCCTGTCAGGGGTACCACCTCGAGGCAGGGGAACTGCGGCGACACTCGGTGGCCAGCGCGATCCTGTCGCAGATTCTGGCCCAGCAGATTCAGAAGGAAACATCGCCGCTCCAATTCACTACCGCCCTCCTCCACGACATTGGAAAGTTGGCTCTCAGTGAGTTTGTGAGGGAAAGTTTCGAGGAAATCCGGACCCTGGTCAGGGAGAGGAAAATCTCTTTCCTGGAAGCGGAGAAAGAAATCCTGGGGATCGATCATGCCGAGCTGGGGGCGAGGATTGCCGAGCAGTGGGAATTCGCTCCCGGGATCGTGGCCGGCATCCGGTTTCACCATACTCCTTTCCAGGCACCCGATTTCCAGGACCTGGTGTCGATGGTCCACCTGTGCGATGTGGTAGCCCTCCTCACCGGCTGCGGAGGGGGAGCCGATGGGTTGTCCTACCATGGCTATAAGGAAATCATGCAGCGCTTTGGTTTACAGGAGAAACACCTGGAGCGGGTCATCAGCGAATTGGACGACCGCCTCAAAGAGGCCGAAATGCTCCTGAACAGCCCCTAAAAGGGGCCAAGGGAGGGAATATCCTTTTGCGGGGATGAGGAGAGAACCATGGGTTACAACGTTCTCATCGTAGATGATTCCCAGACCATGCGGAAGGTGATTCGCAAGTCTGTGGACCTTTCGGGCCTTCCTTTGGGAGAATGCTGGGAAGCGGGCAACGGAGTGGAGGCCCTGGATCTCCTGGGGTCCCATCCCATCGACGTGATCCTCACTGACTTTAACATGCCGGGAATGAACGGCCTGGAGATGATCCGGGAGCTTCAGAAAAACGAGAAACATTGCCGAATCCCGGTGGTTTTGATCACCACCCATAGCCAAGATTGGGTCATCCAGGAGGCTTTGAGTCTGGGGATCAAGGGCTTCATCCGCAAACCCTTCCACCCGGAGGCGATCCGGGATTTATTGAGCCAGGTCATGGAGGAGAAAAGTGTTTGAGGAGATTCGTCAGAGCGCCGTGGGGGCCGTTTCCAAGGTTTTCGAGGAGATGTTCTTCATCTTCCCTGAAGAGGTCGGGGAGTCTTGCGATACGAGAGGAGGGGAAGCTCAGGGAGGGGGGGAGGAGAACCCCTCTGCCGCTTCCATCCGGGCGGAGATCGAGTTCGACGGAGTTCCCTCGGGAAAGATCATCCTAATCCTCCCTGATGGATTGGCGCGGAAGATGACCGGGAACCTCATGGGAATGAATGAAGCAGAAGTGGGCGACCCGGAGATTCTGGACATGATAGGAGAGCTCAACAACATGATCTCCGGAAATCTCTTTTTCCTCCTGAAAAGGAAGGGGGAGTACCGGCTCACCAAGACCAAGGCCGAGAGGGTCTCGGAGACCCAGACCCAGACAGAGCCTCAGGACGGGGGGATGGTAATTCATTTTTCCGCCGATGGGGAACGGGTCAAATTGATGATCCAACTGGAACCCTGACGGTCCTTCGCAGAGAAAGCCGGAAGAACCAGCAGAGTCGGGGATCGGGAACAAAGACATGGAAAGACAACGAATCAAGGTTCTCATCGTGGATGATTCGGCCATTGTACGAAAGGTCTTCACCGAAGCCCTGTCCAAAGAGCCGGATATAGAAGTGGTCGGCAGCGCACCGGACCCGTTTGTGGCCCGGGACAAGATCGTTCAGCTGAAGCCCGATGTGATCACCCTGGATATCGAAATGCCCCGGATGGATGGGCTGACCTTTCTGAAGAAGCTCATGCAGTATTACCCCCTTCCGGTTATTGTGGTCAGTTCGCTGACTCCTCAGGGAAGCAAAATGGCGGTGGAGGCCCTGGAGAGCGGAGCGATTGAAGTCCTGGCCAAAGCCGATTCGGCCTATTCGGTGGGAGATATGAGCCTTCAGCTGATCGAGAAGATCCGCTTGGCGGCCAGGGCCAATATCCACCGGACGCGATCCAAACCGGCTCCTCCTCCGCTCATGCGCGGGGCGGAGAACGGGGCGCTCAGCCAGACGACCCAAAAAGTGATCGCCATCGGAGCCTCCACCGGAGGGACCGAGGCGATCAAAGAAATCCTGATGCAGATGCCCCCGAACATCCCTGGAATCGTAATCGTCCAGCACATGCCGGCCTACTTCACCCAATCCTTCGCCGAGCGGCTGGACAGCCTCTGCGGCATCCGGGTCCGGGAGGCGAAGGATGGAGATGGGGTGATGAACGGCCAGGCCTTGATCGCCCCAGGGAACTTCCATATGGTCCTGAAGAGAAGTGGGGCGAGGTATTTCGTGAACATCACGGAAGGTCCCACGGTCCATCACCAGAGGCCAGCAGTGGACGTCCTTTTCAACTCGGTGGCCCAACATGCAGGGGCTAACGCCGTCGGGGTCATCCTGACCGGAATGGGGTCCGACGGAGCCGAGGGAATGCTCCGGATGAAAGAGGCCGGAGCTCGAACGATTGCCCAGGATGAGGCCAGCTGCGTGGTGTTCGGGATGCCGAAGGAAGCCATCAGGCTGGGAGCGGTTGAGTGGATCGGGTCCCTGGAAAAGATCCCCCAGGAAATCGTCCGTAGGGCTCAGTCAACCTGAACCGGCCCAGGGGGAAGGAACGACGGTAGCAGCCTAATGAATGCCCGGGATTCCTTGGCTCAGAACTTGAATCGCTCTCGCCTGCCCAACGAGGGAATGAAGATTGTCCAAGAGAGGAATAAAAAGAGAAAGTCTGAAGAGCGGGGGGCTTCTCTTTTTGGGGATGACGGCCGCGTTTCTTTTCCTGGCCCCCTGGATGGAGATGGCCCTTTTTTCCGACCCAGGGATTGGCCGGGCATGGGCGGGGGAGAAAAGGGAAGAACATCCCCCCTCGGCCATGGATGTAGGGCCCATGATCAAGCTAAGCTCGCTGGTCGTGAATTTGAACGAAGCCAGCTGCCGCCATTACATCAGGACCACGATCGTCCTAGAGGTGGCTCAGAAAGAGTGGGTGGACGAAGTTCAGAAAAGAATACCCTTGCTCACGGACATGATAATCGTGACCCTTGGCGATAAGAAACTGACCGATCTGAAAGGTCCCCAGGGGAGAGAGGAACTGAGAAAGGAGCTATTGGTAAAGGCGGAAAAGACTCTGGCCTCGCCGAGGATCAGGCAAATCTATTTCGATGAATTTTTACTCCAGTAAGGCAAGATAGCCGGGCCGCGCCGAAATGAAAAGGCTGATAGACCGGTAGGGGCAGGGAGAGGGAGCCCCGATAGAAAGATCCCTCCCACCGGGCAAAAATTGCCCAGCGGCGCCATGGGTTCAACGTTTCTTGCCTCTCAAGGGTGTGAATCAGATAGGTCTTTCCCCCCGCAATTTTTATTTCTCGAAATATTCCGTTACTTTCCATCTGCCATCCGACCGGGCAGATTAAGAGGATGCAGAGAAATGCCCGGCATTGAACTTGCAAAGATTCTACCCAAGGTAGAATCATCAGGAGGAAAGTGCCCATGGATGTGAAAGAGATCGGCGGTCCCCCTTTGGCTTTTGGCAAAAAGGGGAAGAGGGAAGAGATGGAAGGAGCGGATTTTCAAAAGGCTCTGCAAGAAGCCCATTCCCATCTAAAAGAGTCTCCATCGCCCTCTACTTCCACAGGAGGTGCGGGAGGGGCCGAATGGCTTGAACCGGTAACCTTCCAATTGCTCCCCTCAAATTTGGCAGTGGGAGCCCCTTCGCCTCAGTCCCAGGGGACGGAGGTGACGGAGAGGACCCTGAACCTGCTCGAGCGGTACCAAGCGGCCCTGTCCGATCCTCGGGTGTCTCTGAAAGAGGTGTATCCTCTGGTCCAGTCGCTGCGGCAGGAAGTTCAGGAGTTGGATCGATGGAGCGATCAATTGCCCCCCTCCGATCCCCTGCGGAAAATGATGGGGGAGATCGGAATCCTTTCCAACGTGGAGATTGAAAAGTTCAACCGGGGAGACTACGTCTAAGGGTCTACTCTCCATCGGGCGTCACCACAGGGTGCCATCTTTGGCTGAGAAATCCACAAGAGCCTCTGGGTTGAGGTCTCATTCAGCAATAAATCGGAGGCCGGCTTTTCTCATTGTCCTCCTAGGGTTCCTCCTTAGTTTCTTCTCCGGGGGGGAAAGGACGGCCTGTGCCCAACCCGGCAAAGTCCCGCCAGGAACAGAACCGGAGAGGATTTCCCCGGAGCCAAAGGAAGGAATCGGAGCGAAAGAGGTCCCGCGCGAGGATGGAGGAAAAGACAAGATATATTACTCCATCATCACTCCGGAAGAGGAGAGAAAAGCCAAGCAAGAAGAAAAAGAGAAAGAAGAGAGGTCCTGGGATATCCTGAAAAATATCATCATCGATAATCACCGGCGCTAGGCCGTTCATCAGTTCTGTTGCCCAGCCTTTTCACAACTGTCAATCGTTCAACCCCCAATCAGACGCCGAAATTGTCCCTGCCAAAAAATCCGACAGGCTCTTCAGTTAAGTATTCAAATTAACTTCAATTCCTCCTAAAATAATGAATTGACATAAAATTGTACATATCGTAAGATGGCTTTCAAATGGAGGCAAAGGGAGAGGAAATGAGTAACGAAAAAATTCTGGTCATCGACGACTCACCGGAAATTCTTACTCTTTTTTCCGAATACCTAAGAGCCGAAGGCTACGAAGTGGACACCTCGGCCGATGGGGCCAGCGGGATCGAGATGGTCGAGAAGAAGTCCTATGACCTGATTATCTCCGACCTCAAGATGCCCGGAATGGACGGGATGAAAGTTCTGGAGTTTGCCATGGAGCACTCTCCTGATTCCATCTGCATCATCCTGACCGGGTACGGGACGGTCAAAAATGCCGTGGAAGCCATCAAGATGGGGGCCTTCGACTACCTTACCAAACCAGTAAAGATGGATGAAATGCTGGTCACCCTGCGGAGGGCACTGGAATACCGGAGCCTGAAGGTGGAAAACATCAATCTCAAGAACCAGCTGAAGAAAAAATATAAATTCGAAAACATCATCGGCGATCACGAGAAGATGCAGAAGGTCTTCGAGATCGTGGAGAAGGTGGCCGATACGGATAGTACCATCCTGATTCTGGGGGAGAGCGGGACGGGAAAGGAACTCATCGCCAAAGCCATCCACTACAACAGCTACCGGAGAGAGCGGCCCTTTGTGCCGGTCAATTGTGCCGCCATCCCCAGCGAGCTTCTGGAAAGTGAACTCTTCGGCCACGAAAAAGGGGCCTTCACCAACGCCATCCGCACCCGCATCGGGCGGTTCGAACTGGCCAATGGGGGAACGGTTTTCCTGGATGAGATCGGCGATATGAACCCCCTGCTACAGAGTAAATTGCTGAGGGTCCTCCAAGAAAAGCAGTTCGAACGGGTCGGCGGCATCAAAACGATCAAGACCGACATCCGCATCATCGCCGCCACCCACCAAGACCTGAAACAGGCGGTGCAGCAGAAAAAATTCCGGGAAGACCTCTATTACCGGCTGAATGTAATCCCCCTCCGGGTTCCCCCGCTCCGGGAACGAAGGACCGACATCCCGCTGCTGGCCCACTATTTCCTGGATCATTTCAACCGGAGCAAGAAGAAGAAGATCCGGGCCATCGAAGACGGAGCCATGGAAGGCTTGATCGGGTATGAATGGCCGGGAAACGTTCGTGAGCTGGAAAACACCATCGAGCGGGTGGTCATTCTCGTGGACCATGACGTGATCGCCGCCCCAGACCTGCCGGAAAAGTTCCATTCCTTGCCCCAACCCGAGCCCCCCCAGTTGCTGGAGATCCCCGAGGAAGGAATCTCCCTGGATACTGCGGTTAACGAATTTGAGAAGAATTTGATCCTCCAGGCCCTGATGAAGACGGGTTGGGTGAAGAACAAGGCCGCCCGTCTGTTGAATCTGAACCGGACTACGCTCATCGAGAAGATCAAACGACAGAACCTGCAGCGCCCGGACAATTAATATTGGATGCGGAGGGTGCCTGGCCCATTTGAAGGTCAGGGCTTGCACTCTGGGCGAGGCAGGAGAAAACTCTAATATCCTTTCCTCTCGCCAATCGACCCCTCTGCAGTCTCCTCTGCTTCCCTTTTTTCATTTCATCTATTCTTCAAGTAATCTTAGCTACTGTCAAAAATGTGACGATCATTGTTTTTTTGACCTTCCTGATTCTTCCAATTCATTTTAACCGATTATAATGACTTCATTTTTTTAAGATCCTCAATGGCATAGGTCTTGCTGAAAGGTCCTCCATGCACGGAGGGGGAAGCCCCCGTAGCTTTTGGCGAAAATCCTTCGAAAAGATTCTTCATGAATCGCAGACCCATATTGATCGTCGAAGACGAGCCGGAATTGGGGAGAGTTCTCCTGGAAAGCCTTTCGCAGAATGGATATTCGGCCCATCTGGCGGAGAGTGCCGAAAAAGCCCTGAACCTAATCGGCCAGAAAGCATTTGACCTGATTGTTTCGGATATCCGCCTACCCCACATGAACGGCCTTCAGCTCCTGGACCATGTCAGGGGCTATTCCCACCCCACGCCGGTCATCCTGATGACCGGTTTCGGAAGCGTACAGAACGCGGTGGAAGCCATGAGGAAGGGCGCTTTTGATTATCTCCTGAAGCCCTTCTCCTTAGAGACCCTGGAGCAAGGCATCGAGAATGCTCTGCGTCAGAGCTTCTCGGGGCAAATGGGTGAAGCAGAATCCCCCTGCCCTCCATCCCGAGTTCCCATCATCACCCAAGACCGAAAAATGAAAGAGGTCCTCGCCCTTTGCGGGAAAATCGCCCCGAGCAAGGCCACGGTACTCATCCAGGGGGAAAGCGGGACGGGAAAGGAGCTCCTGGCCCGCTACATCCATGAACAGAGCCAGCGGAATCAGGGCCCTTTCGTGGCTGTAAACTGCGCCTCCTTGCCCGAAACCCTTCTGGAAAGTGAACTTTTCGGACATGAAAAAGGGGCTTTCACCGGAGCCATGGCCCGCAAGATTGGAAAATTCGAACTGTCCCACCGGGGTACGATTCTCCTGGATGAAATCAGCGAGATGAATACCTTTCTGCAGGCCAAAATCCTAAGGGTCCTTCAAGAAAACGAGGTGGACCGGATTGGGGGAAACCGTCCCATTCCCATCGACCTTCGGGTCATTGCCACCACCAACCGGGATTTGGAATCCTGGGTGAAAAAAGGAGAATTGCGAGAGGACCTATATTACCGGCTCAAGGTGATCGAGGTCATCCTACCCCCCTTGCGGGAGCGCCCGGGGGATATAGAAGTGCTAACCTATCATTATTTGAGAAAATTCGCCGACGAATATGCCCGGCCGGGCCGTTCTATTTCCGAGGCCGCCCTGACCTGGATGAAGGAGCAGGAGTGGCGGGGAAACGTGAGGGAGCTGAA
Source organism: Thermodesulfobacteriota bacterium (assembly GCA_035624375.1). GTDB lineage: Bacteria > Desulfobacterota > SM23-61 > SM23-61 > SM23-61 > SM23-61. The sequence goes on along the minus strand of DASPRR010000514.1, from coordinate 34,865 downwards.
GAACGTCATCGAACGGGCGGTCCTGATCTCATCCCGGAAGACACTGGAGATACAAGATTTTCGGGAAGACACCGGGGGAGAGGTGGAAAAGAACAGGGGAGCGGAGGGGGCGGAATCGGTTTCTTTTTGCTTAAGGCATATGGAACAGCGGATGATCTCCAAAGCCCTGGAGAAAACCCAGGGAAACCGGACTCATGCCGCTAAAATGTTGGGCATCAGCATCCGAACCCTGAGGAACAAACTGAACGAATACAAAAAAGAACTTCCAGCAGGGCTTTCCTGAAAGGTTCAATTTTCCCCGGTTGAAAACCCCTTGGCACAAGAATTGCTAAACTGAATCGGCTATGAACCACCTCTTAATCGGAAAAAATTTGTTCGACAAGACGATGTCCCTGATCCAGAGGTCCATGGACATTCGGGCATCCCGCCACCGGGTTCTCTCGAGCAATGTGGCCAATATCGAAACTCCGGAGTACGTTTCCCGGGACCTTCCCTTTCAAAAGGTCTTCGAGGGCTGCCTGGAAAATTCTTCCATCCTTCCTCTGGGCAAGACCCACCCGGCCCATCTGCCGGCGACCGAAGGACCTCTTTCCCAGGACTTCTCTTCCCACATCGAGATGGACCCCGGGCCGGGAGGGGTGGACATAGATCAGCAGATGTCCCGACTAGCGGAGAATAATCTCATGTTCCAGGCCGGGGTCCAGGCTTTGATTAAGAAGTTCGAAGCCTTGAAAGTCGGGATCGAAGAATCGAGGTAAAGAATGAACCTTTTCCTATCCATGCAGATCAGCGCCAGCGGACTGAGCTCCCAGCGGACCGTGCTCCGGGTGATCGCCGAGAACATGGCCAACGTCCAGACCACCCGGACCGAAGAGGGAGGACCGTACCTGCGCAAGCGGGCCATCCTGTCGCCCACCCCCGTACCCTCTTCTTTTCCCGAACTCCTGTTCTCCCGGATGAGGCCGGAGGCCCTGGGAGTCCAAGTCACGGATATCGTTGAAGATCCCTATGGGTTGAAGAGCGTCTTCGATCCTTCCCACCCCGATGCGGACGAAACCGGGCTGGTTCTCCTGCCCAACGTGAACCTCATGGAAGAGATGGTGGCTCTCATGGGCGCCTCCCGGGTGTACGAGGCCAACGTGGCCGCGTTCAATGCGGCCAAGACCATGGCCCTGCGGGCTCTGGAGATCGGAAGCAAGTAAAGTCCTGAGCGAGGATGGAAATGGATGATCTGCGCATTCGAAAGATTTCCTCGGTTCCCCTGGAAAAGGCCGGGGCGGATCGGTCCGAGGTTCTCGACCCCATCTCGGACTTCAAGAAGATTCTGGGTCGATCCATCGGGGAAGTCAATGGCCTTCTCCAGGAAGCGGACCAGAGCGTCCAGGAGATGGTCGCCGGAAAGATTGACATCCATCAGGCCATGACTGCCCTGGAGCAGGCCAACCTTTCTTTCCGCCTGATGGTCCAGGTGCGGAACAAGATGATCACCGCGTATGAAGAGATCATGCGCATGCAATTCTAATCTTACCCTATAGAGGTCCATGGCCAATCCCCTGTTCAACCCAATCTCCCAATGGATCGGCTCTCCCGCTTGGAAGCGGAACCTGTCCATCGCTCTGGTGTTGGTTTTTTCCCTCATCGGATTCGGTTCCCTGATCTACTGGAACAGCAAGCCTGAATACCAGGTGCTCTTCAGCAACCTCTCCACGGAAGACGCCGGGGAGATGGTGAACAAACTGAAGGAGAAGAAAATTCCCTTCCAGCTCTCCTCCAATGGGACTTCCATCCTGGTCGCCAGGGAACAGGTCTACGACACCCGCCTCACCCTGGCCGCCGAAGGGCTGCCCAAGGGGGGAGGGGTGGGCTTCGAAGTTTTCGACCGGTCCAACCTGGGAGCCACGGACTTCGTGCAGAAACTAAACTACCAACGGGCCCTCCAGGGAGAGCTCAGCCGCACGATCCGCCAGATCAAGGAAGTAGAGCAAGCCCGGGTCCATATCGTCACCCCCAAGGAATCTCTCTTCCTGGAAGACCAAAAAAAGCCCAGCGCGTCGGTGCTGATCAAGACCCGCTCGGGAATGAAGCTGGACGCCGGGCAGGTGGAGGGAATCGTTCACCTGGTAGCCAGCGCGGTTGAAGGGTTGGATTCGGGCAACATCACCATGGTGGACACCTCGGGAAAGATCCTATTCAAACGGAACGAAACGACCCTTCTCGGGCAGATGACCAGTCATCAGCTGGATTATCAGAGAAATATCGAGGAAGGCCTGAAGAAGAAAGCCCAGGGCATGTTGGAGGAAGTGCTGGGCTTCAACAAGGCCATTGCCCGGGTGTCAGCGGACATCGATTTTCAGCAGGTGGATATCACTGAAGAGCGGTTCGACCCCAATTCGGTGGTGAGGAGTGAGCAAAAGAATTCAGAGAAATCCTCCATGATATCCAACGCCCGGGCCCCGGCCGGCGGAAAGCCCGAGAACCTGCCGGCGGTCAAGACCCCGGAGGAGAAAGGGAACCCGGCCCCGGAGGAGAAAGGGAAAGCGGCTCCGGAGACAAAGGCGCGGACCGCCGAACCCGTTCCCGTCCAATCCAATCATTCGGAGCGGCAGAACGAGGTCCGGAATTACGAAATCTCCCGAGTCAACAAGCGGATCAAGTCTCCCGTGGGGGTCTTGAAAAAGATCTCGGCAGCGGTCATCGTCGACGGAACCTACAAGGAAGTGGCCGATGCCAAAGGAAAGAAGGGCCGGGAGTATCAGGCCCGCTCCCCGGAGGAGATGAAGAGCATCGAAGCCATGGTGAAAAAAGCCATCGGCTATGACGAAGGACGGGGCGATCAGGTGGAAGTGATCAACATGTCTTTCAGCTGGTCTGTGGCCGAAGAGGAGAGCAAGGCGGTGGCCGGAGAATGGTGGAAAGAATACATCCTTATTTCTTACAAACCCCTGGTCAGCCTAATCCTTGCGGTCCTCTTCATTTTCTTCGTGGTCCGGCCGCTCCTCCGGAGGAAGGCTTCCCTGCCCCAGGAGGAGGCGGCCTATCTTCCCAAGACTTCTCCCCTGCCCGCCCTACCCCCGGACCTCTCCCCGCAGCCCAAAACGTTAGACCTTAAAACCCAGACGGTGCAGCTGATCCAGGAAAACCCCTCCAAGGCGGTTGGAATCATCAAGGAATGGATCAATGAAGGAAAAGACGCCTAATCAAGCCCCGGCTCAGGAGAAAATTTCCGGCCCTCAGAAGGCGGCGGTTCTTCTCTTCAGCTTGGGAGAAGATTTAGCGGCCGAGATCGTCAAAAACCTCGATGAAAATGAGCTGCGGAAGCTGGGGGGGTCCATGTCCCGGGTCTTCTCCCTGGCGCCGGAGGTCTTCAACTCGGTGTTTGACGAATTCCATCAACTGGCGGCCTCTCCTCAGAGCCTGGCGCTGAGCCCGGGGCAGAGAAGCGCCTTCATCAAAAATGTCTTCTCCAAGGCCATCCGGGGGGAGAAAGCTCAGGCACTGATCGAAGAGATTCAGCAGAAGGAAAGATTGAATCTTTTCCAGAAGGTCCGCAAATTGGACGCGAGAACCCTGGCCAGTTTTATCCACAATGAACACCCCCAGACGATTGCCGTTGTCCTCGCCCACCTGGACCCCGGCCATGCCGCCGCGATTCTAGAAGAGTTACCCGAAAGGGTCCAAAATGAGGTCCTCTACCGAATCGCCCAGCTGGAAAAAGTTCCCCCAGCCATTCTGGCGGAAATCGACCAGATCCTGCAGCAGGAAATCTCCATGTTCGAAAACGTGGAGGGGGGGCAGGTGGGAGGGGTTCGTTCGGCGGCGGAGATTCTGAACCAAATGGACCCCTCCGCCGAGACTCAGGTCCTTCAGGCCATGGAGGAGCAGCAGCAGGGATTGGCTGACGAGATCCGTCGGTGGATGTTCGTCTTCGAAGACTTCATCAATGTGGATGACCGCAGTATCATGGCCATTCTGAAAGAAGTGGAAGCCGATTCCCTCAAGGTGGCTCTGAAAACGGCTTCCGATGAACTCAAGGAAAGGATTTTCAAGAACATGTCCGAACGGGCGGTCACGATGATGAAGGAAGACTTGGAAGTCATGGGCCCGGTGCGTCTCAAAGATGTGGAAGTGGCCCAGCAGGCCATCATAAAGATCGGGAAGAAGCTGGAAGCGGAAGGAAAAGTGATTCTGACCGGGAAGGGCAAGGAGGATGTCTTTGTCTAAGGTCTTCATCGCTCAATTCTCTTCCCCTGTAGAACCCTCCCGGGAATTCATGGCCGAGGGCCTGGGGCCTGAAGCCGGACAACCTCGGGTTGTGCCTGTAGAATGGCCCTGCCTGCAGACTTCCGGGGAGAACCTGCAATGGTCCCAGGGCATGAAGGAAAAAGAAGAGAAAATCCTAAGGCAGGCCCGGGAGAGAGCCCTGGAGATTGAAAAGGATGCCTACGAAAAGGGATTTGTCCAGGGGGAAAAGGACGGGGCCGAGCTGGGGAGGAAGAGATGGGAAACGGTCTTCGATTCCTTCCGCCAGCTCGCAGATGAATTGGGGCGTATCCAACAGGATCTTCCCCGACGTTATGAGCGGGAAATGGTGCTCCTGGTCTTCGCCATTGCCAAGAGAATCTTGCGCCTGGATTTGCCCCTCCGGGAGGAGACCCTTCTAAAGACCCTTCAGGCCGCTTTCCAACACGTGGTGGACCCCCGAAACGTAATCATCCACCTGCACCCTAAAGACCACCAGCACTTGATCACCCACCCGGAGGGCTTGCCCTGGGACCCGAAGGGAGGAGAGAGCCACAACATCCGATTCATCTCCGATCCTACAGTCACCCGGGGCGGGTGCTTCCTGGAGACTTCCTTTGGAGAGATTGATGCCACTCTGGAGACCCAGCTGGAGCAGATTCTCTCGCAGGTGGGTTCTTCATTTGACCCACCCCTCACCCCTTCGGACCTTTCCCGGCCATGACCCCTGTTCCCGATTCTCTCTGGGCTTCCCTTCATCAGGCCATCCAAAAGGGGGAGACCATCCGGCGCTATGGGCGGGTCAACCAGTTGATCGGCCTGGTGATTGAAGCAACCGGACCGATGGCGGCTATTGGAGACATGTGTCAAATTCTATCGGAAGGCAAAGAGGGAGCAATTCCGGCCGAGGTGGTTGGATTTCGGAATCAGAAAATCCTGCTCATGCCCTTGGGGGAGGTTCGAGGGGTTGAACCGGGCTGCAGAATCGTTTCCCTGGGTTTCCCGGCTCAGGCGCCAGTGGGCCAAGCCCTCCTGGGGCGGGTACTGGACGCCATGGGCAACCCGACGGACCATGGGGGACCCATCTCCAAAGAAGTGGAGGCCCCTCTTTACGCGCCGCCCTCCAGCGCCGTCCTGAGGAAGAGAATCCACGAGCCCATCGATGTAGGAGTGAAAGCCATCAATGCCCTTCTCACCATCGGAAAGGGACAGCGGATGGCGATCTTCTCCGGCTCCGGAGTTGGCAAGAGCACCCTTCTGGGGATGATGGCCCGGCACACGACCGCGGAAGTAAGCGTGATCGCCCTGATCGGGGAGCGGGGGAGGGAAGTGCGGGAATTCATCGAGAAGGACCTTGGAGAGGAAGGCCTTAAGCGTTCCGTGGTGGTGGTGGCGACCTCCGATCAGCACCCGTTGCTGCGCATGAGGGGGGCCTACTTAGCCACTGCCCTGGCCGAGTACTTCCGGGACCAAGGCCGGGATGTTCTTCTCATGATGGATTCCATCACCCGGTTTGCCATGTCCTCCCGGGAGGTGGGTCTGGCTATCGGTGAGCCGCCCACGGCCAAAGGGTACACACCGAGCGTTTTATCCCAACTGCCGAAACTGCTGGAACGGGCGGGAACGACCCCCGACCGGGGGAGCATCACCGGAATTTATACTGTGCTGGTGGAAGGGGACGACCTGATGGACCCGGTGGCCGATGCCATACGATCCATTGCCGACGGGCACATCGTCCTCTCCCGGAACTTGGCTAACCAGGGCCATTACCCGGCGATCGATGTGCTGGAGAGCATTAGTCGAGTGATGAATGACATCGTGCCCCCTGAGCAGACGGACGCTCGGACCAAGCTGGTTTCGGTCATGGCTACCTACCGAAGGTCCGAGGACTTAATCAACATTGGGGCCTACGTGACTGGCACGAATCCCCAGATTGATTACGCGATCAAGAAGATGCCTGAAATCAACGCTTTTCTGCGCCAGGGGGTGGCGGAAAAGGTTGGTCTAGCAGAATCCCTGGCCCGTCTCAAAGCCATCGTCGGTTGATTCGGGAGTCCGGGGCGACTTGGACCCGCATTTCAACCCGCTCCGATGGGGCGGGGAATCCATTTAGTTCTTGGATAAACGATGCCCTTCCACTTTTCCCTCCAACCTCTCCTGAATTGGAAAAAAAGCCTGGAAGAACAGTCCCAGATGAGGCTGGCCGGAATGATGACTCGCCTGAAGGCTAAGGAAGAAGAGATCGAAAAACTCACCCTGCAACGCCTGGCCTGCGAGCAGAAATTGAAGGAGAAGAGCGAACAAGGAATGCCGGCGGGAGAGTACGTTCTCTTTAAACAGTTTGGTGAAGAGAGCCGAAAAGAATTAATCTCCAAGGAGGATGAGAAGAGGAGGATCCTTCGGGAGATGGATCAGGAGAGGGGAAAACTGCTGGCTTTAACCAAAGAAAAGAAAACCCTGGAAAGGTTGAAAGAGAAACAGCTCAAAGAATTCCTCTCCCGCCTGCAAAAAGCCGAGCAGAAGCGAGCCGATGAAACCACAACCTTGAAATATCAGCCCCGGCCCAGAGGGGATATCTCCTAATCTCAGTCTTCATTCGCCTTCGGCTCCCCAGAGCAAAGAACGGATTCCAAGCAGGTCCCCGGTTTCCAATAATTCAAAGGGCTAATTCGGTAGTTGACCTTCCCTCTCGGAGTTTATTCGGGTAGGAACGTTTGGCACCTGCTCACTCAACCGGGTAGAAACCTTGAAATTCGGCTTTTCCTTTCCATCCGGAAAATTTTTCTTCCTTTTTATAAATTGAAAAGGAAATTCTTGCCGGGGACGGAGAGAGAGAAGAAAACTTCTCTTGGCTACTCAATTAAACCTATTGAAATAAAAAGAAAATTTTTTACACCTGGGTTTTTGATTCTATGGCACTGGGGTTGCTTAGAAGGAAGTCCAAACCATGGAAACCCTGCTTTTACCCATTGCTTCTTCCTCTGATCTCCCCGAGGGCTTTCCCGCTCAAGATGCCCCCCAGGGCTTTGGGAATTTCGCCAAAGTCCTGGCAAAACAATATTTCAAGGAAGGGAATCCACCTTCGGAGGACCACAAAAGCTCCCTTGGAGACCCAGCGTCTTCGACGACGGCCAATGATATCCTGCCTGCAATCCTGGTCCCCAATGGGGTCGCTTTCCCCCCAGAGAAACCGATCTCTGATCAAGGTTTTGCCGCTTTTTCTGAGAAAGAAGGATTTACGGCTCCTTCCCAGACGGCGATCTCTCCCCTGCTCATTTTCTCCCAACCTTCCCTCGGGTCTGAGCCGGGGGCAATAGCGGCTAGTATGAAAATGGGGAACCCAGTACCCCTTCCTGGTGACAAGCTTTCCCCGTCCGCTTCCCCTAATCAAGAGAAAGGAGCCTTTAGCCCACCTGTTTCCTCTCTTTCCAAGAAAGAAGGATTTACGGCTCCTTCCCAGATGGCCATCTCTCCCCTTTTCATCTTCTCCAAATCTTCCCTCGGGTCTGAGTTGGAGGCAATAGCGGCTAGTATGAATGGGGGGAACCCAGTTCCCCTTCCGAATGAAATGCCTTCCCTGTCCGTTCCCCCTGATCAAGATAAAGGAGCCTTTGCCCCACCCGTTTCGTCTCATCCGGCAAATGGAGAAACAAATCAGGAAATGAGCCCCAGTGGCGACAAGAGCCCAGAGAATCCAGTTCCGGCCATCTATTCTTTTATATCCTCCATCTCTTCCGGGGTTCAAGAAGCGGGTCCGACCTTGCAGGAATCACCCATTCCTCTCGATTCGTCAATCTCCCAGACCTCACTGGAAGAGCCCCTTCAGAGACCATTGGCCGGGAACCTGGAAATGGCACTGGAGAAGGGAAGGAAGACAGCCCATCCAGTCGATCCATCAACCCCCGCAATCTCTTTGGAAGAAGTCCTTTTGAAAGAATCGACCGGGAAAAAGGATATGCCCACGGAGAGCGGAAAGAAGATCGTCCCCTTCTCCGATTCTCCAAACACCCCAGTCTCTTTGGAAGAGGTCCTTCTAAGGGAATCGACTGGGAAAATGGATATGCCCGCGGATAGCGGAAAGAAGATCGTCCCCTTCTCTGATTCTCCAATCGCCCCAGTCTCTTGGGAAGAGTCTCTTCGGAAAGAATCGGCCGAGAAAATGGAGTTATCCGCGGGAGGGGAAAAGAATTTCATCCGTCCTTTGATCCAGGAAGAAAGCAACGGGAGTGAAAGAAGACCTGTCCAAGAATCGAAAGATTTCTTCCCCAGTTTCGAGCCTTTCTTGAAAATGGAGGCAAACCCCAGGACCGGTGAAGGACAGGTTCTAAAAAAACAGGGACCCCTCTTTGGGGCAGCGAAGGAGGCAGCGGGGCCAGAGATTCCACAGAACCTGCAGGAAAGAGGTCCCCTGGTCGGGAACCAGGCTTACATCCTGGACTCACCAGATAAAGAGTCGGGGACTCCTTTCTCCGCAGATGCCGGAAAAGGGCAGGAAAAGTTTCTTTGGGTCGGACCCGATATCCGTCCCCTTGCCGCAAGAGAGGTTCAGAACCCCCCGTCCTTCTTGGCGGCGTTGACCGATCCCCTGAACCGCCATGTTGAATATGCAGGGGAGATCAAGGAAGCCTCCCCACCCCCTTCGGAGAGACCCGATCCTCAAGCGGTTTTTCAGCAAGTGGGCCAGAGGGTCCTGTGGTTGGTCCGGAACAATGAAGAGAGAATTCGGATCACCTTGGAGCCCCCAGAACTCGGGCAGGTCTTCCTGGAGATTGACCGGCACAAAGAGCACATAAAGACCACCCTCTGGACGGACAATCCCACGACTAAAGCCAACCTGGAAACCAGCCAGGGCGAGATTCAGAGGATCATCGAGAGTGAAGGCTTTAAACTGGAAAAGTTTGATGTCTTCGTTCAGCAGGACCCGGGATGGTTTCAGGGGCGGAAAGAAGACACCGGAAACCCGGATTCCTGGAAAGCCCGGATGCCTGTTGAAGAAAAGGCTTCATCAGCAAACTCCATGGAGTCCATTCCAGGTCGAACTCCGGCACCCGATCTGGCGAGCCGATATCTGGATTTATTGGTTTAACTATGGAAGGAGGATGAAAAATGAGCGTGACTGCAGTTGGCACAAGTTCGAGCTCAAATTCCCAGGGAGTGGAAAAGGCCTCAAAAAACACCCTAACTCAGGAAGACTTTTTGAAGCTCTTCACCACCCAGTTGCAGTTCCAAAACCCCCTGGAGCCTCTGGATAACTTCCAGATGGCCACCCAGATGGCCCAGTTCAATACCGTAGATGCCTTGACCAAGATGAACCAGACCTTGACCCAGCTGGCGACGGAACAGACTTCGATGAACAATTTACAGGTTGCCAGCCTAATCGGAAAGAAAGTGAAGACTCAGGGAAATGGTCTGGCCATTCAGCAAGGAACGGTTGGAGAAGGGTTTTATCAGTTGGCCAACCCGGGAAAGGTATTCGTCCAGGTCTTTAATTCTCAGGGGACTCTGGTCCGGCAGATAGATGCGGGATTCAAAGACGCTTCCCTTCAGAAGATCGGGTGGGACGGAAAGAACCAGGCAGGGGTAACCCTCCCCGATGGAACCTACACCTTCAAGGTTCTGGCGGTTGATACCCAGGGGAAAGCGGTTTCGGTTACCACCTACCAGGTCGGCACGGTGGATGGGGTTTCTCTGGATAATGGCTCGGTCGCTCTCCAAGTGAACGGCGGCAAAGTCCAATTTAGCGACATCTTGTCAATCATGAACTAAACTTTTGAAGAAAGGAGTATTTTATGTCGATTACCTCTTCCTTTTACTCCGCCCTGAGCGGGATGGACTCCAACAGCGTGGCCATGCAGGTCATTTCGGACAACATCTCCAATGTCAATACGGTAGGTTTCAAGGGGTCTAGCGTCCAATTCGAAGACCTTTTGGGGATGTCCCTGGAGGGGATCAGCGGGGTTACTCGGGTGGGCGTGGGAGCCAAAGTTTCCAGTATGGCCTGCAGCTTCACCCAAGGAACCCTTGAAACCACAGGCGTAGGAACCGACCTGGCCATCAACGGGAAAGGCTTCTTCATCGTGAAGAATACAACTACAGATGAAGATTTCTATACCCGGGCGGGCAGCTTCCATCTGGACAAGGATGGCTACTTTGTAAATGCCAACGGCCTTCGAGTGCAGGGGTACCTTTATGATCCTACGGGAACAAACCTGATCGAAAGCCTGTCAGACATCGTCGTGGACCAGACGAATATGATCGCCCCTGCGGCCACCAGCAACGTGCAAATGGTCTTAAACCTGAATTCGGCGGAGACCCCAACCACTTTCAATATCGCCGACCCGGGAGGGACTTCTCACTATTCCACCGCCTTGCCGGTCTATGACAGTCTCGGCCAGACCCATACCGTCACCGTGTATTTTACCCAGACTGCCGCTCAGACCTGGAGTTGGAATGCCCTCATCGATGGGGCCGATGTGAGCGGAGGAACGGCGGGCACCCCCCAACTCTTTGGCACGGGAACGATCGCGTTCGACAGCTCCGGTGCCCTTACCACGGCCATGCCCGTGGCCCTCTACACGGGAGCCATTACCTACGCCGATGGGGTCGCTGCTTCGGCCGTTTCGGCTGATTTTACCGGCACCACCCAGTACGGGGCTCCTTCCGCGATTCAGAGTCTCCTTCAGAATGGTTACGGGGCCGGAACAATTTCCGGAATCAGTATCACTAATGAGGGGAACATTGTGGGGAACTATACCAATGGGCAAGTGAAAAACATCGCTCGCCTGGCGTTGGCAGATTTTCCCAGTCTGTATGGGTTGGAAAGAGCGGGGTCTCTTCTCTTCAGGTCCATGCCCGACTCCGGGGACCCCTTGATCAATAAGGCGGGGGAAGGGGGCGTGGGGAACGTTTCCGCCTCTATGCTGGAGGAATCGAATGTGGACCTGGCGGGGGAGTTCATCAAAATGATCATAACCCAGAGGGCCTACCAGGCCGATTCAAAGATCATCACCACCACCGATGAGATGCTGGCTCAGCTCATCAATATCAAGTAGGGTTCTTCTCCTGCAGGAATGGGGGAGCATAGGCAGTAATTATGCTCCCCTCCCCCTAAGTCAAATAATTCATTAAAAAAATTGATAATTTTCCAATCCCTCCCGCGCTGACCTCGCACTTTTCAGGTACGTCAACAAATTGACCAGCTAGAAGAAATTGACATAAATTCAAACTTTCAGATATCCTCCCTTTTACTGAAAATTTAAATTAAATTGAGATGTTGTTTCTATAACCCGGATTACTCCAGCTTGGCATGCCCATTGCAAAAATGGACATAGGTTCTGAGCTGGCGGGCCTGGAATCATAAAAACCATTCCTGAATGGTGGCAAATGGCCGATAATCCCAAGTCAGAGAAAAAACCTAAGTCTTTAAAATTATTTATAATCATAGGGATAGGGATCGTTCTCCTGGGGGCAGTGGGAGGAGGAGCATGGTTCTTGTTTTTCAAAGGAAAACCTTCTCCTCCCCCCGCAACCGCTGCCGCAAACGGGCATATCTATAAGATGGAGCCCTTCCTGGTGAACCTGGCAGACCCCGGGCAACCCCGATATCTCAAGGTCACTTTACATATTGAGAGCAATCAAGAAAAACCCAGCGAGGAGTATGAAAAAAGGCAGCCCCAGCTCCGGGATGCGATCCTCACCATTCTTTCCAGCAGACAATATAGGGAAATAATGACTTCGGAAGGCAAGGCAGCCCTGCGGGAAGAGATCAAGGGAAAGGTGAACCAGTTGCTGGTCAGCCTTAAGGCGCAGAATATTTTCTTTACGGAGTTCGTAATCCAGTAGAACGATCATGGATAAAATCCTAAACCAGGACGAGATCGACGCCCTGCTCAAAGGAATTGAAGGCGGAAAGGTGGAGGTGACCCCCGAGCCGAAGGAGGAATCCAAGGTCGCGGCTTATGATTTTACCAATCAGGACCGGATTATCGGCGGCCGAATGCCCACCCTGGAGGTGATCAATGATTCCTTTGCCCGGCTCCTGCGGACACCCCTATCGGTCACCCTGCGGAAAAATGTGGATATCGTCCCCGGGAAAAGCCTTCTGACCAAATATGGCGAACTCACAAAGACTCTTCCTCTGCCCTGCAGCATTCAGGTCTTCAAGATGAACCCGTTGCGGGGCCACGCCCTGCTCATCCTGGACCCCAAGCTGGTCTTCAGCTTCGTGGATATTTTTCTGGGTGGGACGGGTCGGACGAATTTTCGCATCGAGGGGAGGGATTTTACCCACATCGAATCAAAGCTTATCCAGAAAGTGGTCAACATCATCTTCGTGGAACTGGAAAAAGCCTGGAACTCGGTCCATCCCCTCTCGTTTCAGCATGTCCGCAGTGAGGTCAATCCCCAATTTGCCTCCATTGTTCCTCCGGGCGAGCTGGTCCTGACCATCTCCTTCAACCTGGAGGTGGAACAGATTACCGGGTTCATCACCCTGTGCATTCCCTATTTCAGCCTGGAACCAATTAAAGGCAAGCTCTATTCCGGATACCAGAGCGAACATATGGAATTGGATCAAAACTGGATTGCCAGGTTGTCGGAGGAGCTGAAGTTCACCGAAGTCGAAGTGGTGGTGGAATTTGCCAAGGCGGTGGTCACTTCCGAGAAGCTTCTAGGGTTGAAAGCGGGGGACATCCTGCCCCTAGGAAAGGAAGTCTCCGAACCCCTGACGGCTAAAATCCAGGGGGTTCCCAAATTTCTGGGAAGGGCCGGCGTTTACGGGAGCAGCAAAGCCTTCCAGATCGAAGGAACCCTCAAACCTGCGTGAATGAGGAGCCGCGCCATGGAGCTTGAAAACCTGGGAAACACAAAAGAACCGGGGATCAAACCGGGGGCCGAGCCGAAGGCTGAAGGAAGCCCCAAAGAAGTCCCCAATCTGGATTTCATCCTCGACCTCCCCCTGGAGGTCTCTGTGGAATTGGGGCGGGCGAGGATGCTGGTCAGCGAACTGCTCCAACTGGGACAGGGATCGGTGATCGAACTGAACAAGCTGGCCGGGGAGCCAGTGGAGATCTTCGTGAACCAGAAACTGATCGCCCGGGGAGAGGTGGTGGTGGTGAACGACAAGTTTGGAATCAAGATGACCGATATCCTCAGCCCGATGGAAAGGGTGAAACAACTAGGATCGTGAGGAAGTGATGCTTTGGGCAACCCTGAAAATGGTCCTGGCCCTGGGGGTGGTGATCGCCCTCTTGGTTCTCCTGGTCCGCCTTTTCAAGCGCTGGCAGAGAGTCCAGGGGATTTTGGGACCGGACAATGGAATCCGGGTGTTAACCACCAAACCGATCGCTCCTCAGAAGTACGTTTCCCTGGTGGAAATCGGAGGAGAGGTCCTGGCCCTGGGGGTTACCCCCCAGCAGATCACCTTTTTGACCAAGGTCGAGAACAAGGAGATGATCCAGAAGAGCTTGACCAGGCCTGGCTTCAAGCCGGAGGCGATCCCCTGGCTGAAATCTCTGGCCCTCTTTCCGAGGAAGGAGAGGGGAGAAATGGCGGAGATGGGGAATGAAAGGTAAGCTCCTTCCCTGGCTCCTCCTGCTGAGCGTGGCTGGGGTCATTGGGATGACCTATTCCTCAGCCTCAGCCCAAGCCTGGCCCATCCCCACAGTGAAAATCGGCGTAGGAGAGGCCAAGGGCCCGGGAGAGGTTTCGGTCCTCATCCAGATTCTGATTCTCCTGACGGTTCTTTCCCTGGCCCCGGCGATCCTGGTCATGATGACCAGTTTTACCCGTCTTATCGTGGTCTTTTCTTTCCTCCGCCATGCCCTGGGGACCAACCAGATGCCCCCTAACCAGCTGCTGATTGGGCTGGCTCTGTTTTTGACTTTCTTCATCATGACCCCTGTGTGGCAGACCATCGACGAAAAAGCCCTCACCCCTTACAAGGAGAAGAAAATCTCCCAGGCTCAGGCCCTGGAAGAAGCGGTGAAACCGGTGCGCAAATTCATGTTCAAACAGACCCGGGAAAAGGACTTGGCCCTTTTCATTCAAATGGCCAAGATGTCCCGGCCGAAGAATCAGGAAGAGATCCCCACAACGGTTCTTCTTCCGGCCTTCATGATCAGCGAACTCAAAACCGCCTTCCAGATTGGCTGTATTCTATACATCCCATTTTTGATCGTGGACATGGTGGTTTCCAGCGTGCTGCTGTCGATGGGGATGATGATGCTTCCCCCGGTCATGATCTCTTTGCCGTTCAAAGTGCTGCTGTTTGTATTGGTGGACGGGTGGAACCTGCTGGTCGGGTCCCTGGTGAAGAGCTTTTATTAAGGGCGCACGGCCCAAGAAGTAAAGATCGGGTTGTGGAATAGAAAAGGAGACGTCCATGGGCACAGACCCCAAGGGAAGGAAGAGTTTTTGGGGTCGGCATTCGCCTAGGTCCCAGGCGTCGCGCATGAATTGGAGAGCTTGAAATGAACCCAGACCTTGTCGGTCAGATTGCCCGGGAAGCCCTCGAAACCACCCTGTATCTCTCTTTGCCCATCCTGGGAATCGGGTTAATCGTAGGGCTGTTGGTCAGCCTTTTCCAGGCGGTCACCCAGATCCAGGAAGCCACTTTGGTCTTTGTTCCCAAGATCGTCGTTGTTTTTGTGGCTCTCCTGGTTCTTGGGCCCTGGATGATGCGGAAGATGATGTTTTACACGGAACAGTTGATCGTGAATCTGCCCAATTTCGTCAAGTAGGGAAGGGATAGATGCCGGCGGTTTTGGTGAATTGGTCGCTCCTCCAATTTCAGGCTTTGGTTCTGATCCTCATGAGGGTCTCACCCATCCTCTTCATGATGCCGGTGCTGAATTCACGCAGCATCCCCAGCCTGGTAAAGGCAGGATTGACTCTGACCGTGGGCCTCATCCTCCTGCCTCTCGTTAAGGTGGACCCCCGGCTCCTGCCCTCCGAGCCAATCCAGTTCGGCCTCCTCATGGCCGCCGAACTGATGATCGGACTGGTTTTAGCTCTTTCGGTGAACATCGTCTTTGCCGGTATCCAGTTCAGTGGGGAATTGGTGGGCTTCCAAATGGGGTTGAGCATGGCCAGCGTGGTGGACCCCCAGTCGGAGGTCGACACCCCACTCCTATCCCAATTTCTCGACTTGGTGAGCTTGATCGTCTTCCTGACGGTGGATGGCCACCACTGGTTCTTCCGGGCTCTTTTCCAGAGTTTCCTCCTCCTGGCCCCTGGGGAAATCCATCTGCAGGAAGGTCTCTATCGCCATTTTCTCGGACTCCTGGGGAGTCTTTTTGTGGTGGCCATCAAAATCGCGGCTCCGGTGATGGCCGTCCTAATCTTTACCCAAATCGGACTGGGGATTCTAGCCAAAGCGGTTCCCCAAATTAATATCCTCATCACCAGTTTTCCCCTGACCCTTGGAATCGGGTTTCTCTTTCTGGCCTTGTCCATCGAGCTCTTTCTTCCCTACTTTAGGAATCTGTTTCAAGAAACGGGAAGAGCTTTGGTTTTCACCCTTCTTCCATTGATGCAGAGGTAGGAATGGCCGACGAGTCGTTTGGCGAACGAACCGAAAAGGCAACCGGAAAGCGCCGGGCCGAAGCAAGAAAAAAAGGACAGGTGGCCCGAAGCCGGGAAATCCCTTCCGTAGCTGTCCTCCTGGTGGCCTTATCGGTCATCTACGTTCTTAGCACGTATCTCTTGCAGCGTCTATCTTGGGTTATGGTCCAAAGCTTCCAGAAGATCGGGACCTTTTCCCTGAGCCCTGACAATATCCTAGCCTTCCGGGGAGAGGTAGTCTGGGCCCTCTTCCAAATCCTGACCCCCATTCTCCTGGCCGTGTTGGCCATGGGTGTCCTGAGCAACTATGTTCAGATCGGGAGCCTGTTCACTCTGGAAGTCATTCAACCCAAGCTCTCCCGGGTGGACCCGATCCAGGGGTTTCGTCGCCTTTTTTCCAAGGAGTCCTTGGTGGAGGTGGTCAAATCCATCTTCAAATTTCTGATCATCGGATGGGTGGCCTACTCGACGGTCCAGAAGGAATTGCCGGAAATCCTGACTCTCTCCGATCAGGAAGTAGGCGGGGTCTTCCGTTTCGTAGGCTCTGTGTCGGCCCGCATCTTCTTCAAGACGGTTCTGGTTATGGTGGCCCTGGCCGTCCTCGATTACCTCTTTCAACGATGGAGCTATGAAAAGAGCCTGCGCATGACCAAAAGAGAGGTTCAGGAGGAGTTCAAACAGACCGAGGGAGACCCCCTGGTGAAGTCCCGCATCCGTTCCATCCAGCGGGAGATGGCCCGCAGGCGAATGATGGCTGAAGTGCCCAAGGCCGACGTGGTAATCACCAACCCCACCCATCTGGCCGTGGCCCTGGGATATGAAAAAGATGAGATGGCGGCTCCCAAAGTTCTGGCCAAGGGGGCGGGAGTCATTGCCGAGAAGATCAAGGAAACCGCCCGGGCCCATCAAATTCCCCTGGTGGAGAACAAAGCGCTGGCCCAGATTCTGTACAAAACCGTGGAGCTGGGCCGGGTCATTCCTTCGACCCTCTATCAAGTAGTGGCCGACATCCTGGCCCATGTGTACCGGATGAAGAACCGAACCCTATAAACGAGTATGACCGAAAAAGTCATCCAGTCCCCCGTCTTGTCCCGTGAAAGCTTCCGCCTGGAGCGGAGCGAGGTCTGCATGGCCGGGGCAGTGATCGCCATCCTGCTGGTCATGATCATTCCCCTGCCCACGCTGCTCTTGGATATTCTTTTGTCGTGCAGCTTTACCATCTCTATACTGGTGCTTCTGACCTCGCTGTACATCACCCATCCCCTGGAGTTCTCCACCTTCCCGTCGGTCCTCCTCCTCACCACTCTTTTCCGGCTGTCCCTAAACATCGCCTCCACCCGCCTCATCCTCCTCTACGGAAATGAGGGAACGTCGGCCGCCGGAGTGGTCATCAAGTCCTTCGGCCAGTTTGTAGTGGGAGGGAACTATGTGGTGGGCTTTATCATCTTCATCATCCTGGTGATCATTAATTTCGTGGTCATCACCAAAGGCAGCGGCCGCATCGCGGAGGTGGCCGCCCGCTTCACTTTGGATGCCATGCCTGGCAAGCAGATGTCCATCGACGCGGACCTGAATGCCGGCCTCATCGACGAACAGGAAGCCCGCAGGCGCCGAGCCCAGATCGCCCGGGAAGCCGACTTCTACGGAGCCATGGACGGGGCCAGCAAGTTCGTGCGGGGCGAGGCCATTGCCGGAATCTTAGTCATCCTGGTCAACATCGGCGGGGGATTCGTGATCGGGGTTTTCCAGCAGGACCTTCCCCTCCTGACCGCCGCCCAGACCTACACGATTCTGACCATCGGCGACGCCCTGGTTTCCCAAATCCCCGCCCTCATCATCTCCACGGCGGCGGGTATCATCGTGAGCCGGGCTGCTTCCGAATTCAGCATAGGAAAAGAGCTCAGCCGCCAATTCCGGCTTCAGCCCCAGGCCATCGGCCTTTCCGCCGCAATCCTATTGGTCATGGGGCTCATCCCCGGGCTGCCCCATATCCCCTTTATCACCCTTTCCCTGATGGTTGGGGGAGTTGCCTACCTTACCCTCCAGGAGAACCGGCGACAGGCTCAGAGGAAGGAAGAAGAAACCAAAAAAGCTGCTCCACCGCCCTCGGCAGAGGGGGCTGAATCCCTCCTCCAGCTCGACCGCCTGGAACTGGAGGTGGGCTACGGCCTGATTCCCCTGGTGGATGAAGAACAGCATGGGGATTTACTGAGCCGGATCCGTTCCCTCCGCCGTCAGTTTGCCTCTGACCTGGGAATCATCATCCCCCCCTTGCGCATCCGGGATAACCTGCAACTCCATCCGGGCGAATACCGGGTTCTCATCAAGGGCAATGAGGTAGCCCGGGCGGAGATGATGATGGGGTACCTGATGGCCCTGAACCCCGGGGAGGTGAAGAAAACCATCGAAGGAATTCCCACCAAAGAACCGGTCTTCGGCCTGCCGGCCTTGTGGGTCCCCGAGAAGCGGAAGGAAGAGGCCCATTTCTCCGGCTACACGGTGGTGGACATCTCCACCATCATGGCCACCCATCTAACGGAAATCCTCAAGGGACATGCGGACGAGCTGCTGGGACGCCAGGACGTGCAGAAGCTGCTGGACCGGTTAGCCCAGAATTACCCCAAGGCGGTGGAAGAACTCACACCCAACAACCTTGCCCTGGGGGTCGTTCAGAGGGTCCTTCAGAACCTCCTGCGGGA
The DNA here is from genome assembly GCA_035624375.1 of Thermodesulfobacteriota bacterium. Classification (GTDB taxonomy): domain Bacteria; phylum Desulfobacterota; class SM23-61; order SM23-61; family SM23-61; genus SM23-61. The sequence goes on along the minus strand of DASPRR010000514.1, from coordinate 16,365 downwards.
ACGGGTGTCTATCCGGGACCTTCTGACCATCGTGGAGACCCTGGCCGACTATGGCCCGGTGACGAAGGACCCAGAGGTCCTTACCGAATATGTCCGGCAGAAGCTTTCCCGGTCGATTGTCAAGCAGTTTGAGACCCCGGAGGGAACCCTGCCGGTCATTGCCCTGGACCCAAGAATCGAAGACCTCCTGCGGGAAAAGCTGGTCCGGGGTGAACAAGGCTCTTACCTGGCTCTGGAGCCGGGGGTGGCCCAGAAAATCCTGACCAGCATCCACCAAACCTTAGACCGGGTGGCCCATCTAAACTATCAGCCGGTGATCCTATGCTCTCCAGGGGTTCGGCGTCATCTGAAAAAGCTGCTGGATCGATTTTTGCCCCAGGTGGCGGTCCTGTCCCACAGCGAGCTGACTTCCCAGACGAAAATTCAGTCTCTAGGAACGGTGAGTGTCGCCCATGCAGATTAAACGATTTGAAGCCCCGGACATGCAGCAAGCCCTTCGCCGGGTGAAGGAGGCCCTGGGGCCCGAGGCCATCATCCTCTCCACCAAATCCTTGAAGAAACTCAATGGCAGGACCCGGGCTTTTTCTCCAATGGCCGTGGAAGTGGTGGCCGCGATTGACCATGCACCGGCGCATGGAGCCAGGCCGGCGAGGAAGGTGGCCCCTCTGTGGCTTCCCCCGACGGCCAAGAAAAAAGAATGCTTTTCTCCCTCTGAGGACCCCTTCTTGGAGCGAATGCTCTCGATCGGCTTAGCCCCGGATTTTGTCCATCGGCTGGGGGAAGAACTTAAGATATGGCTCAAGGAATCCCGGACGGAGAGGAATTCAGAAACCTACCGCAACTACCTCCAGTGGAAGTTCATGGACGAGGTGGAAGTGACCGGGGCGGACCTAGGGATTGGCAAAGTGTGGTCTTTCATCGGCCCGACCGGGGTGGGGAAAACCACCACTCTCGCCAAACTGGCCGCCCACTTCAGCCTGGAGCTGAAAAAGAAGGTGACCCTGGTCACCATCGACACCTATCGCATCGGGGCCATCGACCAGCTGAGCACTTATTCCCGGGTTCTAGGCCTGCCATTGGAGATCGCCTCCGGACGGGAAGAGTTGGGAGAGATTCTCCAGAGAAACCGCCAGCAGGACCTGGTGCTCATCGACACGGCCGGTAGGAATCCCTATCAGCTGGAGCAGTTGGAGGAATTGAAGGACATCCTGTCCGTTGACCGCCGGATGGAGAACCACCTGGTCCTCAGTGCCACCACCAAGGATTATGACTTGGCCCAGATTGGGGAGCGCTTCAGCCTGCTTCCCATTCGGAGTTACATCTTCACCAAAATCGATGAGACCGAAGAGTTCACCTCCCTCTTCAACCAGCTGCTGCGTTTTAGACGGCCTTTGTCCTACCTGACCAATGGTCAGAGAGTTCCTGAGGACATCGAACTGGCCACGAAGGGCCGGGTAGCCCATTTGGTTTTGAACCGGATTCAATGGAACTGACGAGGTCTACGGGAATGGATCAAGCAGAGGGATTGCGGACCCTCATGGATAGCCAAAAGGAAAGAAGTGAACCTTTGGGCAAACCCCCGAAGAAGAGTAAAGAGGCATACACCGCGCGCTGGCCGCGGGTGATCTCCGTGGGAAGCGGCAAGGGAGGGGTTGGGAAGACCAATGTGGTGGCCAACTTGGCCTTTGCCTTTACCCGTCTGGACCGGAAGGTCCTGGTCTTCGACGCAGACCTGGGTCTGGCCAACATCGATATTCTCCTGGGGCTGACCCCTCAGTACAACATTCAGCACCTTCTAAACCGGGAGAAGGGGGTTTTCGAAATCCTCACCCGGGGACCGGGGGGAATGGCGGTTCTCCCGGCGAGCTCCGGGGTTCTAGAACTGGTGGACCTGAACGAGAGCCAAAAACTATTCCTGCTGAATGAATTGGACCTTGTGGCCGGAACTGTAGACATCCTGCTCATTGACACGGCGGCCGGGATCTCTTCCAATGTACTTTACTTTAACCTGGCGGCGGAAGAGTCGATCGTGGTAGTGACTCCGGAACCGACCTCCATCACCGATGCCTATGCGCTGATTAAAGTTTTGGCCACCAAATACAAGAAAGAACGGTTTACCCTGCTGATCAATTCGGCCCAGAACGGTCAGGAGGCCAAGGAGACTTTCGTCAAGATCAGTAGGGCCGTGGATCGTTTCCTGGGAGGCATATCGGTTGATTATCTGGGCTTCGTGCCCTTCGATGACAAAATCCCCCAGGCGGTAAAGAAGCAGCGGCCGGTCCTGGAGGCCTTTCCCCAGGCCCTCTCCAGCCGTTCTTTCATGGAGATGGCCCGAGAGCTCATCGAGAGGCCCCCAACCCCCAGAACACAAGGCCAGGTCCAATTCTTCTGGCAGCATCTGTTTCAATGTCAGCAACGGACCGAACAGGATGGGAGAGCCGATTGAAATCCAGAGCGTTCAATCACAAGGTCTATTCGACGAGTCCGAAGACTTCAGGCCCCCCCCCTCCGGAGGCAAACAACCGGGAGGAGATGATCCTGAAGTATACTCCCCTGATCAAGTACATAGCCCATCGACTGGCCATGCGTCTGCCTCCTCATGTTTCGGTGGAAGATTTGATGAGTGCAGGGGTCATCGGCTTAATGGATGCTCTGAATAAGTTCGATCCGGAGAAGAAGGTGCAGTTCAAGACGTACGCCGAGTTCCGGATCAAAGGAGCCATGCTGGACGAACTGCGCTCCCTGGACTGGGTTTCCCGCTCGGTGAGGCAGAAGGCGGCCCAACTGGAGAAAGCCTGCCAGACCTTGGAGAAGAAAAGAGGGAGGTCGGTGGAAGATGAGGAGGTTGCGGAAGAAATGGGCCTTTCCCTGGAAAGCTACTATGACTTGGTGAACGAAGTTAACGGAGTCTTCCTCCTGGATATCGAGAATGTGCGCCATAAAATCCCCAAGCTACCCGAGGAGGACCTGATCAACCTGCTCATCGATGACCAGGAGAAACAACCCCTCCATCTTCTCGGACTGGAGGAGTTAAAGAAAGTGCTGGCCGAGGCTATCGAGGAACTTTCCCCCAAGGAAAAGACGGTGATTTCCCTCTATTATTACGAGGAACTCACTTTGAAGGAGATCGGGGAAGTCATGGGGTTTACCGAATCCCGGATCTGCCAGATCCATGCGAAGGCAATTCTGAAGCTGAAGACCAAGGTCCGAAGTTATATGAGGGATTTCACTTGATCCGGAAGGTCCTGAAACTTCCCTTCCGGAGGAAAAACGAAAGTCCTGCAACCCCCATCAGCCAGGGAGAAAGAAATGAGCGAATCAAATATGAAGTTCTTGGTCGTGGATGATTTTGCCACCATGCGGCGGATCGTCAAGAATATCCTGCGCCAGATCGGCCACACCAACATTTTAGAGGCCGAGAACGGACAGATGGCCCTGGATATTCTACGCCGGGAGAAGGTCGATTTCATCGTTTCCGACTGGAATATGCCCCAGATGCCGGGAATCGAACTCCTGAAGGCAGTACGCAGCCAGGAAGAATGGAAGGACCTGCCCTTCTTGATGGTAACTGCGGAAGGACAGAAGGAAAACGTCCTGGAAGCGGTGAAATTCAAAGTGAGCAACTACATCGTCAAGCCATTTACTCCCGAGACGTTCATCGAGAAAGTCAACAAAATCCTGGAGAAGAAGTAAGCTTCGGGCGACGGGAAAAATTCCTATGGGGGATGAGTCTCCCCTCTTTGGTCAGTTGAGTCGGCTAAACCCTTCGGGTCAGACCCGAAACTCTAAAGAGGTGCCCGTGGACAAAGATTCCCGCCGCAGGTCCAAGGGAAAGAAGAGGGAACGGGGCAGGCCGGCTGTCGAGGAATCGGCCCTGGAAGACCGAGAAGAGGGCCAGAACGAAAAGCCGGCATCGGGCAAAGTGGTGGACATTCTGGTCTAGGGCGGAAAGCAAAGGAACAAGGATGAGCTTGAATGACACATGGGGATTATTAGTGGTAGAGGGAACCATTCTAGCCTCCTTTCTGACCTTATTCTTTTTCTTAAGGGGGACTCCGAAGGGAATCTCCTCGAAGAGGGGCAAAGCCCTGGCTGGGGGGAGAAAGCTTGAAGGCAATCTGGAGAAGATAAACCAGTTGCTGAAGGAATCAGAGTCCCTCTCTGGGGACCTTGCCCAAACCCTAGTGGAGAAGCGGGAACTGGTTAAGAGTTTGGTCGAATCCCTAGACGGGAAGATTCAGAATTTGAGCCAGCTTTTGGAGAAGATCGAGGAAAAGATTCCAGCTTTCCCGCCGAAGGCCAGCGCCCAGGAGGGAAAAGGTCAAATCCTGGAAATGGCCACTGCTGGCTGTGGGGTGGCAGATATCGCTAAACGACTGGGGCTTTCCCAGGAAGAGGTCCAGTTGATCTTGGACCTGAGAAAAGTTGCCACCCACGGATAAAAGGCTCGCTTTCACCCCTTGAACGAGATCAAACTGCTCTCTTCCTTTCCACCTTCCCCCCTTCCGGCCGAAACCCCGCTTAACCTGAATGTACCTTTCTTCCGCCCGGGTGAAATTCTTCAAGGGAGAATTCTCGGGCAGATGGAGCCGCACCGGTTTCTGCTCCAACTGGGGGATCAGAAATTCTGGGTGGAAAGCCGTGTTCCCCTGCCCCCTTCTGGAGACTTTCCGCTACGAGTGGAGGAGATCGAGCCTAAGGTGATTCTGAAACTCCTGTCCCCGCAGGCCCCCGGAGAGCTGAAGATTGATTCCCTCCTGAAAAGATACCTGAGTGCTGATGTGCCCCTGGAGAACCTGGCCGACCGGCTTTCCCTTCTGGTCAAAGCAGGACCCCAGGGAATGCCCTCATCGGTTCAGAGGGCCTTGGAGGAAGTCCGATCTCTCCTGCGATCCCTCCCCGATCTCTCTGCGCTTCGTCAAGACACTCTGCGGAGGCTGGTAGAGAATTCGGGTTTTTTCTGGGAGAACAAAGTGAAGAATTGGATGGAAGGGGCCAGAGGGGAACCTCTATCTCAGGTTCTCCAGGAAGACCTGAAGGGGTTGGGAATGAAGCTCCTGGCTCAATTGCAAGGGGTGGGAAGGGAGGGAATGCAAGAAGGGGACCCTTCCCGGGTGGAGAACCTGAAGCAGGACCTGGAGTCCTTTCTCCAGAAAGTTGAATTCTACCAGGTCCTGAACTCGCGAAGCCCTGAACGGACGGATGGACTTTTTCTCTTTTTTCCCTTCTGGCTGGGGTCTCACCTGCAACTAGTGGAATTAAACCTTTCTTTCCCCAAAAGGGAGTCGGCGCAGGGCGGGGAAGACGGGTTCTCACTTCTCTTTTTGCTGAACCTTCCTTCCTGGGGCAAGGTTAGGATCGAAGTCCAGATGAGGGAGAAGACTCTCTTCTGCCGGTTTCTGGTGGAGGATAGGCAAGTGGCCGAGTCCATCCACTTTGGGTTTTCGACCCTGCGGGCTCATTTGGAGAAGTTGGGATTCGCCTCCCACCTCCAGGCATCGGTGGAGGGTGAAGAGAACATGAAAGAAACTGTTGTGCAGGAGCTGGGGAAAGAAGCTCCTTCTCTTCTCAGCATTATCATCTGAGTCAATATGAGAAATCAGGAGAAAGGGGAGAAACTCCCCAAAGCGGTAGCCCTTCGGTACATCCCCAAATCGGACCGTGCTCCCAAGGTGACCGCCAAGGGTTCGGGCCGGGTGGCCGAAAAGATCATCGCCTTGGCCAAGGAGCACGGCATTCCCATCCAGGAAGACCCGGCCCTAATCCAGGTCCTTTCCCAGCTGGATTTCTATGAGGAAATCCCTCCGTCGGTTTATGGGGTCGTCGCCGAGATCTTGGCCTTCATTTATTCCCTCAACCAGAAATACGGCTCCATGACCCAAGGGTAAGGGGGCAAGAAATTCCCTTCCTTTAGGGTATTTTTTTCCTTGGTCTCATGGGGAAACAAGAGGTTTTCCGGGAAAGGAAATCTCTTTCCAGAAGTCCGCCGTCCCCTGTCCGAAAGATAGTCATAAGGTGCTTATTTTACTAATAAAAAAATGTTCCAAGGGGACAGAAATGAGAAAGGGGAGAAACAGCTTTCCTTGCCGCAGTGGCATACTATTTGCTTTTTTGAAGACAGAATCTGAAGGAGGATCGAAGTGGGAATATTTCAGAACTTGGCGGTCACCGGGCTCTTTAGACAGGAGAGAAGGCACGAGCTTATCGCCAACAACCTGAGTAACGCCCAGACGGCAGGATTCAAGAAGGACGTGCCTGTCTTCCATAAGATCTTTTCCGAGGCCTTCTCCTCAAATCCGCTGGGTGAGTTTGAAACCTCGGTCACCTCCTTTCAGCAGGGGGAGCTGCAGGCCACTCAGAACCCCTTCGACCTGGCCATCGAGGGGGAAGGATTTTTCAAGGTCAAGACTCCCCAGGGAATCCGCTACACTCGTAGCGGCCATTTCCGTCTGAATCGGGAGGGAACCCTGGTCCAGGATAGTGGATATCCGGTATGGGGAAGGACGGGGGAGATCAACCTGCGGGGGAACCAATTTTCCGTGGACAAGGATGGAACCGTCAATGTGGACGGGTCCATTCGGGACAAGATCGCCCTAGTGACCTTCCCCGACCTGCAAGGATTGAGAAAAGAAGGACAGGCTCTCTTTAAACTGGAAGGCGAGCAGGAAGAAAAGGAAGCTTCCCAGAGCCAGCTCCATCAGGGAGCACTGGAGCTCTCCAATATCAATATCATGGAAGAGATGATCCGGATGATCGACGCCTTGCGTAGCTTTCAGGCTTGCTACAAGATCGTGCAGGTCCAGGACGACATGGACGCCAAGGCGGTCAACGAACTGGCCAAAGTTTAACCATCCCAAGGAACCTGAAGGAGGAGATCGAAGATGATGCGAGGTCTTTGGACAGCAGCCACGGGGATGAATTGCCAGCAGACCAACCTCAATACGGTGGCCAACAACCTGGCCAACGTGAATACCACCGGGTTCAAGAAAAGCCGGGTCAATTTCCAGGACCTCATGTACCAGAACCTGCGCATGCCCGGCGCTTCCACTTCCACGGGCGGAAAGTTGCCCGCCGGAATCCAGGTGGGCATGGGGGCCAAGGTCGTGGCCGTGGAAAAGGTCCACCTCCAGGGGGATTATACCCAGACCAAGAATCAGCTGGACCTGGCCATTGAGGGAAAAGGGTTCTTCAAGCTCTTGAGCAACGGCAAAGAAGTATACACCCGCGCTGGGTCTTTCAAGCAGGACAAGGATGGGTACGTGTGCGATACCTACGGCAACCGCCTTCAGCCGGAATTTGCGGTCCCTCCGAAGACCCTTACCGTCACTATCGAACCCGGGGGGAAAATCGTGGCCTCCGGATCGGACGGGAAAGAGCTGGGGAGCGCTCAGATTCAGTTGTACAATTTTCCCAACCCGGCCGGCTTGATGTCCTTGGGCCAGAATCTCATGGCCCCCAGCGATGCCTCCGGAGACACCATCCCGGGGAACCCCGGCACAGATGATTTCGGCACCCTCCTCCAGGGCTCCCTGGAAATGTCCAATGTGGATGTTGTAGAAGAAATGGTCAATATGATTACCACCCAGAGGGCTTACGAGATCAACTCCAAGGTCATCCAGACCGGGGACGAAATGCTCCAATTGGCGTCCAATTTGAAGAGATAGGAACCAAGCCCATGAGCCGGAGCAGATTTCTCAGAGAGTTGTTTTTCCTGGGTCTTTTTCTCATTTCCGCCTGCTGGACGGGAGAGGCGTCTCCTTCTCCCCTTTCGGTGAATTTTAGGACCCAAGCTTCAGTCCAGAAGGAAGTGGTGTACCTTGAGGATATCGCCTCCATTCAAGGCTCTTCCCCTTCGCTGGTGGAAAAAGTGGGCAGGACGAAAATTCAAGCCTCGCCCCTTCCGGGTGACGTTTTAATCCTCTCCCGGGCCTCCCTTTCCGCAGCCCTGCAAAGAAACGGAATTTCTTCCCTGGTGGCCCAAAGCCAGATTCCGGATAAGATTGAAGTCACTCGCCCAGGCCGATCCATGGAGCGAGCCGAGTTAAGCCAGATTCTGGAAGACCACTTCCAGAGAGCCCTGGGGGATGAGAAAAAGAGCGTGAAAGTTAGGGAGATACAGGGAATCGACCCGTTTATGGTTCCCCCCGGGGTCCTCTCCTGGGAGGTCAGAGCTCCGGCCCAGTTTTACCAGGGGGGCAATATCCCCGTATTCCTGATCCTTTGGGCCGAGGGAGAGAAGGTTCGGGAGGTCCGCGCCCAGGCGCGGGTGGAGGTCTTTGCCGAGGTGGTGGTTGCCAAAAATTCCCTCCGAAGGCACCAGATTGTGGAAGAAAAGGATGTCCAGCTTGTGAACCGAAACATCACCCAGCAAGCCGCGGATGTAATCACGGACGTGGGAGAAGTGCTTGGGAAAAGGTTAACCCTTTCAATCAACACCCAGGAGGTCCTGCGCAAATCCATGGTGGAGGTTCCTCCTTTGGTCAAAAAAGGGGATCGGGTGACCTTGTTGGTGGAGAATGACCATTTCAAGATTACCTGCATGGGCGAAGTGAAAGAAGAAGGCCGGGCTGGAGATCGAATCAAGGTGACCAATATCTCCAGCAACAGAGAAGTCTATGGACAGGTCTTGGACGGCCACACGTTGTTGGTGGATTTTTAAAAAGGAGCCAAGCTTGATGAAAAAGCTTTCTTCCCTTCCCGCAGCCCTGATTCTGGTATCAATCTGGGGAACAGGATGTTTGATCCCCCAGGCTTCCTCGAAGAGCGAATACTCTCTACCCCTTGCAGCAGCCCAGCATTATTCTTCTCCCTATGCACCCCTGTCCGAGGGCTCTCTGTGGGTTTCCGCAAGGGGGGGCAATCTGTTTGCCGATGTGAAAGCCCGAAATGTTGGAGATATTGTGACCATCAACGTAGTGGAATCGGCCACAGCCTCCAATAACGCCGCGACCAAGACTACCCGTGCCTCGAACCTGGAAGCCAGCTGGAGCGGGGTCCTGTCCAAGATAACGGGCGACTGGGTAGGAAGCGACCAGAAAGTAGACTTCGCCAATAATTTTGACGGCAAGGGGGATACGACCCGAAGCTCTCAATTGAGCACTTACATCACCGCGCAGGTTTTTCAGGTTTTGCCCAACGGGTATCTGGCCATCCAGGGAAACCGCCAAGTCCGGGTGAACAACGAGAACCAGGTCATCAATGTGCAAGGGGTGATCCGGACCGAAGACATCAGCGCCAGCAACATCATCCTTTCCACTTATATTTCTGATGCCAGGATCGAACTGATCGGCCAGGGAGCGGTCAGCGACAAGCAGCGTCCGGGCTGGCTGGCGAGGATTCTGGATTGGGTATGGCCGTTCTAGGAAAGGTTTCGGGCAGGAGCGCCGCCATGAAAAAGAGATCGGTCCTGATTGGTTTGGCTGTCATCACCGGGCTGATGATGTCCCTTCCTTCGTTTGCCTGGGGAGCCCGGCTGAAGGATATCGCCTTCTTCAAGGGGGTTCGGAGTAACCAACTGGCGGGATACGGACTCGTCGTGGGCCTCAATGGAACCGGCGACAACACCACCAGTGTGGACTTCACCATCCGTTCCATTGCCAACATGTTGGAGAGGATGGGAATCAAAATCCCCCCGGATCGAATCCTGGTAACCCGCCTCAAAAACGTAGCCGCGGTCATGGTCACCGCCACCCTCCCTCCTTTTGGAGGGGTTGGCAACCGGATCGATGCCCATGTTTCCTCCATGGGGGATGCCACCAACCTGGGTGGGGGAACCCTGCTCATGACCCCTCTCCTGGGTCCTGACCGTCAGGTGTACGCCGTAGGACAAGGCGCGATCGTGACCGGAGGGTTTTCCGTTTCCGGGGCCTCGGGAAGCAGCATTACGAAAAACCATCCTACAGCCGGACTCATCTCCAAAGGGGCCGTGATCGAAAAAGAGGTCCCCGTCACTTTAGACGGGAAGAAGGAGTTGGCCCTGACCCTCTTCCATCCTGATTTCACCACGGCGGAAAAGGTAAAGGAGGTGATCAACCTCTCTATGGGCGGCGCCTACTCTCGATGTGTGGATTCAGCCACCATCAAGATCGCCGTCCCCGACTCCCATCAAGACCGGGTGGCAGAATGGATGGCGTCCCTGGAAAGGTTGGAAGTCACCCCCGATGCAGTGGCCAAGGTCATCCTGAATGAAAAGACTGGAACGGTGGTTCTGGGAGAAAAGGTCCGGATCTCCACCGTTGCCGTGGCCCACGGCAACCTGAGCATACAGATTAAGGAACGGTACAACGTATCCCAACCCTTGCCCTTTGCCCCCGGGTCTCCCCCCGGGACCCCTTCCATCCAAATTCCTCCGCGGGAAGGAACCGGACCCATCATGACCCCCGGAGGAGCCACGGTGGTCACTCCCGAATCGAGTTTGGCGGTCAAGGAGGAAGGAAAGCCCATGATCATCCTACCCAGCGGGGCGGACCTGGGAGAGGTCGTCAAGGCCCTGAATGCCATCGGCGCAACCCCCCGGGACCTGATCTCCATCCTCCAGAGCATCAAGGCTGCCGGGGCCCTGCAGGCCGACCTGGAGGTCTACTAGGAATTCAAGAAAATGGAGAGCATGCCGATAAACAAGATGGGTAAAGCCCCGGAAGCAGGCTCCCAGGGAAACGACCCGGGAAGCCGCAAGATCGATCGGGAGAAACTGAAAAAGGCCTGCTCAGACTTTGAGGCCCTGTTCCTGGCCCGGATGCTGAAAGTCATGCGACAATCCGTTCCTTCCAGCGGGCTCTGGGGGAATGGCCCTGGTAAAGAGATTTACGACAGCCTCATGGACCAGGAGTTGAGCAAAAAAATGGCCCAAAGGGGCGGGATCGGCCTGGGAAAGAAAATCTATAACCAGGTCCTTAAGAGGGAAGAAAAGAGCGAGCCCCTTTCCGCAGAAGGCCAGCTCAGGGGGGCGGGAAGGAAAGAGGAAGTCAATGAAAGAGCTGGAAGATCATCTGCAGCTGGTCTGTCAGATGATCGAAGATGAACATTGCCACTTTCACTCCTTCCTTCAGGAAATCAGGAAGCGAACGGAATGCCTGAGCCTGTTCCCCCCAGGTCTGCTGGAAACGGGCGAGGAAAAAGAGCAGGAAGAGGAGAAGAAACCGTGACCCCTTTGCGAGAGGGGCTTCTGGAAGAGTTCTGTCAGCGGATGGAGGAGGAGATCCTCCACTACCATCTTTTGGGAGAAGAGCTGAAAAAAGAGTCGGGATTCCTGCGCCAGGGGTCCGTGGACCTCCTTACCGAATCCCTCCACTCTGTTGAGATGCATGTTGAGGAGATCCGCAGGGTCCACGGGTCCATCGCTAGAGACATTGAAAAGATGGTAAGTACCTTACGACCGGAAGAAAAAGAGAAAACCCTTGGAACCCTCCTGATCCTCTTGCCGGCAAAGGATGCGCAGCGGATCAAAGGCTACCAGAAAACTCTGGCCAGTCTAAAGAAAAGGGTCTCCCAGGTCAATACCCGGAATAAAACCTTCGTCCAGGGATCCCTGGCATACTGGAGAGAGCTTTTCTCTCTTCTAACCCAGCCCCTGGTGGAATCGCCGGTTTATATCCAGAATGGGAAGACGCAATCCTCGACTCTTCTACCTATTTCTTTAAACCGAAAGGTGTAGTTATGTCCGGGATCAATGCCATTATGAATATTGCCGCAGGTGCCCTCCAGGCCGACCAAATTGCGATGGATGTGGCGAGCCATAATATTGCCAATGTCAATACTCCGGGGTATACACGCCAGAGTGCGGTATTCGAATCGGGATCTCCCGTTTCAATGAATCAGCTCAGAATTGGGACGGGGGTACAAATAGCTTCAGTAGCCCAAGCTTTCGATCCTTATACAACCCGGACGATTCAGCAAAATACATCCTCCTTGAATGAATATCAAACCGAAGCGTCGGTTTTGTCCCAATTGGAGTCCCTCTTCAATGAGACGCGAGATTCCTCCCTAAGTAATGCTATGAGCGATTTCTGGAATGCCTGGCAGGGTGTGGCCAATAACCCGGGGGGAACTGTAGAGCGGACGGCCCTGCTGGAAAAAGCAAAAATTCTGACGCAAAAAATTAATTCTCTGAGCAACGATCTGACCGGGACCAAGAAGGATATGGACAACAATCTCCAGATGGGAATTGAGAAGGTCAATGAGCTAACTAAACAGATCGCAGACCTGAATGGCCAGATTGTGTCCGCTGAAGCTGCCCAAACCCCGGCGAATGATTTGAGAGATCAAAGAAATAGTCTCCTGGAGGAGCTATCCAGTTGGGTAGGCAATGTTTCTGTAGAGCAGGGGAATGGCTCGGTGACCGTCTTTACTCAAGGGGGAATTCTGCTGGTCGATGGAAATAGGAATTGGAAATTCAGTACCCAAGGGGATTCGATCTACTACAACAATGTTCCAAGTGATGTAAGCAAAAGCTTGACCGGAGGAAAGATCGGGGGCTGGCTGGATATTCGGGATGAGATTGTTCCCCAATATCAGGCTAATTTGGATGAATTGGCCGGGACCCTCATTCAGCAAGTCAACACCCTTCATACTGCGGGATACACCCTTTCCGGAGGCACAGGAACGTACTTCTTCCAGGATTTCTTAACCTCTCCGGCGGTTCCCAACGCAACGGACTTCAAGGGCGCAGCCGCCTTTATTTCCCTGAGCTCCGATGTTCTGGGGCATCCTGAGAATATCGCCGCAGGAGGGGTTTCCGGGGCGCCGGGGGATAACGAAAATGCCCTGAACATCGCCGCCATCCAGACCGACGGGAGCCTATCGATTCGGAAATGGACGATTAGCAACCGGGGAGGAAGCACTTCGAGCAGCGTAGAAACCACGTCCATGGATGATTATTACCGAACTCTGGTCGGGGAGATAGGAATTACCACTGAGGCAGCTAACGAAAACCAAAGTTTCGTTCAGAGTAAGCTGGATGACCTTCGGGACTTGCGGGATTCCGTGTCCGGCGTCAATCTGGACGAGGAGATGACCCAATTGCTGAAGCTCCAGCGGGCTTATGAGGCCAGCTCAAAAATAATCAGCATCGCGGATGAGATGCTCCAATCCCTGCTGCAATCGGTATAGGAGAAAAACGATGCGTGTCGCAACTCCAACCTTATATCGCGGAATCCAGCAGAACATTTTGCGCCTTTTCTCTGATTTGAATAAAATTCAAGAGAAGGTTTCCTCGGGGAAAAATTTCAACCGCCCCTCCGACGACCCGGTGGCCATGGTCAATTCGCTGGGCCTCAGCAACACGCTGGAACGGATCGGACAGTACCAAAAAAATATGGATACTGCAAAAGGATGGCTGGACATCAATGAGACCGTTCTCGACCAGGTTTCCAACCTGGCCGCCAGCGCTCAGAATATCGCCCTCCAGCTAAGCGGCGGAAACCAGACCGCCGAGGTCCGGACTATGGCAGTGTCGCAGATTGACCATCTTCTGGATGAGGCGATTGGCCTGGGAAATACCCAGTTAAACGGGAAATACATCTTTGGAGGATATCAGACCGCCACTCCTCCCTTTGCCCGCAGCGTCAGTGGCGGGACTGAAACGGTTAATTATCAGGGAGACGGGAACGATTTGAAGATTCAAATCGACCCCAACCAAACGATTACGGCCGGAAAGAATGGAGCTACAGTATTTATGGACTCCAATCTGTTTTCCTCCTTGATCGCCCTGAAACAGGCGATTGCGAACAACGATCAAACAGCCATTCAGCAGGAGTCGACGAACCTTCAGGCGGCGACGGATTATCTCAACGCCCAGGTCTCGGACGTGGGCATTCGGCAGGATCACCTGAAAATCCAGGGGGAAATCTTCAGCCAGGTCAATCTCGACCTGCAGAACCAATTGGGTGATCTCGAAAATGTGGATAACAACAAAGCCATTGTGGAGATGCAACAAAAGCAGACGGCCTATAACGTTGCCTTGGAGACGGCCGCCCAAATTTCGAAGGTCAGCTTATTGGACTACCTGTGATGGGCGAGGAGAGCGAGACCCTGCATAAACAGGAGAAGAATCAACGGTTGGACTCGAAGACCATTTCCTTGAGCATCTTATCAGCAATATCCTCGGTGTTTACCCTATAACTTCCATCCGCGATGGCTTTTTTCAACTCCGCCACTTTTTCTGTGCGCATTTCCGGAGTAGTGGCTAAGATTTCATGAATTTTCTTCATATCCCGGGATTGGGGAGAGAGTTCCACTCTATCCGAACCTGCATCCGGGCTGGTAACACTCGAAGCCGGAGGGTTTTTTTCCGATTGGGGGGGCTTCATTCCCTGCGTGATTTGCCGGATGCTCTGCCCATCGTTATTCATATCTTGAATTTTCATTCAAATTCCCCCTTTAGATAAGTCACGATAAACAATAGTTTGAGTGATGTCAAGCAGTTTCTGTTTGATTTTTTCGTTTTCTTCCTTCGTTAGGGACCGAGGAGGGTCCCCCCTCTTTTCTGAAACGACCCTAAAGGCCAATCCTTCTCCGGCTTTTTCCTCCACCTCAAAAAGCTGGCCGTATGTCTGACTGAGCTGATTCAGGGCCTCTTCAGCCGTTTCGTTCCGGGGTGAATTTTTGGCCAAATTATTGACGATTTCCTGTGAAATCTTGGCAACCATGGATTTTTTTCTGCTTTCCGGTGAGATCGCAATCACGTCTTTCGAAGCAGGACTATTCGTCTGGCCTTTCGATATTCGTGGCCTCATTGATAGTTGCACGTTATAAGCCTTCAATACTTGCTGTGTGTAAAACGGGTGTATAACCATAGTCCTTTACCTATAAGTCTTGTCGTCAACCTCTTGCAAAAGCTTGAGTTTTTTTCCGCTGGGGGGAAGAAATTTTAATTGACAGAATTCTTGAATTTATTTGCTGGGAGGAAAAGATGGAAACCTACCGCCTATCTGATGGATTCGTTTGGATAAAATTAGGCCCTCCCAATTACCACGGGAACAAGAGAAAAAGAGGCCAAATCTGGCATGTTCCGTGCACTGAAAAAATAGAGAAGGCCTCAGATGTCAAAAATATGACGAAAAACCAGTACAAATGAAGACAAGAATACGGCTAACCGATTGGCCTCCAAATACCCTTTCTGTTTGTATGATCGTCAAAAACGAGGAAAAGAATGTTGAGGAATGTTTGGAAACGGTAAAGGATTTCGCGGACCAGGTCGTGGTGGTCGACACAGGGTCCACCGACCGCACGGTGGAAATAGCCGAGAAATATGGGATCGCAGTCATCCGTTCTGATTGGCGCGGTGATTTTAGTTACTCACGAAATATATCCCTGGATCATGCCACTTCGCAGTGGGTTCTTTGGCTGGATGCCGATGACCGCGTACCTCTTTCCGAGGCGGAGAAGTTTAAGAGGTTGAAAACAGCCCCTCCTGACCGGGCTTTTTACTTGAAGGTTCGAAATGTGCGGCAGGGAGGGTTTGGAGAACAATGGTACCAACTGCGCCTGTTTCCCAATCATCCAGAAATTCGCTTTGAACGAAAGGTCCATGAGCAGGTCGGCTTCGCGGTCAAAAAATTAAAAATGCCGGTGTTCCGGGTGGATGTTCGGATAGATCATATCGGATATGACAACCCCGAGGTCAAGCGTAAAAAAGCCTTGCGCAATCGCGAAATCCTCCTGGCTGAATTTCCCCGATACCGGCGAGATCCTGCGTATGTTAGTTCCATCGGAGATTCGTACTTCCTGACGGAAGATTTCGAAGCGGCCATTCAATGGTACCAAAGGGTGCTGGAGATCCCAGATGGAGAGCGCAAACAGCCGGAAATTTTCCGGCAGATGCCTACTTCCATCGCCTTGAGCTATGAACGGCTGGGGGATTGGGGGAATGCCCATCAATGGATCGAGAAGGAGATTCAGGCTTCACCGCAGAAGATTGACAGCCTTTTTTTGGCCGCGGGATTACGGGAGAAAATGGGCGACCTCGCAGGGGCAGCAGCCCTTTATGAGCGGATTACCCAAATCCCTGCCAACTATACCTCGTATGCAGCCGACTTGGACGGGCTCAAGGCCAAGTCCTTGATTTCTCTGGGAAATATTTACACTAAGAGGGAAAGATTCGACGAGGCGGAAAAAGCCTTCCGAAGGTGTTTAGAAAGGTATCCCCAGGTTCTAAATTCTTATTCCGAGTTGGGGGAGCTCCTCTTGAAGCGGGGAAAGCTGAATGAAGCGGCCGATCTTTTCATCGGCTCGATAAAGAGATATCGTGGAGCCGACTCGAAGGCGTATTTTGGATTAGCCAAAGCCTTAGCCTTGATGGGCCAATTAGAAGAAGCCGCAAGGGTTCTTGACGAAGCAAAGACATTGTATACCTCTTATAGCCAGATA
>DASPRR010000492.1:0-4119 GCA_035624375.1 Thermodesulfobacteriota bacterium | reverse complement strand
CTGAAAGGGGCATTGGCCCAACTCTCCTGGGCTGCCGCCCGGTCCGCTATCCGATTGATGAACTCTTCCGGGAGGTCGGTGATCTTGATCGTCTCTCCTTCCGCCATGGAGAGGGCGTATTCGATGATATGTTCCAGCTCGCGTATGTTTCCCGGCCATTTATAAGCCTGAAGGGCTTTCAGGGCTTGGGGATCAATGCGCTCCGCTTTCCGGTCCCCGCGGTACTTGGCCAAGAAATGATAGGCCAGGGAGGGAATGTCGTCCAGGCGTTCCCGCAATGGAGGCAGGTGAATGGCAATCCCTTTGAGCCGGTAGTAGAGGTCCTGGCGGAACTCCCGCCTCTCCACCGCCTTTTCCAGGTCACGATTGGTGGCGGCGATGATGCGGATGTTTACCCGGAGAGGGTGCGTGTCCCCCACGCGTATGAACTCCCCCTCCTGAATGACCCGGAGAACCTTTACCTGGAAGGAGGAGGCGGTTTCGGAGATCTCGTCGAGAAAGAGCGTCCCCCCATCGGCGGCCTCAATCAGGCCTTTTCGAGTGGCGACGGCCCCGGTAAAGGCGCCTTTCATATGGCCGAAGAGTTCGCTTTCCAATACCCCTTCGGCGATGGAGCCGCAGTTGAGAGGAAGGAACAGCTTCTCCCGTCTCCGGCTCCGGTCGTGGATGGCCTTGGCCACCAGCTCTTTTCCCGTTCCCGTTTCTCCCGTGAGGAGGATGTTGCTGTCGGTGTCGGCTACTTTCTGGACCATCTCGAAGACCCGCTGCAGGGCCGGACTGTTGCCGATGATGTTCTCAAAGGGGCGCCGAGCCTGGAAATGCTCGCGTAAGAGAATATTCTCGGCCTCCAGCCGGCTGTGCTCCGCGGCCCGCTCGATGATCACCCGGACTTCGTCGGGGGTGAAGGGCTTGGGCAGGTAATCATAGGCCCCCTTCTGGATGGCTTCCACGGCGCTCTTGATGGTGGCATATCCGGTGATCATGATGACCACCAGGGAGGGCTGGGTCTTCTTCAATTCCTCCAGGAGCTGCATCCCGTCCATGCCGGGCATGCGAATATCGCTGATGACGATATCGTAGTGTTTTTCTCGAGCCTTCTTCAGAGCTTCCTCCCCATTCAGGGTATAGTCCGATGGGTATCCGCTCTTTTTGAGTATGGCCTGAAGGGATTTGCAGGTGTTGACCTGGTCGTCGACGATAAGAATTTGGGTCGCTTTTTCCATATCAGATTTTCTGCGCAGTGGACAAAGGGAAATCGATGGTAAAAGTTGTTCCCCGACCCACCGTGCTCTCCAGGCGATACTGGGCTCCGTAGTTTTTCAGAATTCCCGAGACAATATAAAGCCCCAAGCCGGTGCCTTCCCCGGTGCCCTTAGTGGTAAAAAAGGGATCGAAGACCCGGCTCAAGTTTTCGGGTGGGATCCCGGGCCCGGTGTCCTGAAAGACCGCCCGGATGAAAGGCCCGGCCAGGGAAGGGGAAACGGAAAAATCTACCTCGGGAGTTTCGACAAAACTAGTTCGGAGAAAGAGTTTCCTTCCCCCGTGGGGGAATTCGGATATTTCTTGAGCTGAAGGATCGGGGTTCATAGCCTGAACCGAATTAAGAAGAAGATTGGTAAAAACCTGATGCATCTGCCCGGAATCGGCACGCACCAGAGGGAGTTCCTTGGCCAGGTCCATCCGGACTTCAATTCCCTCCATGACCCCCTGTTTTTCCAGGAGGAGAAGACTCATGTTCAACACATCATTGAGGTCCACCCACTCCATAGAGGATTTGGATTCCCGAGAGAAGGAGAGAAGGTCAGAGACGATTCTCTTGGCTCGGTTCGCCTCTTTGAGGATAATGTCCAAACTTTCCCGAATCGGTTCCCCCTCCGGGGTGTCTTCCCGCAGGAGACTGCCGAAGGTCAGGATGGAGGTGAGAGGGTCGTTCATCTCGTGGGCCACCCCGGAGGCCAGCCGGCCGATGGCCACCAGTTTCTCGGTCTGGACCAACTCGGCCTGGGCCTTCTTCAAGTCCTCCTCCAGTTTCTTCTTTTCGGTCAAGTCCTTGATCACCCCCAGGGTTCCGATGACCGCTCCGCGCTCCTCCTTGAGCAGGGAAGCCGAGGTCAGGATGGGGATCACCCGCCCGTTGCTAACCATCGTGGTTTCATAATTCATCAACTGGCCCCGCTTCCGGAGAACCGACATGATTTTACGAGCCTCCCCCAGCCCCCCCGAATACAACTGGCTCATGGGCACCCCGAGAAGCTTCTCTTCCTGCCCGGCCTGGCCCAGAATAAGCTCCTGCATGGACCGGTTGGCAAAGGTGATCCGGCCCTTGGGATCGGTGGCCACGATGGCATCGACCGAGCTCTGGACAATGTTCTCGAGGGTATCCTTGGTTTTGCGCAGTTCCTGGGCCGACTGCTGCAACTGGGTTCGGCCCTGCTCCAGGGAGGCCACCATCTTGTTGAAGGATTCGGCGAGCGCCCCGATTTCGTCCCTGGACTTCAGGGAGACCCCCTGGGAAAAATCTCCTTCGGCCACCTTCTGGGTCCCCCGCAGGAGCTGTCGAATGGGCTTCACCAGGAGCTGGCTGAAGTAGAAAGCCAGAACCACGCCGATCAGCCCGGCTTGAACGGCAAAGACCCAAGCATAGGTCTGGGCCTTCCGGGTGGCCACCTGGATCGGCAGCCAGGAGAGGCCTATGGCCTGTTCGGCCATTTTCTCCAACTGGTGGCCCAAGGCTTCCAGTTCAGCGATCTTTTGGTCAGCCTCGGGGCGGCCCTCCGCGGAAAGGAGGAGACCAATGACCCGCTGATAGTCCCTCAGGACTGCTTGGGCCTGGGTGAATTTAAAGAGGGATTCATTCTCATCCCCCAGGACCCGCAGTTGGGAAAGAGACTCAGCTGCGCGAGAGGAAGCTTCCTGGATGCGCTGGAGGTAGAATTTTTCCCGGTAAAAAGCGAAGTTCTTTTCGTGCCGGCGCATGTCCAGAATGTTACTGTAATTCTGGTAGGCCTCCCTCACCCGGTGAGAGCTCTCGCTGATTCGTTGGGAGTTGACGTATAATACCTCGGCGACCATGGCCGTGAGAATGGCCAGGGGGATAAAACCGAGAAGGAGTTTGGTCCCGATCCGCATGTTTCTAGTAAATCAAGTGAGGGCTAAAGGGGAAAAAAGTCTCGGATGCGTGCGTCTCGGCGCACCCCTGGGTTAAGAACATATCTCGGAACGCTACCGTTTCCATGATTTCCGAACGACTCATATTCTATTGAAATTATAGGGTTAAATTGAAAAAAGAAGCAAGTGAAAAGAGAACCAGGAAAAAGAGCTGCCGGGCTGCGGCTCGGCGAGGCCGCCGTTCGGAAACCCATTCTCCGGCAAGTCTGCGGAAAGAGGAGGGGAAAACCTTAATGAGGGGAAACCCGGCGGTACTCGCACTCGCCATCCAATGCGCTCGAAATCCGGGGTCTTATGCCAACAGGCATGAAAACGGAATCAAGGCCGTTGGACTGGCCCCGTCACTTTTCGGCAAATAGACGTAAGCTCTGTTGAATTTCAGGAATTGCCTGTTCCGGAAACAAGGCCATTGCGCGCAAAAATCATGAGATACTTTTCATTCCTTGGACCGGGCGGGCCTTCGAAATTACGAATTGTTGATTGCGGAATGCGGATTGAAAAAGAAAAGCCCAAAATCTGAAATCCGCAAATCGAAATCCGAAATGGAAGGGCCGATGCTTTTCCCGCACAATGCCTTTGCTTCCGGGCCACGACCTTTCTTTTTCACAGAAAAGAAAAAAAGCGAAGGAGGCAAGCGCCGCAGGACTTGCCCACCCCCAGTTCTTAAAAAAGAGTCTTTCGAAACTAAGATCTCTGGAAAGGAGGGGGGACCTCATGGGGTTCAGGGCGGAGAAATTTGGATCATCATCCTGAGGCGGTGGTTCTTCCATTGGATCGGGCCTGTCCTGGGGGGGGATTGAAACGGAAACATGCTTTGGTTCTCTTTTCTGCTTGGAGGAATCTCCTCTCAGGCCTCTCCCTGCGGAACATAGGGAGGGGTTTCATGGAAAGATAAGCACCCGCCGAGCCTGATGATCCAAATTCCTCCACCCTGAACCCCAACAAGCACGA
>DASPRR010000489.1:0-14815 GCA_035624375.1 Thermodesulfobacteriota bacterium | reverse complement strand
GAATCCCCGCTTGATGCCCGCGGCCAGGAGGGGGTCCGCCCATTGATTCAGGATGAAAGCGTAGAGGCGGAAGGCGAATTCTCCTGCCATCTCGGCATCCTGGTAAGTTCGCAGGGTTGCCGCATCGACAAAGGGGTCGTGGGCGCCTACGATTCCCAGGCGATGGAACCGGGAGGCGCAGCGGGATATCATTTCCACCCTCCCCTTGCGGTCGTACTCCGCCATCATCTTGGAATAAATGGATGGAGCAGCAAAGAAAAGGGGCCCCATGAACGCCGACTCGCTCAGGATCCCGTTGGGATTCCCCTTCTCGTCCCGGTTTATCACCCCGCCGGGAGGATTCGGGGTCTTTCTGGTAAAACCAAGTTCCTTCAACGCAAGGGAATTGACCACGCATCCGTGAACGGACACATGTACCAGGCAAATGGGGTGTTTTGTCGAAGCCCGGTCCAGGTCTTCTCGGGTCAAATCTTTCTGGTCGTCGAGAAGGTAGGGGGCGTACCCCCACCCCATGATCCATTTTCCAGGCTTGGTCTTCTTGGCCTGAGCTCGGATGGCTTCAACCACGTCTTCCCCCTTCCGGCACCCGGCCGCCGGGCGGCAGTCCGCCTGATCGGTCAGGAGGGCGTAAAGGCAGAAATGACTATGGGTGTCGATGAAGCCGGGAAGCGCGGTCTGGCCCTGCAGGTCGACCACGGTTGTCCCCGGACCGGCCAGCCTCTCCATGTCCTCATTTCTACCGATTCCGAGGACTTTCCCGAATTGGACCGCCAGGGCTTCTGCCTTTGGCAGGCCCGGTTCCATGGTCAGGATGTTTCCGTTCCTGAAAAGAATCTCCATGATCCCCTCCCCTTTCTAGATTCTGGATATTGGATACTTGCTACTGGATATCCGATGATGAGTAATTCTTCTATCAGAAATAGGCGGGGCGGTCAAGGTTGGAGAAAAAAATCTGATCCTGGACTCTAGCTGCCGGTTCATAGAAAGAAATGATTTAATGATCTGGCATCCAGTATCCGGTATCCAGAATCTGCCGTTAAATATGGGGCCGGAACCGCCGCAGTCTCAAGGAATTGCTGACCACGGACACAGAACTCATGGCCATGGCCGCGGAGGCGATCATAGGATTGAGGAGGATTCCCCAGATAGGATAGAGGATCCCGGCGGCGATGGGGATCCCCAACACGTTGTAGAAGAAAGCCCAGAAGAGGTTCTGTCGGATCGTACGGATCGTCCTTTTGCTGAGCTGGATAGCAGTCACCACCGCCCGCAGGTCTCCCGTGATGAGGGTAATGTCGGAAGATTCCATGGCCACATCGGTCCCCGTACCGATAGCTATTCCCACATCGGCTTGGGCCAGGGCCGGCGCGTCATTGATCCCGTCGCCGACCATAGCCACCACTTTCCCCTCTTCCTGCAATCGCTTAACCTGCTGGCTTTTTTCCCAGGGAAGGACTTCGGCCAGAACCCGGTTGATTCCCATTTGAGCAGCCACGGCTTTGCCCGTGCGTTCATTGTCGCCGGTAACAAGGACCGCTTCCAGGCCCATCCGCTGCAGGGCCTCAACCGCCTCCTTGGAATAAGGCTTGAGGGTATCGGCCACGGCGATGATTCCGGCCGCAGAATGATTTCGGGCCACGAGCATGGGGGTCTTCCCCTCCCCCGCCAAACGCTCCAAATCTCCCTCAATCCCATCCAGCTCGACGCCGTTCTCTTCCATGAGCTTCAGGTTTCCGAGGAGGATCGCTTCCCCGTTTATTTTCGCCTTTATTCCCTGCCCGGGAATGGCTTCAAAGGCATCCACAGGCTTGAGCTTCAGGCCGTTCTCTTCGGCAGCGCGGACAATGGCCTCCCCCAGGGGATGTTCCGACCCTTTTTCCGCAGAAGCGGCCCATTCAAGGACCTGGCTCTGGTCAAAACCTTTTTCGGCCACAATGTCGGTAACTGCAGGTTTGCCTTGGGTAAGCGTTCCGGTTTTGTCGAAGAGAATGGTGTTCACCCGGTGGATGGTCTCCAAGCTCTCTCCTCCTTTGATAAGGATTCCGTTCTCTGCTCCCCGGCCAGTTCCCACCATGATGGCCGTGGGGGTCGCCAGCCCCAGAGCACAGGGACAGGCAATTATCAAGACCGCCACGAAATTGAGCAGAGCCAGAGTGAAACCCGGCTTAGGCCCGAAAATCATCCAGACAGCAAAAGTAACCAGGGCGATGGATATGACCGCGGGCACAAAGACGCTCGCCACTCGGTCCGCCAGCCTCTGGATCGGAGCTTTCGATCCCTGAGCTTCTTCCACCAGTTTGATGATCTGGGCCAGAGCCGTGTCCTTGCCCACTTTGGTCGCTTCAAATTTAAAGGAACCGGTTTTGTTGATCGTCCCCCCCATGACCGAGTCCCCGGCATGCTTCTCCACGGGGAGGCTCTCTCCGGTCAGCATGGATTCGTCCACCGCCGAATTTCCCTCCCGGACAATCCCATCGACGGCGATTTTTTCCCCGGGACGAACAATCACCCCATCCCCTTTGCGTACCTCTTCCACCGGGATATCCATCTCCTGCCCGTTCCGGACCACCCTGGCAGTCTTGGCCTGAAGACCCATGAGCCGTTTTATCGCCGAGGATGTGTGACCCTTGGCGATAGCTTCCAGAAGCTTCCCCAAAAGGATCAGGGTGATGATCATGGCTGAAGTATCAAAATAAACCCCCAAGTCCAATCCCCGAGCCCGGAACCATTGGGGGAGGAAGGTCACCACTGCGCTGTAGATGTAGGCGGCGGAGGTTCCCACCGCGATGAGGGTGTTCATGTCCGAAGTCCGGTGCTTCAGGGCTAGCCAGAAACCCCGGTAAAACTGCCAGCCGGCCCAGAATTGGACCGGAGTTGTGAGCAGGAAGAGGGTAAAATGATTTTGCAGGAATTTAGGCCACCAGGGGAACCACCCGGGCATGCTGCCGAAAAAGATGGCCACAGAAAGGACGGCGCTGATGAGGAACTTCCTTTTTTGGATGCGAACCTCAAGGCTTCTGGCTTCCGCTTCCCGGTCGGCCGAAATTTCTGCCTCGAAACCCCGGATTTCATACCCCAGGTCTTCGATGGTTTTTCGGAACTCGGTTTTCCCAACCTTGTCTGGCCGGTAAAGGAGAGTGGCTTTTTCCGTTGCCAGATTGACTTGAGCCTCCGACACCCCTTCGATTTTGCGTAGGGCTTTCTCGATTCGATTCACGCAGGCGGCGCAAGTCATGCCCCCGATGGCTACGGTTATTTTTTCTTCCTTCCCCGCGTCCGAAAGGACCTGGTAGCCGAGGTCTTCGACGGCTTTTTCCAGGGTCCGGTCATTCACCAAGCCGGGTTCATACAAAATATTGGCTTTTTCCGTGGCCAAATTGACATTCACCTCCCGGACCCCTTTCAGCGCGTTAAGGGATTTCTCAATTCGCGCCGCGCAGGAGGCGCAGGTCATACCTTGGATGGGTAAAGATAGTTTTTTCGGCTGATTTATACCCTTATCACTCATAATATTTTAGATGCGGCTTAGAACCCTTTGATTCAACATAAATTTTTGAAAATTAGGGTAAAATGCAAAGTAGGCGTGGCTGAATGCAAGAACGATTTCTCCCCCTGCATTTTTCCGTTGAAATGGTAGATTTAATTCTATATAATTTAAATTTAATTTACAACTGAGGTCCGTATATGAAAACCCCTCTGGCAAAAAAAGAGAATATAAACCCCAAATGGCACCTGGTCGATGCCGATGGCAAGACTTTGGGGCGGCTGGCCACGCGGGTGGCAATCCTGCTGCGGGGAAAGAACAAGCCAATCTTTGCCCCCCATCAAGATACCGGTGATTTCGTGGTTGTCATCAATGCCAAGAAAGTGGCCCTTACCGGGAAAAAATGGAAAGAGAAGGTCTACGTTCATCATTCCGGATACCCCGGCGGGCTGAAGATGGCCAGCGCAGAAAAAATCGCGGAAAAGAAGCCCGAGCGCCTCATCACCATGGCCGTCCAGGGAATGCTGCCCAAGACCAAACTGGGGAAAAAACTGATCAAAAAGCTTAAAGTCTATGCCGGAAATGCTCATCCCCACGAAGCCCAACAACCTGAAGCATATACTTTGTAAAGGAAGAACCTATGCCCGAAAAAGTTTATTATGCCACTGGGAAGAGAAAAACCTCCATCGCTCGAGTCTGGATGAAGCCGGGTGACGGAAAGGTCACAGTGAATGAGCAAGACCTGAACCAGTACTTCAAGCTGGACACGGCCAAGATGATCATCTTCCAGCCCCTGGAGTTGACTGGGACACTGGGCCAGTTTGACATTGCCATCACGGTTCAAGGCGGGGGGATGAAAGGACAGGCCGGAGCCATCCGCCACGGGATTACCCGCGGGCTCCTCGCTATCAAAAACGAATTTCGAGAATCCCTGAAGAAGGCCGGCCTCATTACCCGGGACCCCCGGAAGAAAGAGCGTAAAAAGTACGGCCAGAAAGGCGCCCGGAAGAGATTCCAATACTCCAAACGGTAATCCGGCTTGGAGTAAAAACCAAGGGAAGGTCTTCCGGCCTTCCCTTTTTTACTGCCTTTTTCATGGAGAAGGACCATGACGAGAGTTGGCGTAGTCGGAGCGACAGGATATACCGGCATCGAGCTGGTGCGGCTGCTTTCCAGACACCCCAAGGTGCGGCTGACCGCCCTGACTGCCGAGAAAAACGTAGGCCAGCCGATCTGGAAGCTCTTCCCGTCCGTTTTGAAAGAAGTGGACCTGATCTGTCAGCCCCTGGAAGTCGAGCCCTTATCCAAGACCTGCGATTTCGTCTTCACTGCTTTGCCCCATAAGGCAGTCATGGAGGTGGCGCCGGGCTTTCTGGAAAAGGGGATCAAGGTGGTGGACTTGAGCGCGGATTTCCGCCTGGCCGATCCGAAGGTCTATGAACAGTGGTATGAAACCCACACCGCACCGGAGCTTTTGAAGGAGGCGGTTTACGGCATTCCCGAACTGCACCGGGAAGAAATTAAAAAGGCCAGGCTGGTCGCCAACCCCGGCTGCTATCCCACGGGCGTGATTCTTGCCCTGGCCCCAGTCCTTAAACACAAGGCCATCGACATCCGCACGATCATCGCTGACTCTAAATCGGGGGTCAGCGGCGCCGGCCGGTCGGCCGTTCTCTCTTCCATGTTTGCCGAGGTGAGCGAGAACTTCAAGGCCTACAAGGTGACCGAACACCGGCACACCCCGGAGATGGAACAGGACCTCAGCCGGGTGGCCGGGGAAAAGGTCATTATCACCTTTACCCCTCATCTGGTGCCCATGAAGCGGGGAATCCTCTCCACCATCTATGCCACCCTGGCCAAACTCCGGTCAGAAAAGGAAATCTACGAGATGTACCTGGATTTCTACGGGAAGGAGAAGTTCGTCCGGGTGCGTCCCTCCGACCTTCTCCCCAGCACCGCGGATGTGTTCGGCTCCAACTATTGCGATATCGCGGTGAAGGTGGACAAGCGGATTAACCGCCTCATCATCATTTCGGCCATCGACAACCTGGTCAAGGGAGCCTCGGGCCAGGCCGTGCAGAACATGAACGTGATGCTCGGCCTCGAGGAATCCCTGGGGCTGGATATTATACCGGTATATCCGTAATAGAGTCCGGAGTAATTTAGTTCAGAGTTCGGGGTTTGTAGGGGCAACCGGCCGGTCGCCCCTAAGGATTTCCGAGCATGAAACATGCCTCCCGGTATTGGTTATTCCTCGCCCGTTTCTAATTTCGCCATCGGCCATCCGCCTCCAGCAGGCACTCGTAACCAGCAACGTCGATTTCGCCTACTTCCCGAACCCGTACAGTGCTGCCGGATTGTCGACGAGGAGTTTCTTGCGCAAGGCTTCATCCGGGGCCCACTCGGTCAGCAGATCGAAGAGCACGGCGTCGTTTGGCTTGTGTTCCCTCTCGGTCGGGTGCGGCCAATCGCTTCCCCATACCATCCTCTCCGGTGCAAACTTCAGGTAGGCGCGGGCGACCTCGGTCGCGTCCGCGTAGGTGGGCGGCCCGACCTTGGTGTCCTGATAGACGCCCGAAAGCTTGACCCAGGTTCGTCCCCGGTCGATGAGACGGCAAATGATCTGGAAGGCGGGGTGTTTCACCCCCGCTGGCTGGGGGATGCGCCCCATGTGATCGAACACCACCGGCGCAACGATGCGCTTCAGCAGGTCTTCTTTTTCAACAATCTGGTCTCCCCGGAAATGGAGCTGCACGTGCCAGCCGCGATCGTTCGCCCGCTTGGCCAGGGGTTCGATCATCTCGAAAGTGGTGACCGCGGTCTTGGGATCAAAGAGAGTGAATCGAATCCCGCGGATCCCCCCGTCCGCCAATTTCTTCAGCTCGGCATCGCTGACTTCCGAGCGGACGACCGCGATTCCCCGCGCATGAGCCGGGCCCAGCTGGGAAATGCCGTCGGTGGTGACCTCGTTTGCCGTGGCGTACGCGCTGGGCGTGACAATGACCGCCCGCGTCGTCCCGATCCGGTTCTGGAGAAGCCGGTACTGCTCCACCCCTGCGTTGGTCATGAGCCGCGAGGCCGGTCCCGGCGGGGGAAAGCGCGGATCATAGATGTGAAGGTGACAGTCGCACGCCTTCGCCGGCGCTTTCAGCTTCGGCGCTTCGGTGCCGGAGGAATGGGGAACCTTGTGCTCGGCGGAAGAAGCTTCTGCGGCGGTCCCGGGAATGCCCATTCTGCCCGCTACCGCCACGGCCACCAACCCAGCTCCTTTGATAAAAGTACGACGTGTGATCTGGGTCCTACTCATGACATACCTCCTCTTATAGTTTCCGAGCTCGTTTTTTTAAGGTCCTGTTCCCGAATTTTATCTATAGTTTATTCTTGTCTATCCTCGAGTATATTAGCCTCAACTATACATTCGGTGAACTGCTAGCTGCTTTCCCTTCCCTGCACTCCTGCTTCAGCGAATCGCGCCCATGGTCAGCCCGCGGACGATGTACTTCTGTACGAAGAGGCTGAGAATCAGCTGCGGGACGACCGCTACCAGCGAGGCGGCGGCCATCTGCCCCCACAGCACCTGCTCGTAGGAGATGAACTGGATGGCCCCCACGGTGACCGGGAACGTCTGTCGTCCCGCCAGCATGAGGGGATAGTTGAAGGCGTTCCAGCAAAACATGAAACCCAAAATGATCGTTACGGCTATGCCCGGCAGGCTGAGAGGCAGGATCACCTTGGTTAGGACCCCCCACCAGGAACATCCGTCAATCTTAGCCGCCTCCTCCACCTCCGGGGGGATTTCCATGAAGAAGCTGCGGAGCATCCAGACGGTGAAAGGCAGCGAGATCAGCTGGTAGGCAAGGATCAGGCCGGTGTAGGTGTTGTAGAGATTCAACTGCTGAAAGAGGACGTAGAGCGGAATCAGAAAGGCAATGAACGGGGCAAACCGGAAGCTCAAGAAGAGAAAGGCCAGCTGCTCCTTCAATCGGAAGCTATAACGCGCCAGGGCGTACGAAGCCGGGATCCCGGCCAGGAAGGAGAGGCCCACCGCCCCGCAGGAAATGATAATGCTATTCAGGAAGAAATTCGGGAAATCCGGTCGGGCAGAGGCGTACATTCCGCGCTGCTGACCGATGAAAATGGCCTGGTAGTTCTGAGTCGTTGGCTCGAAGAACACCTTGGGCGGCGCGGCGATCACATCCAGGGGCTGCTTCAGGGAAGTCAGCAGGATCCAAAAGAAAGGGAAAATAGTCCAGGCCACTAAAGCCATCACCGCCACGGCCAAGAGTACGCGCCGAGTCCATCGCCAGAAAGTTAAACCGAATGAAAGAGTTTTCATGATCGGTTCCTCATAGGGATGTCTGTTCTGCGGCCCGCCTCCAGTACCCCATGAGAAGGTAACTCGCCAGGAAAACCAGGATGAGTAGCACCATCGCGTAAGCCATTCCCATCCCCATCTGGTACCACTGGAAGGCGTAGAAAAACGCGCGCATGTGTAAATTCATCGTGGCGTCGGCGGGCCCTCCAACCGTGGCCGCATAGATGACGTCGAAGATGCGCAACGAGTCCATGACTCGAAAGGTCGCCGCCAGGATGATGAATGGCTTGAGGAGGGGAAGGGTGATATACCGGAAGACCCCCCAGCCGGCGGCCCCATCCACCCGCGCTGCCTCGTACGGCTCCGTGGGCAGCGACTGCAACCCCCCCAGCAAGATGATGGCCACGAAGGGCAGGTTTCCCCAGGTGTCAATGATGAAGACGGAGACGATGGCGGAATTCATGGCGCCGAGCCAGTTGACCGGTCCCAGCCCCAGAAACGAGAGAAGGTAATTGAGGATCCCCGCCTTGGTGGAGGCCATCATGATCTTCCACATGAGCGCGGTGATGACCGGCGGCATCATGAGCGGCATGAGCATCATGCCGCGGATCACCCCCCGGCCGATGATTCGGCTGTTGAGCAGGAGCGCCACTGCCAAGCCCAGACCGACCTGCACGACCACCGCGACGAGCGCGTAGCCCAGGGTGAACCTCAAGGAGTACGAAAAGAGGGGATCCTCCAAAAGCTTTAGGTAGTTTCGCAGCCAAATGAAGCGGAAGAGGTGCGGGTACTGTAGGTAGTAGTTCGTAAGGCTATAGTAGACCCCCAGGAAGAAGGGATACAACATTCCCAGGAGCAAGAGCAACCCGGGCGAAAGCAGGAGGTACGGCAGGATGGCATCGCGCTGGCGCGCTGGCGCATGGGGCCTCGACATACGGTTCGTGCTTCACCTTTATTCAAAAAACCCCATGCCGCCCCGGCGGTCGAAGCGGCATGGTTCATCGCCTAAGAGGCTACTTCTGCAACCCGATGTCTTTGAAGATTTTGTTGATCTCTTCATCGGCCCGCTTCATAGCCTCCTCCGGGGAGAGCCGCTTGAAGTAGATCTCGTGCAGGGCCCGGGCCCAAATGTCTCCTAGCCTGCCGCGTTCCGGGTTGGGAACCCAGGCCACCCGCGCGGTCTTGAGATTTTCCTGGACCGTCTTCACGTAGGCCCCGTTGCCCCAGCTCCCCAAAACCTTTTGCGTCCGCGGGTCATTCATGACCGAGGCCCGGGAGGGGTTGTAATTCCGAAACTCCACCGTGGCGTTCAGGAGGGTCCGCTGAGAGGTGGCCCACTGGATGAAGTACCAGGCGGCCTCCTTGTTCTTGGTGGCTTTGCTCATGCCGAGCGCCCAGGTCCAGAGGCCCGAGTACGTGCGACCGCCGGGACCCGGGGGCAGGAGGGCATAGCCTACCTTTCCTGCCACCTTCGACTTTTTGGGGTCCTCGTAGGTCTGGGCAAAGAAGTCACAGTCCGGGTACATCCCGGCCTGGCCCGCGGCAAAGGTCTCCATACCGTCGTACCAGGTCATGTTGGCCCAGTTGGCCGGCCCGCTCTCGCGGACCATATCGATCCATATCTTGCTGAAATTGACATGCCGCGGGTCGGATAGGCGGGCGATCATGTTTTGGTCCGCCTCGGCCCACTTCCCATCGGTGTACGATTTCGCCCCGCTGATGTACCCGGTGGAGATGGTTGGCGTGTTCGGTGTACCGCGAGCCATGACTCCGTCGATCCCCGCGTTCTTCTTTACCAGACGGGCCGCCTCGGCCAACTCCTCATAGGTCGTGGGCACCTTGATCTTGTACTTATCGAAGATGTCCTTCCGGTAGGCCAGGATATAGCTTTCGCACATGATCGGGATCGACCAGAGCGCCCCTTCGCCGGTCCCACCGCCGATCTTCCCGTTCCACCGGTTAGCCGCGATAAGGCCGGGGAAAAAGTCTTCCGGCTTGTACCAGGCCTTGTCCGTCAGCTTGGGGTCATTCAGAAATGGTTCCAGCGGGAGAATCCAGCCCGGAGCGGCGTACGTCCAATTGCGCATGGGGCCCGTCATGATCACGGTGAACTCCCCGCGTGCGTTGGACAGGTCGGCGACGAGCTTGGCAAAATATTCGTTCTCCGGGAGGATCAGGTATTCGACTTTGATTCCCGTGAGGGCCTCGAATTCGGGAATGAGGGGGAGCAGTGACTCGGTATAGGGGTGCTTGTTCAGCCCGATGGTCAGCTTCTGGCCCTCGAATTGACGCCAGTTGATCTTGGCCTGGCGGAAATAGGTCAGATCAGGTTCCGCGGCCAACGCCTCCACCGCTGCCCAGCAGATCCATCCCCCCAGGATAAGGAAAGCCGCCGCTATCATCCACCGCCTCGTTCGCATCCGGTGCTTCATCGCCTTACCTCCTTTCAGGGATTCATCCTCCTTAATTCGCCTGAATTATATCCGCGCCTTAACTAAAGTCAAGGACATTCTATTTGCAGCCTATCCACCTCGATTTTTTGGAAGTATTCTTCCTCCGGTAAGATCAGATACTTCACCTTCATGCCCGTCAGCTGCTCGAACTGCGGGGCGAGGGGCAACAACGCTTCCGTGAAAGGGTGCTTGTTCATGGCAATGGAACTGCAGCAATTTTTTCCTTTCCCTACCCCTTTCTGTTTGGTTATTGGAGCCTATCTGCTCATCTACCGAGCCGAGTCACCTCACCGGTCGGCCTCACCCAGCCGGAAACTCCCTTCCGCCATTTTGCCCATATGATTTTCCGCCAGCTCGGCCAGCGCGTGCATGTCGGATTTCACGCTCTCGTAAAGCCTGCGATAAATCCGGTAATAATCCGTATATCGAGCATGGTTCTGCGGGTCGGCCCGCACGGTTCGAGCATCCTTTTGCCGACGATTGGTGATGAAAGAGGCGAGGTCTGCGATAAGTCCCGTTCCTTTGGCAGCAAGATAGGCAGACCCGATATCCGACCCAATGGGTATGTTCGGGATCGACTGGTCATAGCCGATGACATCACCGACGATCTGGACCCACAGGTTGCTGTTTGCCCCTCCTCCGCAGGCGATCACTCGAGACACGTCAAACCCGCATTTATCGAAGACCTCAAAATTATGCCGAAGGCTGTAAGCGGTCCCTTCCAACAACGCCCGATACAAATGGGCGCGTTTGTGGTACGTGGTAAGCCCTAATATGACCCCTTTGGCCAATGGGTCGTGTATGGGGGCTCTTTCTCCGCTAAAATACGGCAAGATAACCAGTCCCTCCGCACCTACCGGAATTTTTTCCGCCTGGCAGCTCAGCAGGGTGTAGGCATTGATCCCGGTTCTATCCTGCATGATTTTCTCCAGATCGCCGAAATTATCCCTAAACCATTTTGTCAAGGCACCCATCGTGGCCGTTCCGCCATTTACAAAAAAGCAGTTTTCCAATATCGGATGGGGTGTAACGGACAGCCCTTTTACGGAGGGAGCTCTATCCGTCATCATGGAAATAATAGCGGTTGTGCCGTAAATTAACGTTACTTCCCCTGGGCCAAATCCTCCGGCACTAATCAGCTCCGTAGCATAATCTCCCGAACCGACGACGACCGGTGTCCCCTGCATCAATCCGGTTTCCGCCGATGCACGAGGCGTGACCGTGCCGGCGATGTCATAGCAGTGTTTCAGTTCGGGCAGCAGATCCGAAGAAAAGCCGAGCAGTTCACACATCTCCCCGTTCCACTGCTTTTTGCCGAAATCATAAATCGGACCGAATCCGGCCGCTTGCGTATAGTCGAGCATAAAGCGGCCGGTGAGCTTGTAGGTAATATAATTAGAAGCGGTAAATATTCGCTTCGTTTTCGAATATTTGTCCGGTTCGTTTCTTTTATACCAGAGCATTTTCGGAGGAATGAGATCGGTACCGAGTGGTCTTTTCGCGGTTTCGAGGATTTTTTCTTCTCCCAGCATCTGCGTGATCTCTATGATTTCTTTTTTGCTTCGCGTGTCCACGCCATAAAGAATGGCATTTCGCAACGGGCGGCCGTCTTCATCGACGGGCAGCATGCAGGGGGCGATCGCGCTATAACCGGCGCCGATAATCTCGCTTGATGAAATCGGCGCTTTTTTGAGCAGTTGATGCACAATCTCTTTAAAGCCTCCCCACCAGGTTTTCTCGGCATCATGTTCAAACCAGTCGGGCCTCGGTTGGATATAATCATGTTCCCGGTAAGCCTTTGCCGCGACGTTAAGCGCCTCGTCCAATAACACGCCTTTTATACCTTGCGTCCCTATGTCTACACCCAACACGTAACGCATCTTGGAAGCATCCCTTCTGGGCCAAGGATATAATGAAACTTCTCGCAGGTAACTTCAATACCCCCGCAGTCTGGGAGGATGCTGAAGAACTCCTTTGAGCGTCATTGCGAGCGAAGCGAAGCAATCTCATCCATAATAAATTCATGCATGATTAGATTGCCGCGCTCCTTTCGGTGGCTCGCAATGACTGCCTAAATCGAGTTTTTACGCACCCTGTTAGGAATCTCCCAGTAAGACAGCGACCCGGTAGCTATCAGGTGCCGAGGCCTTTTCGAAGGCGTGCTGGATTTCCTTCAAAGGTATCCGGTCCTCAATTAAAGGGGCCAAGTCGATCCTTTTGTCGCTCAACAGACCCACAGCCTCTTGAAAATCCGCGGCCTCGCAGCCAAACGTCCCGATGATTTCCCACAATTTATAATGGACCGTATTCGGATCGATATTCCATCCCGGCTTCGGGTATCCTGCCGCAAAAATAAGCAGCTTCCCCCCGTCGGCGACCATTTCGATGGCGTGATTGTATGCTTCGGTGAGCCCAACAGCGATGATGATGGAATCAAATCCTGCGCCGTCCGTAAGCGCCCTCGCTTTCTTAAGATAGTCTGTATCCCGTGCATTTAAAGTTCTTTCAAAACGCAACCGTTGAGCGGTCTTCAACTTCTTTTCCGATACATCGGATAGGGTCACGTCAGCTCCGAAATATCTTGCAACCTGGGCGTTGAGATTCCCCATGGTGCCTGCGCCAATAACCAGGAGCTTTTCCCCTGCTTTCACCCGAAGCCTTTTTATGCCATAGACAACGGTCGATAGCGGTTCGGCAAACCCTGCGAGTTCAAAAGGCACATCCTTATTTACCTTAAAGATATGCTTGGATTTCGCAATTTGGTATCTCGAGCAGCCATAGTTTCCAAAATATCCATACGCATCGGCCGGGCCGGTTCTGGCGCTTTTTCGAAATTTACAATAAACGAAATTTCTTCCTTTTCGACAGTCCCCACATTCCATGCAGGGACGATAATTATTTATCACCGCATGATCTCCCACCCTGGCATTTTCAACTTCACTTCCCACTTCTATCACGATGCCGCAATTTTCATGGCCGAAGGCCATGGGCGTGGGCTGCTGAGACCGAAGCCCCATCCATTGCTGATAATCCGTTGTACAAATGTTACAGGATTTATTCTCGATGAGGACTTCTGTAGAAAGAAGCGAAGGGATTTTGTGCTCATGAACTTCTGCTAGTCGATCAGAGACAATTACCCCGAACCTGGTCTTTTCTGGCATAAAACCTCCTACTTTCCGAAGTAAACTGACTTCCGCTATGATCTCTTCATTTCATTTCTCCCCGGGAAGGTTGTATTTGGATAAGGATTCCTGTACCCCGGCATTTCGGTGAACGATATCCTGCAATCCCTTTACGACGCGTTCCATCGCATGGGTCGGCCGCTGCCATACGTTTCTTCCAAAAATTACCCCTTTCGCCCCCGCGTCGATACCGTCTCGAGCGATCTGAAAGATTTCACGGATGCTGTCTTTCTTGGCGCCACCCAGGATGACCACCGGCACAGGGGCATTTTTGCAAATGGCCGCAAACTGTTCCTTGGATTCGGGTCCTTCACCGGGATAAGCCGCCTTAATTATATCCGCTCCAAGCTCTAGCGCAATCCTGCAGCCATCGGCGATAATCTTTGGATGATTCTTCTTTTCGCTGGGGATAAAGAGGCCGTCCGCCAGAGGCTCAATCATGATGGGCATATCGTACCGATCACATTGACGCACGAGTTCGCTGATATTTTTAAACACCGACAGTTGGGTCTTGGGATTCAACCCGAGATCAAATAATACCTTTACCGCGTCTACATTGTATCGGGCCGCCTGTTCGACATCGGCGCTAATGCAATGACCCAATAATCCCTTTTCTTCGATTGGCGCCTTCCAACTATGCCATCGGTGGTTAAAATCCGTGGTCATAATGATCCCCGGGGGGTCGGTGGCCCCGCTGATAATATTCTGCACTAATTTAACGATGCCAAAGTTCATCAGCACCGCCTCCGGGCATAATCCCGCGAACTTCTGAAACGATCCGAGGGGATCTTCCAGACCTTCCCTGACCCCCTGGATGCCGTGATCCATTGGAATGATCACCGCTTTTCCCGTTTCTCGATTGAATAGATTCCGTATTCTCTGTTCTCGAATGTTCAATTTCTCTACTCCTTTCTTCTTCTCAAGAATTGAATTGATAAGAACTCGCTTTCGGGTCGGTTAAATATATGAGAAAGGCAATGGTGTGTCAAGGGAGCTGCAGTTCCTTTATCGTTGCGGCTCCCCTCTTAGGGCCATTGGTTTTTTAACAATCTTCCCGCTTTTGATTCACCGCCCGGCGCGGGCTGATGATTCGTACTATATTCACCGCCCTTTCTGTGAAAGAAAAACCAAAAGCCACAGCTGGGCAATTCCTGAACTGCCGTTAAACCACCCCTTCCTTTTTCATATGCCGGATCTCTTCCTCTCGGAAGCCCAGTTCCTTCAGAATTTCCTCGGTGTGCTCCCC
Organism: Thermodesulfobacteriota bacterium; assembly: GCA_035624375.1. Classification (GTDB taxonomy): domain Bacteria; phylum Desulfobacterota; class SM23-61; order SM23-61; family SM23-61; genus SM23-61. The sequence goes on along the minus strand of DASPRR010000489.1, from coordinate 135 downwards.
GAAAACAGCAGGAGCGCTGCGAATATCGGGAGGAGTCTCGGACATTTTGATCGGGGAAGAGAGGAGCTTCATCTTTCCTTTCCTCGGATCGACGAACTCGGTGACCATCTTGCGCTGAACGACCTGGGGGTCTCT
>DASPRR010000488.1:0-2324 GCA_035624375.1 Thermodesulfobacteriota bacterium | reverse complement strand
ACTGAAGAATAAGATCCGCAAGACCCTGCGGGAGAAGGCCTCCCCCCGGCATGTCCCCGCCATCGTCATGGAAATGCCCGAAGCTCCCTACACGTTGAATATGAAGAAGGTTGAGAGTGCCGTAACCAACATCATTCATGGTCGGCCGGTTCTGAACCGGGATGCCCTGATGAACCCCGATGTGCTGGATTACTTCGAAAAAATTCTACCGGAGTTGAAAAAAGAAGAAGGGAGGGACTGCTATTTTCAAGGCAACCCCCTGCGGATTTTCCAGGGGAACCATGAAGAAATCTCGAAGAAGCCTGCCTTCATTCAAAGATCGAAAGGAGGTGAAGGTTTTATAGAATGAAGGGGGAAGAAAGATTCCTTTGAAGAGTGGGGTGAATATCCAAAGGCCAGATGCTTTAACAGAAGGAGAACATAGCGGTCAGATCTGAGAAATAATCCACCGTTCTGCAAAGGAGGCTAACATGCTACAGAAACTTGCGTCGGCCAGCACCCGTTGGAGCACCCGCTGGGTACCCGATGCGTGGGTGATTGCGGTTATTCTCACCATAGTCGCCTACTTCCTGGGGATCTTCTTTACAAAGTCGAACCCCTATCAGCTGGTTCAGTTCTGGGGAAGAGGCTTCTGGGTGTTGCTCTCTTTCGGCATGCAGATGTGCCTGATCATCATGACGGGCTATATCCTGGCCACGACTCCGGTTTTCAGCCGGATCCTGAACGCCCTGGCAGGCTGGCCGAAGGGCCCCAAAGGTTCCATCGCCCTGATGGCCCTTGTTTCCCTGGTCCTGGCCTGGATTAACTGGGGTCTGAGCATCGTAGGCTCGGCGGTTTTCGTGCGGTTCATGGCGCGGAAGCAGAAGGGAGTTGACTACCGGCTGCTGGTGGCCACGGCCTATCTGGGCCTGGGCACGATGTGGCACTCGGGACTCTCCGCCTCGGCTCCTCTTCTGGTGGCCACGCCCAAGCATTTTTTGGAGAAGGAGATCGGGATCATCCCCATCACCCAAACCATCTTCCATCCCTTTAACCTCCTGCTGGCCCTGGCCGTCTTGATCGTCCTGACCATCATCGGGCCCCTGATGCATCCCAAAAAAGGGGAGGAGGTCGAGGCGAAACCGGAGCTGGTTAAAGAGTCTGGCTTTGAAGCGCCGCCGAAGCCCAAGCCCGAAGAGATGAGCCCGGCATTGTCCATTGAAAATTCCCCCGTCATTAACCTGATCGTGGGCATCTCCGGGGTGGTCTGGCTTTGCTGGTACTTCGGGCAGAGAGGTTTTGCGGGGATCAATCTCGACGTGGTGAACTTTGCCTTCCTGATGGTCGGGGTTCTCCTGCACTGGAAACCCACCTCCTTCCTGAAGGCCGCCCAGGAGGGCGGGTCGTTCATCTGGGGTGTGGTGGTCCAATTCCCCTTCTATGCGGGAATTTTCGGGATCATCCAATTCTCCGGGTTGGCCGAGGTGATGGCCGGATGGTTCACCGCCATCGCCACCAAGGAGACCTATCCTTTCATCGTGGTCTGGTACTCCGGGATCCTCAATTACATTGTGCCTTCGGGTGGGTCGAAGTGGGCGATCGAGGCTCCCTACATCATGCAGGCCGCCAAGAACCTCGGCGTGAGCGGGCCCATGACCGTCATCGCCTATGCCTGGGGGGATATGGTCACAGACGTAATCCAGCCCTTCTGGGCGATTCCTCTTTTGGGCGTGGCCAAGCTGAGTTTCCGCGATATCATGGGGTACTGCATGGTTTATTTCCTCATATACATGGTGCTCATCTCCATTGGCTTCCTCCTCCTTCCAGTCTTCTTCGCTGTTGCTTGAAGGCCTGAAGAAAGAGTAGGAGCATACCGCCGCCCGGCCCTCGAGCCCCGGGGGTCGGGCGCCATTACAACGTTGGGACCCTACCGGTATTGCATTTCTATCTGCCCTCTCCCTCGCAAGTCAATCGCCGGCGCACCTCTTCCCAGTTTTGATCGACCCAATCCTGGAGCTGGCGGATCTTTTCTTTGGAGGCGAGGGTAAATCTTCCCTGGCTCTTAAGGTATTTATCCACGGGGATCCGGTTCGCTTTATCCAGATATCTCCGGGAACCCTTCTTCAGGCTGAAGATTCCGTTCTCTTGCTCCCACAGGATCCACATGCCTGATTTCACGCCCAGCCTGGCTATCTCGACGGCCTCTGAGGGATCGAATCGCCACCCCGGGGGGCAGGGGGAGAAGAGGTGGACAAACCTGGGTCCCTGGATATTCTTGATCTTCTGGAAGGTTTGGAAGACGTCCTGGGGATCGGCCCCGTTCACGACCCCGACGTAGGGGATTT
>DASPRR010000631.1:0-3974 GCA_035624375.1 Thermodesulfobacteriota bacterium | reverse complement strand
TTGTGGTTTAATAAGAACGGCTCTTCTCCCCGCCGAGTAGGGGGAAAGGTAACAGAGATATTCCTAAGCTCATCTTAGCAGGGATATTTTGGAGATACAAGGAGAGGCAATGGTTTCAGGAAGTTGCCGTATAGAATTCCCTTGTGAAAAATGGAAGGAGGGCTGAATCGATCTTCAGCCCCCCAGGTTTTCCCTATCCCTCTCTTTTGGTTATTTCGACAAAGCGGCGAAGAAAGTCCCCTCACTGCGCCTCAGGAGGAGCAAGAGCGAATCGCTGTCTTTTACTTTGGAAATCATTTCGACAGCCTGTTTCGTTGAATTTACCGGCTGACGATTCACGCTCAAAAGAATGTCTCCCGGACGTACACCCGCCAGGTCCGCCGGGCTCCCCGGTTGAACATTGGCCACTAAAACACCCTGGCTACTTTTGGGCTTAAACAACCCCTTCATTTGAGGATTCAGGTCTTCCAACGCGAGGCCCCACTTCCCCTGGTCGGAGGAGGCAGATTTTTCCCCTTTGACTTCTTCAGCGCCGAACTTTTCAATCTTGAGGGTCAATTGCTTCTCACTCCCCTCACGGAGAATGGCGACCGTAGCTTCCTGTCCCACAGCAGTTTGGGCGACCCAAGAGGACAAATCCCGAGGTCCGTCAATATTCTTCCCATTATAAGCGGTTACTACATCGCCCGACTTCATCCCCCCTTTATCCGCCGGGCTTCCCGGAACCACATCGCTCACCAAAGCTCCTTTGGCATCTTTCAAATTCATCGCCTTGGCCAACTCTGGAGTGATGGCTTGAATGCTCACCCCGATGTACCCCCGAGTCACTTCCCCCTTAGAGATCAGCTGGGGGATAATCGGCTTAGCCACATTCACGGGGATGGCAAATCCGATTCCTTGCCCGTTGGGAACGATGGCCGTATTGATCCCCACAACCTCTCCTTTCAGGTTGAAGAGGGGACCCCCGGAGTTTCCCGGATTGATGGGGGCGTCCGTCTGAATAAAGTCATCGTAAGGTCCGGCCCCAATGATCCGGCCTTTGGCGCTTACGATCCCCGCCGTTACCGTGTTGCTCAGGCCGAAGGGATTCCCGATGGCTAGAACCCAATCCCCGACTTTCAACTGTTCCGAATTCCCCAGGGCGGCTGGGTTGAGCGCCTCTTTGGGGTCGATCTTCAAGACGGCCAGGTCTGTCTTCGGGTCTCTTCCCACGACCCGGGCTTTGTACTCCTGCCGGTCAGCTAGAGTAACCGTGATGTCCTTGGCCCCTTCCACCACGTGATAATTGGTGATGATGTAACCGTCCCGGCTGATGATAACTCCTGAACCGGCCCCTTGCATGCGAAAAGCCTCCGGGGGCTGCGGCATCCCCCGGAAGAAATGCCTGAATAAGTCACCATAAGGCCCCTCCGGAGAAGAAAATTCCTGAGGGAACCCGGTCTTCTCGATCTTCGTGACCTTGATGTTCACGACCGTGGAGCCCTGTTTTTGGACCAGGTCCGAAAAGGAGCCCGGAAAAACTGGCCCAGACACCGTTTCCTGGGCCGTCGGCCGTGAGTCTCCCGCTGCTGCGGGTTTGGTGATCTGGAGCGGTGAGGCCAGAAGGAGGCCGGCGAAAAGGAAAGAAATCGCCACGGCGGTCATCGCCGTCCACCGGAATTTCTTGTTTCCCCATTTCATTCTTACTTTCGAGAACATGTTCGTACCTCCCTTACCGTTGGAATTGGGAGCGCCTTTCAGGCGCATCCCATCTTCTGCTTCATTCAAAAGATAAGGGAGCAACATTAAAGGAAGATGAAACCAGGATTAGAATTTTCTAATGAAGGGCAAGGGATCACCCCCTCCCTTCCCTCCCTTCGAAAGACTGTGTCGCAATCCGTTCATGGTTCGACAAGCTCACCACGAACGGATTATGAGTGCATTGAAATTCAGCAACTTGGCCGTTCGCCCTGAGCCTGTCGAAGGGCGACCGGGGGATTACGACGCAGTCTTCGAGGGGGGAGGGTTTGGGTGGGGGGTTAAGAAGCAAGGGGGAGAGAGACGGTAAAAAGGCTGCCTTTGCCCACGGCGCTTTCCACCTGAATTCGCCCCCCGTGGGCCTCGACAATGGACCGAGCGATGGCCAGGCCTAGGCCCGCCCCGCTTCCGCCCCGGTCCCGTGCCGCGGCAGTCCGGTAAAAGCGCCGGAAGACCTTTTCCTGATCTTCCTCGGCGATGCCCATCCCCGTGTCCGAGACCTGTAGGCTGGCCCATTTCCCATCTATTCGGAGAGAAATTTCTACGCTTCCTCCGGGCTGCGTGTATTTGATCCCATTGTCGACCAGGTTTAGGAGGAGTCTTCTGAGGTGATCAGGATCCCCCAGAACTTGAGCGGGCTCCATGGTTCCGATCCGGAGGTCGACCGAACGCGATCCGGCTATCGGCTGGACTTCCTGCATGACCTCTTCTATCAGATTCTTCAAGCTCAATGGACGCCGGTCCATGCGGAGGACCCCTGCATCGGACCGGGAAAGGAGAAGCAGCCCCTCAACCAGCCGGGCGATCCGATCGGTCTCCTCCAGGGCACTTCGCAGGATGGCTTGATACTCCTCCGGCCTTCGGGGAGATCGAAGCCCGACTTCGATTTCGCCTTTCAGAATGGTTAGAGGGGTCTGAAGCTCATGGGAGGCATCGGCGCTGAACTGACGGACCTCTTGGAAGGCGATGTTCAAACGGCCCAGCATCTCATTTAACGTCTGGGCCAGGCGGTCCAGTTCATCCCCTGCTCCCGATCCTTGAACCTGCCTGTCCAGGTGCTCCGCGCTGATCCTCCGTGCAGTTTCCGTCATCTGGTCCACGGGTTTCAGAGCCTTGCGGGCTAAGGTCCATCCCCCTCCCCCGGCGAGGAGCAAGGCGACCGGGAAGATGCCGGCCATAACCCAAAGAAATCGGCGGAGGGTTTTATCCAGATTTTCCCTGGACATTCCGACTTGAATGACGCCGGAAACTCGACCGGCTCTGACCACTGGCCAGGTCAGCACCCGGACCGGATAAGGGCCGAGGCCTTCCAACGTCTCGAATGTGGGAATGCCCCGGGAGGCATTCTTCAAGGCCTGTTCACTCAGGGGCAGTTTTCCCCCGCGGGAAGAGGGGGATTCAGGGAGAATGCGTTGGAAGTAGTGCTCCAGAGGGGAGAACCCAAAGAACTGCCGGAAAACCTCGTCGATTTCAGAAGGGATGAAAGTTTGGGTGCCGCCGCCAACTCGTTCGGCCAGGGTTCGAGCGACTCCACGGAGCGCAGCATCCGACTCCTGAGACAAGGTGTAGGTCAAAAGCCAATATCCCCCACTTCCCAGGATCAGGAAGCTCAAAGTGAGGAGGCTCGTGTACCAGAAAGTCAGCCGAGCCCGGATGCTTTTTAAAGGCACGGGTCACTCCGATTTGAGCACATATCCGCTCCCTCGGATCGTATGGATCAACCTCTTCTCCCGTCCGGAATCAATCTTGCGGCGAAGATAGTTCACATAAACATCTATAATATTGGTCTCGGTATCAAAGTCATAGTTCCAGACGTGCTCGCTGATCATGGCCCGGGTCAGCACCCTGCCGGCATTGCGCATGAGGTATTCCAGGAGGGCGAATTCCTTGCTGGTCAGGTCAATTCTCTCTCCTCCTCGCGTGACCAGGTGGCGGGACGGGTCTAAGACCAGGTCTTCAATCCGAAGAAGAGGGAGTCCGGCCTCCGACTTCCGCCGGAGCAAGGCCCGGATCCTGGCCAGAAGTTCCTGAAAAACGAAAGGTTTGGTAAGATAATCATCCGCTCCGAAATCCAGGCCCAGGACCTTATCCTCAATGGTCGCTCTGACTGTGAGGAGTAAAACCGGGGTAGTTATTTTCCTTTCCCGCAGCTTTTTAAGGATCTGAATTCCATCGATTTTGGGGAGGGCGATGTCGAGGATGATTAGATCGTGAACCTGGTCGAGGACCATGGCGAG
>DASPRR010000480.1:0-15257 GCA_035624375.1 Thermodesulfobacteriota bacterium | reverse complement strand
CAACCTTTCACACCATGCCACCTCCTGGCTACCCGGGAAGGGTAAAAGCTAGGGTTGATGGATAAGGATTTTGATGGGGAAACCGTGCCTTTATTAGGATTGTATTAGATCGAAAGGGGGACTTCAAGCTGATCCGACAATGCTCACCTTCCCGCATGGCTTTGGTCTGTAGCCTGCCGGCATCGGAGCCGGCTTCCGGCTCCGTCAAGGCGAACGCCGGAATTATTTCCCCTGAAGCGATCCCGGGCAAAAACTTCTTGTGCATCTTGGCTGAACCGGCCAGCACGATTGGCTGGCTGGCCAACCCCTGGGTCGCGATGGTGGCGCCGGCCAGATTGTATCCCCTGGCCAATTCCTAAATCGCCAGATATTTTTTCGTCACCTCGGGATTCCGCCTTAGTTCGGTCATAGTGCCTTCGAATTGGATCAGGCCCTTCTCCAAAATATAGGAGCGATCCCCCATTTTGCTGGCGATGGGATAATTTTGCTCGGCGATTAACATGGTCAGGACTTTACCGCTTTTAATCTCCAACACCCGATCCGCGATCCGATGGACCAGAAGAGGCGACAGCCCCTCTGTCGGCTCATCTAGCAGCAGGAGAGCGGGATTCTGCAGCAGGGTTCGGGCAATACTTAGCATCTGCTGCTCCCCGCCGCTCAGCTGCCCTCCGCGGTTCGAGGATAATCTTTTCAACTCCGGGAATAGATTCCAGACCTTCTCCACCGTCCATCCGTTTTCTCCCCTATCTCTCCAGCCGGCCTCGAGATTTTCCCGCACGGTGAGGTCGGCAAAAATGAGCCTGTTTTCAGGAACCATCCCGATCCCCGCCCGGCTGATGCGAAAGGTCGGCTTTCCTATGATGGGCTCACCCTGAAATAGAATGCTTCCCGATCTGGGGGGATTCAAACCCATGATGCTCCGCATCAGGGTCGTTTTTCCCGCTCCGTTGCGTCCGAGAAGGCAGACGACTTCCCCCTTCTCAATCTTCAATGAGACATCAAAGAGAATATGGCTCAGGCCATAAAAGGTATTGATTTTTTCGATTTCTAAGAGGACCATAGGTTTTGCTCGCCCAGATAGATTCTCCTGACCTCGTCGTTTCTCCGAATCTCATCGGGGGTACCCTCGACGATAATTCTTCCCTGATGCATGACCCAAATCTTTTGGGAGATGGACATGACCACATCCATATCATGTTCGATAAATACGATGGACAGGCCCCGTTCCTGGAAGAGCCGCTCGATAAAACCCGCCATGGCCAGCCTTTCTACCCGAGCCATGCCGGCGGTCGGCTCATCCAACAGCATCAACTTGGCGTTGGATGCCAGCACGATTCCGATCTCCAGCTTGCGCTGATCGCCGTAAGGCATGGAACTAACCGTCATATTCGCCTGGTCCGCCAGCTCAACGGCTTTGAGGATCTCGAAGGTCTCTTCCTGGTAGAGATGGGCGGCCCGTTGAAAGAGGTTGAATTGTTTCCGATGACGGGTCAGCTGGACTAGCTGAATGTTTTCAAACACGGTCAAACTGGGGAAAAGGCTGGTGATCTGAAAGGAACGGCATAACCCTTTATACCAAATTTCAAAGGAGGGAAGCCGCGTAATATCCTCCCCCGCAAACACGATCCTTCCCCCGCTGGGAGTGAGGTGCCCCGTGATGAGGTTGAAAAGCGTGGTTTTTCCGGCGCCGTTGGGGCCAATCACTGAGGTAAGGCCGCTCTCTTCAAAACTGAGGGTTACATGGTCTACGGCCTGGACCCCGCCGAATGCCTTGGTTACGTCTTGAATCTCCAGGAGAGCCACGGATTGCCTTCCATTCCTTAGCAGCTCGGTGAAAAAGTACGTTGAACCGCTCTTCCCGAAACAGCGAGGCCCGATGAGAGGCGGAACGGATCAGAACGATTATCGTACCTACGCTGTCGTACCGACACCCGACCACGGGTGGAGCAAAGTGAGGAACCTTCCGCAGGGCCGGGCGTCATTTTTGCGGACGGAGCCAGACGGGTAATTCAAGTCCTCTCCGCCCTCGGTCCAGGAGGCTACCCAAAATTCCATTAGGCAGGAACAAAACCAAAAGGACGATAATCAAACCCAGCACCAGCGGCCAATATTGCGTATAGCCAGTAATCCAATGCTGCAGAAAGATCAAAATAACCGCCCCTACCGCCGGGCCCAGCAACACGGTCATCCCCCCCAGCAGGCACATGACCAGCACCTGGCCGGAATAAACCCAGGTTAAAATATCCGGATAGGCGATGCCGTTCAGGACTACGAACAGGCCGCCCGAAATTCCCGAAAAAAAAGCCGAGATCACAAAAGCGACCAGCTGCTGCCGTCGAACGTTGATCCCGATGAAAGGGGGCCGAACCTCGCTTTCCCGCGTCCCCACCAAAACCTTTCCGAAGGGAGAATGGACGATGAAGTAGATGACCAGGACGGAAAGGGAAACGAGGACGAGAACCAGAAAGTAAAATTCCACGGGGGAGCCGAGGCCCGGCACCCCGATGATGCCCGTATCCGCTCCCGCGTAACGCCACCGGTAGACCACCGCCCATACCAGTTGGCCGAAGGCCATGGTCAGCATGGCAAAGTAAACATGGGTCAGCCGCACGCAGAACCAACCGATGATCAGCCCCATACCCGTGGACACTGCGGCGCTGCAAAAGATTCCCGCGGGAAGTCCCGCCTCCAATTTCTTGAGCAGGAGGGCACACACGTATCCGCCCGTGCCAAAGAAAGCGGCATGACCGAAGGTAATCCGACCCCCATAGCCCAAGACGATATTTGTGGCAATGGCAAATAGAACCCAGATCAAAGCTTCGCTAAGAACGAGAATGATCATGGGGGAGACCACCCAGGGCAACAGGCAGAGCGCAGCCAGAATCACAACTAAGGTGAACCCGTTTTTGCTACTCATCCCGCCCATGAAATTTCCCTTCCAGCGCCCCGGCAACAAAACAAAAAGCGGCCTTTCTAAGCTAAGCCGTCGCCCTCCCGAAAAGACCCCAGGGACGGACCACCAAAACCACGGCCATGACCAGGTAGATGAAAGTGATGTTCAGCTGGGGCAGGATCAGAAGCCCCAGGCACTGAACCAGGCCCACAATCAGGGCCCCCACAATGGCCCCTTTTACGCTCCCCAGTCCTCCGATGGTGACGATGGAAAAGGCCAGGATCACCGCTTCCACATCCATACCTGGGCTCAAGCTGCCAAGCCCTCCGATCGCAACCCCAGCCAGGCCAGCCATGCCGCTCCCGATGGCAAAGACGGAAGTACGCAGCATGGGGGTATTCATCCCCAGGAGTGCGGCCATCTCCTTTTGCTGATGGAGGGCCCTCACCTGAAGGCCAAACCGGGTGCGGTTCATAAGAAGCCAGAGCAGCGCGATGGTCGCGGCCCCCAAAACAATTACAAAAATATTATACCTGGCTACCACAACTCTCCCTCCGGCATAGCTCATCGAATCGGAGAGGAAGTCGGGCCGGGAAATGGATAGGTAGCCCGTTCCCCAGAAGATCTTCATGACATCTGAGACGATATAAACCACGCCGAATAAAATCAGGAACTGGAGCAGGAGCTGCCGGTCATAGACCCGCCGGAGAAACAAAATTTCTATAAGGGTCCCCAGGGCGGCGGCCATCAGGCCCCCGGCCACAAGGCTCAACCAGAATCCCCCCTCCACCCTCGCCAGGAGGATGGAAAAAGTGTATCCGATGTATCCGCCGAAGAGGAAGATGCTTCCATGGACAAAATCCAAAATGTGCAGCACCCCAAAGACCAGGCTCAATCCCACCGCCATCAACAGCAATATGCCGGCGGCCCCTATGCCTGTAAGGATTTGGGTTATAATCAGGTCTACCATAGTTCCCACGACCTCGATCCGAAAATTTGCCTGCGTTCTTTTTCCCCTGAACTCCACTTGCCACCGGGAGATTTACGGAGGCGATCCGGGTCGTCCGCTCTCCATGATCAGACGACCCGGGCAGCATAAGCCCTAACGGCCCAGCGGAATCCGCCGCTTCTTTCGATGTCCTATTTCTTGGGAGCTCGGAGAGCTTCGATCTCCTTACAGGTATGCAAAAACTGCTCTCCCGGAGGGTAATATAGGTCGGTCATTACGCAAAACGGGTAATCCGAGCTCGCTTTGGTGAAACCGAGAGGCTGTACGCCCGTGGCTTGATGGTCGCATTCCCGGATCTTGATTTTGCCCACGTAGGTTTCCATCTCCAGCCCTTCCAAGGCCTTTACGACTGCTTCCGTATCGGTGGTTCCTGCCTTTTCAACACCCTTGGCCAGCCAGGAAACACACATATATCCTCCCAGGGCAATTCCCCCGGGCCAGCTTCCCGTTCTCTTATGGACGACATTGTCAAACCAATCCGCCCAGGGATTATTTATACTTCGAGTATGGAAGGCGCAATAACCGCCGATCCCCTCGGGCATTTCTTTTCCCAGGGCTTCCTTGTTGTCCTGGTCCATATAAATGATGAGCTGCGGTGAATCCGGTTTCCCCACCAGCCCCAAGGCCTTTGCCTGCCGGATAAAGTTGGTCGTTTCGGATCCATAGTGAGCGGCAATAATCAGGTCGGGTTTGACCGCCATGAGTTGAGAAAGATAAGGGCTGTAGTCCCCTGTGCCATAGGGCGGCCACACCTGTTTCAGGACCTCAAAATCCGTTCGATGCTTCTTTACCAGGGATAGAATCGTGTCTACACTGTTATGCCCCCACTCATAATCCCCGGCACTGGTCACGAATCTCTTGAATTTTCCCTTGGCCATCCAGAGGGCCGCCGGCCCGATCTGACTATACGAGTTGCTCCAGGAGCGGAATACGTAGCGATGCCCGAGTTCCTCGGTAATGGCTGCGGTTTGAGAGGTAGCAATGATGTAGATCACTTTTTGCTGTTTCGCCACCTCGGAAATCGCTAGGGAGGATTTGGTATTGCTGCATCCGGCAAGGAAATTAACCCGTTTGTCCAGGATGAGTTCGCGCGCCACCCGGGTGGCGACGCCGGCATCGGTATGGTCATCCCGAGTGATCAGTTCGAGGGGCCTGCCCAGAACGCCCCCTTTCTCATTGATCATGTCAGCCGTAGCTTGAGCCGCTGCAATTTCCTGCTGAGAGACCTTCGCCGCCGGGCCCGTAAGATGGCTGATGTATCCAATAAGTATGGGTTTCCCCGCAGGTTTTTGGGCGTTGCCCGGTAAAGCCCAGCCAATAAGAACCAACATACAGACAAACAAAAATCCGGCCTTTTTCATCTTTCCCTCCTTTTACCGTGGAATCTTCAAAAGTTCTTGGCCAATGACCAAAAAAAACCGCCCCAACTTAACACGGAGTTGGAGAAAATGTCAATTCCTCCTAAAGCCCCAAGTAGGACTTTTGAACGTTTTCGTCGTTCAATAGATCCCTGCCCGGGCCTTGTAGAACGATCTGCCCTGTTTCGAGTACATATCCCCGGTCAGCCATACCGAGGGCCATCTGCGCATTTTGTTCGACCAGAAGGATTCCCAACCCTTTTTCGTGCAACTGCAAAATAATCTCGGCCAACCGATCGACAACCAGCGGGGCTAAACCTAAAGAAGGCTCGTCAAGCAAGAGGAGCTTGGGGGAGGACATCAGGCCTCGGGCAATGGCTAGCATCTGCTGTTCCCCGCCGCTCAAGGTTCTACCCAACTGCTTTTTCCTTTCCTCCAGGACAGGGAAGTAGCCGTACATCTCCTTTAACTTCTGCCCTTGGGAGGATTCCTCGTCGGGAGACCGATAAGCCCCCATTTCCAGATTCTCCAGCACGGTCAGTTCCGGGAAGATCTCCCGGCCCTCGGGCACATGAGCAATGCCCATCTCCAGAATCTTGAAGGGGGGCAGGTGGTCGATCCTTTGTCTCCGGTAGGAAATTTCGCCACTCCTGGGGCGGGTTAACCCGGAGACCGTCAGCAGCGTCGTACTCTTCCCGGCCCCATTCCCGCCGATGAGGGCGACCAGTTCGTGATCTTCCACCGCAATGGATATTCCCTTCAGGGCCTGAACATTCCCATAGAAGACCCGCACAGATTCAAGTTTTAACATGAAAGATTAGCTAACCTCTATTTTTCAGGCGAAAGGAGTCCTGCTTCTTACCCAAATATACGTTAATCACGTCCGGGTTCTGGGCAATATCCTTGGGCTTTCCCTCGGCAATCTTTGAGCCGTAATTCAAAACCACCAGGCGGTCGCAGATTCCCATGACCAGTTTCATATTGTGCTCTACCAGCATAATCGTGATTCCTCGCTTCTGGATCTCCTTAATCAGCCGCATGAGGTCCTGGGATTCAACCGGATCCATCCCGGCAGCCGGTTCGTCGAGCAGCAACAGTTTGGGATCCGTGGCGAGGGCATTGGCGATCTCCAGCTTGCGCTGCGATCCATAGGGAAGGTTGCGGGCCATCATGTCCCGTTGTTCCCGCAGGCCCAGGAATTCCAAAACTTCCATGGCCTTCTTGTCTAATTCCCTTTCCGTTTTTTTGAAGGCCCCGCTCCGAAAAATATGATGCAAGAGATTCGTCGCATTCATTTTATAATTGGCCGTCAGTACATTCTCATAAACCGTCAATTTTGGGAAAAGGCTTGTATGCTGAAAAGTCCGGACCATCCCCAGCAGGGCCCTCTTTTCCATGGGCATGGAGGAGACCTCCTGGCCTTCAAAAAAGACGGTTCCGCTCGTGGCTGAATAAAAGCCGGTAAGGATGTTGAAACAGGTCGTTTTCCCCGCCCCGTTGGGACCGATGATGCCCAGGATTTCGTGAGGCTGAACCTCCAGGCTCACCTCTCTCAGGGCCATCAACCCGCCAAACGCTCTGGTGAGATTCTTACCTTCCAAAATAGGCATGAGTAGCTTCTCTACTAAACATCCCCGAGTTCCTGGGGCGATTTCTTCGTCTCCCAATCCCGAATAAAGGTCTGAATTTTCACCGCAATGCCCTCGGGCATATACACAATGGTGGCCAACAGAAAAGAGGCGAAGAATACCATCCGGATAGTTCCGGCGGTCCGGAAAAGCTCGGGCAGAACAGCAAAAAGAAGAGCCCCCAGGAAAGGCCCCAGCAGGGTTCCCCGGCCGCCGACCATAACCATCATCAGCGGGATCGCAGAATAATAGACCATATTAATGTCCGGACTGATGATCCTGAAAAAATGAGCATAAGCGGCTCCGGCCAAGCCGGCAATCATGGTAGAGATGACAAAAGCCAGAACCCGGTAGCGAAAAGGGCTGATCCCCACAGAACGAGCCAGGGGTTCCTGCTCGCGGATGGCCAAAAACGTCCGGCCCGTCGGAGAGTGAACTACGTTGTAAATCAGAAGAAATACCAGGCCGACCAGAACCAGGACGAAATAGTAGTAGCGCAGTTCGCTCATGACCTTGAATTCGAACCAGCCTGGAATTCCGAGGACCAGGGGAGGGATTTGAGTGAAACCGAGGGGCCCCCGCGTGAGGTCGACCCAGTTGGTGACGATGAGCCTTATAATCTCAGCGAAAGCCAGCGTGGTGATGGCGAAATATGGCCCTCTCAGGCGCAAGGCGAGATACCCGATGAACAGGCCCAGAATCCCGGAGATGACGACCGCGCTAGGTATGGAAAGGAGAACGGGGAACCCCACAGTCTTTGATAAGATTGCCGAAGCGTAACCTCCCAGTCCGAAGAAAGCGGCATGACCGAGGCTTACTTCGCCGATGTACCCGACGATGATGTTCAGGCTCAGAGCCAATAGGCAGTAAATCCCGAATATGACCAGGATATTCCGCAAATAGGCATCCTGAAAGACGATGGGCAGCAGCAAGGCCACCACCAAACCCAGGAATCGCGTCCAGTTTCTCCGGTTCCTTGCGGCCCGGTTCATGCCTCTCTCCTTCCCATCAGGCCTTGCGGACGAAGAAGCAGGATGATGATGAGGATGCTGAATCCGATCACATCCTTCCACGCGCTGGAAACGTACCCGGCAGCTATTGCTTCCGTTATTCCCAGAGTCAATCCTCCAAGAATAGCCCCCGGGACGCTGGCAAGTCCTCCCAGAATCACGACCACAAACCCTTTCAGCACCATCCCCTGGCCCATGGATGCATACAGGTTGGACAGGGGCGCAATCAGTACCCCTGCAATTGCGGCTAGACCCGTGCCGGCGGCGAAAGTGAGCCGATAGACCTTTTTGATGTTGATGCCCACTAAGGCGGAGGCCTTCTTATTCTGGGCCGTCGCTCGAATCACCTTGCCCATTTTGGTGAATTTCAAAAACAGCCCGAGCAGGATCACCCCCACTGCCCCGACCAGCAGAATGAGAATCCGCTGCGCGGTCAAGACCAGGAACAGGAGATCCAACGGTTTTGAAAACGGGGTGTTGAGCGGAAGCGGTGTATTCCCCCAGATGACCTCCACCAGGTTCATCAGAATGAGGCTCGCGGCGAAGGTGGAGAGGAGGGTCATTTCCGGGTCCCGTTCCATAAAGGGACGGACGCTGATAAGCTCAAAAAGAAACGAAATCGCCATGACCAGAACGATGGCGACGACCGACGACACGACGTAAGGCCAGCCCATGAGCTCGCCGAAAACGTAAGCGACAAAAGCCCCAAGCATGAAAAACTCGCCGTGGGCGAAATTCAGGACCCCCAGGATGCCGAAGACCATTGTCAGGCCGATCGCCACGAGGGTATACCCCATTCCGATGACCAGGCCATTGGCCAGCTGGATAACGAGGAGATCGAGATCGATCATGGAGGTAGACCCGATGGTGGGGAGGGACATGGACCGGACGCCGTTCTGACGCGGGTCCATGCCTCCCCGGAAGCCAAGAAGGCTCAAGGGTTTTTACAGGACCTGAGGTTCATTTCCTTATCGTAATTTTCCCATCCTTCACCACCAGAGCCTGGTCCTTGCCAACCCCTTTGGCCTGTCCTTTCGCATCGAAGACAATTTCGCCACGCGGAGTCTGCCACTTGTTTTGTCTCAGCGTATCGGAGATTTTCTTGACGTCGGTTTCCGTTCCGGCCATGTCCAAAGCTTTGGATAGAATGGTAATGGATTCGAAGCCCAGCATCTCCATCTTTTCGGGGGGCCTCTTGAACATCTCCTCGTGGTCCTTCACAAACTTCTTGTTCGCCGGCGTATCCAGGATGTTGACGTAATAGTCGGCGCACAACACTCCCTCCGCGGCCGGCCCGGCAAGGCGAACGACATCATTGTTCAAATTTCCCGGAGCCAGAAAGATGGGGGCTTTGAACCCGATTTCGTAGGCCTGCTTCAAGATCGTCCCGATCGTGCTCGGGGCCGCAGTGGAGAGGTAGAAAAGGTCCGGCTTCATGGCTTTGAATTTGTTCAGGTGGATGGTGAAATCGGTTTCTCCCAGCTGGAAAGTCTCCGTGGCGACGACTTTCGGCCCCGAAGCTCCCCAGTGCTTTTTCAACTCCTCCACTTCAACCCTCCCGTAATCCGTATTCTCCAGGAGATGGACGACGGTCTTGGGCTTCAATACCTGGGCGATCCACGGGAGCGCAAAATCGTCTTTCATGCTGTTTGTCGGCTGCAGGGCAAAAAGGGAGGGATGCCCCTGTTCCCGGATGGCGGGGGCTGTAGAAACCGTCACGATGTGGAGCAAGCCGGCTTCCTTCGTCACCTGGAGCTCCGCCAACGATACGGAACTGTTCACTCCTCCAGTGATCAGCTTCGTTCCATCCCGGTTCATGAGTTTCTTGACCGCGTTGACGCCCTCTACTGGATTGGCCTGGTCGTCTTCCAGGATAATACTGACCTGCCTCCCCCCAAGGATGCCGCCTGCCCCATTGACCATCTTGGCCGCAAGCTGGACCCCCCGGTTGGCCTGTTCCCCGTAAAGCGCCGCCGGACCGGTCATGGGCAGAATCACGCCGATCTTTACCGGGGCCTTGGTCTGCCCAAGAACCGCCGTTGGAACGATCATCAATAGGGCTGCCCCCAATAGAACCGTTCCAGCTCCTACACCAATCGATTTTCTCATACCTGCCTCCTCCGTTTTTATTAAAACCCGCCTACCTACCGCACTTGGGCCAGGTACTCCCGGCCCAAGCAATCCAATTCAAATGTCCCACATCTTCCTTTCCGTTCAATAAAGGTCCCACCACTCGCCGCGATCCAGGAGTTTTTGGCTCGTCTCTTCAAGTACGATTTGACCGTTCTTCATGACATACACCCTGTTGCTGATTTTCAGGGTCTGCTTGATGTTCTGGTCCACCAGGAGGACTGCCATGCCCTGATCCCCCATTCGCCCTATGATTCTTCCAATTTCCTGAATGATTAGCGGGGCTAAACCCAGGGAAGGTTCATCCACCATGACAAATTGAGGCTGTGCCATCATGGCCATGGCCATGGACAACATTCTCTGCTCCCCTCCGCTCATGGTTCCTGCTTTCTGGGACAGCCTCTTTTTCAGGATGGGGAACTGGTTATAGACCTCATCAATGCTTTTCCCAATCTTCTCTTTCTGCTGCACGAGGTGAGCGCCCAACATAATATTTTCCCAGACCGTGAGGTCCGGGAACGTAAACCGTTCCTGGGGAATAAAACGTATTCCCGCGGTCACATTTTCGACGGGATCCTGGTTAGTGATGCGCCTGTCCCGGAAACGAATTTCTCCCTGCTCCGACTTGATGACCCCCAGGATGGTTTTCAGAGTCGTGGTCTTTCCGGCGCCATTGTGTCCGATTAGGCTGACGACCTCAGATCGGTCGACAGACAGGGAGATGTCATGGATGACTCGTTTCCGGTAATATCCTGCGGAAACAGCCTTCATTTCCATTAGCATATTTCCGGTCAACCTCCAAAATAAACGAGCGCCAGTTGCGGGTCGGTCATGAGTTCCTCCGGTTTAGCCTTCCGTATTACGTCTCCCTGGTTCATGAAGAGAGATTCGTCCGACAGTTCTTTGACTAGGTCGAGGTTATGTTCAACGACGCAAATGGTCTTACCGAATCCCGCCAGACGGAGGATCATTTTCTGTATGTTTTTCGTAGACACCACATCCATTCCCGAAGCCGGTTCATCAAAAAGCAAGATGGATCCCCGGGTGGCGATGAGGCGAGCGAGCGAAAGCTGCTTCTGTTCCGCAAAGGAAAGCTCCCCTGCCAGTTCGTAGGCCTTTTCCGCTAAACCGACAAATTCGAGATAGGCTAGGGCCATACGCGTATTTTTCCATTCTTCTTGCCTTACCCGCCGGGGCCGAAAGAAAATGGCAAATAGACGTTCGCCGATTTGATCGGGAATCGCGGCCATGACGTTGTCAAGGACGGACATATTCCGGAAAATCCGCACATCCTGCCACGATCGGACTAGCCCCAATTGGACCAGTTCATGGGGTTGGCGGTTGGTCACGTCCTTTCCGCGCAAGTATATGGACCCCTCATCGGGGGAAATGAATCCGCTGATCAAATTGAAAACCGTGGTTTTCCCACAACCATTGGGGCCGATGAGCGTGGTGATCTTGCCCGGGCTCAAGGACATGGAAAACGAATTCACCGCCTGAATGCCCCCGAAGCTCTTCCGGATCCCTTTGACCTCGATAACCGGTTCGCTCACCCCCTGGGATTTCGCCGGACCTTCTTGCTCCGAAAGGGTAAGGATCTCTTCCTCGGGTAATTTCGGCAGGGGGGTACGGCGGACACGCAGGCGGCCGACGTGTTCAGGGATTAACCCTTGGGGACGGAATAATATAAAAAAAATCAGCAGGCTGCCAAAGATGGCATTGCGTAGCGGCGCAATGAGCGTGGCCGTGCCCGGGACGAAGCGGAGCATTTCCGGGATTCCCACCAGGAGCAGGCTTCCGACCACAGAACCGAACATATTGGTGGAACCTCCCAAAACGACCATGGCGATCATCAGAATGGAAGCATCCAAATTGAAGGAGACAGGATTGATATAAGCATTATAATGGGCCAGGATACTTCCGGCTCCCCCGGCGATCGCCCCGCCGACCATGAAAGTCAGCACTTTGAAACGGAGGACATTCTTTCCGATGGAGCGAGTGGAAAGTTCATCTTCCCGAATGCAGCGCAACACGCGTCCAAACGGGGAATGGCTTACCTTCCAGCAGATCAGGAAGAAAAGCGCTGCCAAAGCGGCAATTAACGGAATGTAGGAAATCGGCTTTAGAAATTGAATCCCGAAGACGCTGGCCCGAGGGATGGCGGACAATCCCGTCTCGCCGTTGGTAATCCAAACCTCACTCACCATGAGTCCCCAAATCACCATTTGGAAAGCAGTGGTAAACAGGATCAGGTACTCGTCCTGTATGCGCAGCGAGGGGGATGCCAAGAGGACACCGATGAACCCGGACAGCAGGGCCGCGAGAATCGTTCCTACCAGGAAATTGCACCCCAAGTTCATGGTGAGGATGGCGGAGGCATACCCCCCGATCCCAAAAAGGGCGGCATGGCACATGGTTGCCATTCCCCCGTAGCCGAGAATTAGATTGAGAGAGGAGGCCAGCATCGTAAAAATAAGGACCATATTAATAATGTGGGCCAAATAATCCAACCGTCAAACTCCTTTCTTGTTCATCTCCTCACGCGATTTCTCGCCCCCAGGAGCCCTTCCGGCTTCATCAGCAGAAAGCCGAACATCATTGCGAAGACCACGATATATTTATAATGGGCCGGCAGCACCACCAAAGGGAGGTTTTCGACTAACCCCATGGCCAAACCTGCAAGAGCAATTCCCCAGTCTTTTCCAACGCCCCCGAGGAAGGTGGCGATGAAAGCCATGAGGACATAATTCAAGCCCATGTGAGGCGTGGCGGCTGATTGGATGGTGACAAAAAAAGATCCGAGTCCCATCAGCATGGAGCCGATGGCAAAAGTGATCAGGAAAGCTTTCTCGGTTCTGATCCCCACGCTCGTGGCCAGCTCTGGATTGCTTCTAACGGCTCGAATCTCTCTTCCGACTTTGGACCTGGACAGGTAGAGTTCGAGTATGGAAATGATCCCCCAGGCGACCAAAACTAGTAATAAATCCGCCAGGGTGAAGAAAATGGTCCCATAGGAAAAGGGAATATCCGAAATATCCGGGATTTCGAGTGTTCGGGGCGTGGGGGTGAAAAAAATTTGAATCAAGGATTCACCCAGAACCAAGGTGCCCATGGCGGACAGGAAGATCCCTAGCTGCCCGGAGCTTCTCCGCCGAACCGGCCGGTAAACCAGAAATTCGATGGCGCATCCGCACGATACCGCCACCAGTAACCCCACGCCGAACGAAACAAACAACGGCAAATGGAAAAATCCGTGAGAGAGGATCACCCCATAGGCCGCCAGAGTAAACGTAAGACCATGAGCAAAATGGAAAGTCCGCGTGGTACTGTAAATAAGCCCCCAGCTCACTCCCACTAAGGCATAAAGGCTCCCCCAGATGATGCCGGCTACAACCAATTGCAGCATACCCCACCTGCCCTAAAATTTGGCAAATTCAATTCCTTGGTTACTGGCTGATCCTTACCTGTTTGCCCTCCTTGACCTCAAAAATGGAGATTGGTTTGTTGACGCTTCCATCCTTGTTCAGTTCCATTTTGCCGCCGTAAACCGTGTCGAAGCGAGGATTCTGCTGCAGGGCCGCTAAGAGTTGAGCTCCATCGAAGGGGTTGCCTCCTTTTGCCGCAACCCGGGAGATTAAATCCCTGAGCAGGTAAGTGATGTCGTAATAATTCGCACAATAGTAATCCAGTTTTGCATCAGCCCCATATTTGGCATAAAAATGTTTCACGAATTTTTCCGTCATCGGGTTACTCAGTTTAGGGTCAAAGAAATCCAAGCCGATCAGAAATCCCTCGAAGGATTTTCCGGCGATGGCGAGTGCATCCGGAGTAAATTCCACCCCGCAAACCGGCGCCGTGATCCCCGTTCTCTTGATGTCCTTCACGGTATAACCGACATCCGTTCCGTAAGACCAGATCCCGATGCAATCTGGCCCGGCGGCCTTAATTTGGGAGATCTCGCCCGTAAAGCTGGTTTGGCCCGTTGCGACCATCGTTTCCTTGACCACCGTCCCCCCCCAGGATTTCCACTCCTTGACAGCCGCCTGGTTGATCGTAACCCCGGACTCCTGATTGTAATAAATAGTCGCCAGTTTCCGGCTCCCCTTTTTATCCCAAAGATACTTCAGTACCCCGATTGCACAGGTATTGCCAAGGGCTCGCGTGTTGTATAGATAAGGCTTGTTCAGCAGACTGGGCGCCGTTCCGCCGCCATTAATGAGTAGGATATGGCTCTCGGCGCATATGGGCTGAATGGAAGTGCATACACTCCCGTAAGAGCCCGCGATGAACCCTACTTTATCGATATCGATCAACTTGCGGACGCTGGCCTGGCCTGCGGAAGTGTCTCCGCTTCGGTGGTCTTCTATGACCGATATAAGTTTATATCCACTTGCCCCCCCCGCTCCATTGATTTCCTCCATCGCTAATTCCGCTCCGCGGCCCATCGTCACTCCATACCATGCTCCCGCTCCCGTCAAGGCCAGGATCATGCCGAATTTGTAATCCTTTAGCCTGGAACTCTGGGCAAACCCCGTTTGCCCGTAAAAAACTGTGGAAACCCCAAAGGCAAGAAGAATCCCGAAGAGAATACCTACGCGCATTTTACTGGCTTTTCTTAACTTGGTCATCATAATCCCCTCCTTGTTTATTGTCCGCCTTTAATGAGCTCAATAAAATCCCCCATTGGTTACTGCGAGAAGCCTCCCGCGGTCGGAGCAGAGGCGGTTTTCTTATATTTCGGGAATTTTCAAAAACCACGCTGCACCGCTTTGCTCGTGATGGCACCCTTTTCTGACTCTTGACGAGACCATTTTCTTCAAGGAACAAAGCATTCTGATTACAGCCAAATAATATCTCCCCAGTCCCGCATTGCAAACAATCGCATTGAGTGCATTATCTTAATTTGGCAGAACTTTGATTCGCGGCCTTGACCGGGGAAAAACCGCCGAGGGGCACATTGCAGTGTTCTTGGAATCGGCCATTAGCCGATGTAAAGGCATAATCTAGACCCCAAGCCGTTCAAATGAAATAAAACAGCCGATCAAGTCTTTGCATCCGTTGCGAGAACCTGTATACGCGTCTCTGGCTTGGGATACAAGGACGCAGGTCCGGAATACCCAATTTTGGTTCTGTCTGCAATCTTATTGTATACAAAAAGTTAAGACCTGGAACCTTTGTCTGCCTTAAAATAATTTTTTATTGGTTGTATGTCAAGGATTTTTTCTATAA
>DASPRR010000462.1:0-12519 GCA_035624375.1 Thermodesulfobacteriota bacterium | reverse complement strand
ACAGAATTTTGCCAAGCGTAAAAACCTCTATCATAAGGTGCAGGAGATTTTAATGGATGAACTTCCGCTCATCTGGATTCAGGAGGGCGGGCTCTATACCTTTTATAACAAGGATTTCGATGGGATTCCCATGGACGTCTGGGGAGTCTTGAACCCCTACGACACGGTTTACTGGCGCAAAGGGAAAACGGGTTAAGCCTGAAAAAGGATTGAAGGGAAAGGGATTCAGTGCCTTCTAGCTCCTTCGGCTGGTATCTCCTGAGGAGAATCTTGCAGGCGATTCCGGTCGTAGTCGGTGTCGTGATCCTGAACTTCACCCTCTTACATCTGGCCCCCGGAGACCCGGCCATGGTTTTTGTGGGGGAAGCCGGGGGCGCCACCGAAGAAATCCTCAAGGAGGTGCGCAGGCAATTCGGGCTGGACAAGAGCCTCATGGAGCAGCTCTTCATCTATGGGGAAAAAGTTCTCCTGGGGGACCTGGGATTTTCCTACTTTCAGGGGAAACCCGTCATGGATTTGATCCTGGAAAAGATTCCGGCCACCATCCTTCTCATCCTCACGGCCATCTTCCTGGCGGTCACCCTTGGCGTCTTGACCGGGGTGATCGTAGCCCAGCGCCCAACTTCCCTGGGAAGCTCTTTCATCACCGTTCTTTCCCTCTTCGGTTTCGCCATGCCCGTCTTCTGGCTGGGGATCATGCTCATCCTGGCCTTTTCCCTTTACCTCCCCCTCTTTCCCGGCCACGGCATGATCACCGTGGGCCTTACGGGCAGTTTCTGGGATTTGGCCAAAGATGTCCTTCACCACTTGGTGCTGCCCGCTTTCACCTTGGCGATCATCTACATAGCCCAGTACAGCCGGTTGAGCCGAGCCAGCATGCTGGAGGTCATCGGCTCCGATTATATCCGGACAGCCCGGGCCAAAGGCCTCTCGGAGCGCCTGGTCATCTACAAGCATGCACTTAGGAATGCGATCCTTCCCGTGCTCACGGTCTTCGGGATTCAAATTGGCCACCTCTTAGCGGGCGCCATTTTAGTCGAAACGGTCTTCACCTGGCCGGGAATGGGCCGTCTCATGTTCGACGGAATTCTGCGCCGGGACTACCCGCTGATCATGGGCATTCTGATTTTTTCCTCGGTTCTCGTGATCCTGGCCAATCTGATCACCGACCTCCTGTATGGCGTCTTGGACCCAAGAATCCGCCGGCGCTAGGGAGGGAAAGAAGATGTCCGCTAAACAGCCCTTCAACCCATTTCCGCAAGAAGAAGCCCGGCGCTCTTCTCCGGTTTTTATCTGGCGAAGACATTTTAAGAACAAGGCCGGAGTTCTGGGCCTCATCCTTTTAGCCTTGGTTCTCTTGTGCGCCTTCTTCGGACCCCTGCTGTACCCGATGAACCCTTTCGAGCTTTTGGGCCGGAAGTTCATCCCTCCCGGAGAGACATTTTTCCTTGGAACGGATTACCTGGGCCGGGACGTCTTAGCCGGGATCATCCAGGGATCCCGGACCTCTCTCCTGGTCGGAATCATGGCCGCCGGAATGATGATGACCATCGGCATCGCTTTTGGCGCCCTGGCCGGCTATTACGGGGGCCTCATCGATGAAGCCTTGATGCGCCTCACGGAATTTTTCCAGGTTCTCCCCTCCTTTATCCTGGCCATGGTGGTGGTGACCCTCTTCAAACCCACTCTGTGGACCATCATCCTGGCCATCAGCATTTCCACCTGGACCGGCACGGCGCGGATCTTGCGAGCCGAATTCATGTCCATAAGGGAACGTGATTTCGTCACCGCCTCCCGGGCCCTCGGCTCCAAAAACAAGAGAATCATCTTTCGCGAGATCCTCCCCAACGCTTTGCCTCCCATGATTGTGAATGCTTCTCTGATGGTCGGCGTGGCCATTCTCTTCGAGGCCGGGCTCAGTTTCCTCGGCCTGGCCGATCCCAACGTCATGAGCTGGGGATATATGATCGGCTCATCAAGAGTTTATCTGCGGCAGGCTTGGTGGACCGTAACCTTTCCCGGCCTGGCTATTTTCATCACCGTTCTGAGCCTCAGTTTGGTGGGAGACTGGCTTAACGATTTTCTGAACCCGAAATCTAAGGGAAGAAAGCAAGGATGATTTTGAATGCGGATGATGGAGGGAAAAAGGTTAGGCAGTAATATTGCTTGATCCCGGCAAGGATTTTATTTAGAATCCTCCTGAGAAACTAAAACGCGCCAGGCCAAGGAAGGGGTCCTTATGGAAAAACTGTATCTTTATCAATGGACTTGGGCGGAAGTCAAAGCTTATTTAAAGAAAGACAGCGTTATCATCGTCCCTTTCGGTTCGACGGAGCAGCACGGCCTTCATCTTCCCCTGGGGAATGACGCTCTGGTGGCCATTCGCCTGGCCGAGGATGCGGCACGGATCACCAAAACAATCGTGGCCCCTCCCTGCTGGTACGGTTGGTCCCCCCATCACATGGCCTACCCGGGGACGATCTCCATTACCCCGGAAACTCTGATTAGCCTGCTTTATGAAGTCCTGCGCAGCCTGATCTATCACGGGTTCGAACGGCTCATCGTCATCAACGGGCACCGGACGGCCAACCTGCCCCCGATGCAAATCGCTACTTCCCGGATTCGAAATGAAACCGGAGCCTACGTCACCATTGCGGATCCTTTCTACATCGGGGATACCATGTCGCGGAAGATTCGCGAATCTCCTCCAGGGGGAATCGGCCACGCCGAGGAACTGGAGACTTCCCACATGATGCACATCTTCCCAGAGCTGGTGGACATAAAAAAAGCGGTGAAAAACCTTCCCCACATGAAGAAGTTCCATTTCGCCGATCCCTATGTGATCGCGGACCGGGTCTTTACCCCTTCTTCGCTGGAAAGCTTTCGGGAGGCCACAAAACCCAGTGGGGTTACCGGAGACCCGACACTTTCCACGGCGGAAAAAGGGAAACGCCTCCACAAGGCCCTGGTCGACAACCTGGTGGAATTAATCAAGCTGGCCCGCAAGGAGAAAGTGGCCCTTAAGCCGGTAACTCCCTGTTTTTAATGAAAAAGTGGAATCAGAATGCGCCTTGACCCCTACGAAGTGCAGGGCTGCTCTGCACTTCGCGCAGTGCTGGGGTGATTTCGGATTGTTGGGTATTCCCGCTGCCCGCGACAAGCTCTTATTTAACTGTTGCGTTTTGTTTGACAAAAAAAATATTCTGGGGTATTTTAAAGCCTTCAAAATACAAGTGAAGGTGACGAAAACACAAAACATTCCATGGCTGGCGCGAATCATTTTCTTCTGACCATCCGCAACCTCCACACCTATTTCTTCACCGATGAGGGGGTGGCCAAGGCCGTCGACGGCGTGGACCTGGAGCTGAAAGAAGGGGGCACTCTGGGGGTCGTCGGAGAGTCAGGTTGCGGCAAGAGTGTCACCGCCCTTTCGGTCATGCGCCTCATCCCCGATCCCCCGGGAAAGATCACCCAGGGAGAGATCCTTTTCGCCGGAACGAACCTGCTGGACCTCTCCGAGGCGGAGATGCGGAAGATCCGCGGCCGTTCCATTTCCATGATCTTTCAGGAGCCCATGACCTCTCTGAACCCGGTCTTCCAGATCGGCGACCAAATCTCCGAGGTCTTGCGGTTGCACGAAGGATTGTCCCGGAGAGAGGCCTGGGACCGGTCCATCGAGATGCTCAAATTGGTGGGAATTCCTTCCCCGGAACGCCGGGTCCAGGAATATCCCCACCAATTGAGCGGAGGCATGCGCCAGCGGGCCATGATCGCCATGGCCCTAGCCTGCAGCCCCAAGTTGATGATCGCCGACGAGCCCACCACAGCTCTGGATGTAACCATCCAGGCGCAGATCTTGGAGCTGATAAACCGCCTCCAGAGAGAGAAGGGGATGTCCGTTATCCTGATCACCCACAACCTGGGAGTGATCGCCGAGACGGCACAAAAAGTGGCGGTCATGTACGCGGGCCGGATCGTGGAGTATGCCGAGGTGAAACCGATCTTTGGCAACCCGATGCATCCCTACACCCAGGGTCTTTTGAAGTCGATCCCCCGCCTGGATGAGGACCACGCTCGCAAAGCCCGATTGGAGGCTATCCCCGGTTTGGTTCCCTCGCTCCTGGAGCTCCCCAAAGGCTGCAAGTTTTCCAATCGCTGCAAATATGTTTTTGAAAAATGCGGCGAGGAACCGCAGTTGATCGAGGCAGAACCCGGACACCTGGTGCGGTGCTGGTTGCATGGGAAAAAATAGCGGTAAAAAAACAGCTGTCAGCTTTTAGCGGTCAGCAAAAAAATAGCAAGAGTCTCGATGGACGCCAACGGTAACCTTGTAGAAGTTAAAGACCTGAAGAAATTTTTCCCGGTACGGGCCCATTTCCTCTCCCGGTCGAAGACCTTTGTCCAGGCCGTGACAGGGGTCAACCTGACCATCCGTCGGGGAGAGACCCTGGGACTCGTGGGGGAGTCCGGGTGCGGGAAATCCACCCTGGGGCGCTTGATCCTTCGTCTGGAGGAGCCCACCGAGGGACATATCTTCTTCGAAGGGGACGATATCCTCGAGTACGATTCCGAAAGACTACGCCAGCTCCGCCGCCAGATGCAGATCATCTTCCAGGATCCCTACTCTTCCCTGAACCCCCGGAAGACCGTCGGCTCCATCATCGAAGAACCGCTCATCATTCATAAAATCGGCACCAGAAAGGAACGACAGGAAAGGGTCCTCAAGCTGATCGAGGTGGTGGGCTTACGGCCGGAGCACATCAACCGCTACCCCCACGAGTTCAGCGGTGGGCAGAGGCAGCGAATCGGAATCGCGCGGGCCCTGGCCCTGAATCCCAAGCTGATCATCGCCGATGAGCCCGTGTCGGCCCTGGACGTCTCCATCCAGGCCCAGGTGCTCAACCTCCTGGAGGACCTGCAGGATGAGTTCCACCTGACTTACCTCTTCATCGCCCATGACCTCCATGTGGTCGAACACATCAGCGACCGGGTCGCCGTAATGCACCTGGGGCGAATTGCCGAGCTGGCTATGAGCGACGATCTTTACCGAGACCCCAAGCATCCTTATACGCAGGCGCTGCTCTCGGCCAACCCCATCCCGGACCCAACCCTGGAACGGAAGCGGATCATTCTGCAGGGGGAAGTGCCCAGTCCCATCAATCCTCCTCCGGGGTGTAATTTTCATACCCGCTGTCCATATAAATTTGAACCCTGTCCCGTTGAAATTCCTCCCCTCTTAGAAATCGAGCCTAATCACTGGGTGGCCTGCCATCTCCACGGCCCTAAAAAATAAGGACCTTTCGCCGCAGAGACACAGAGCACACGGAGATCAGAAGCTAGAAACCAAATCAGAAAATAGTTTTTGGCTTAGGAATTATATCCAAGTAATTTTTGCTTCCCTGTGTTCTCTGTGCCTCCGTGGTGATAATAAAGGAGGTCATAATGCCAGATCGGGTCGACATCAACAGCGATATGGGTGAAAGTTTCGGGGCCTACAAGCTAGGCCGGGACGCGGAAGTCATGGAATACATCTCCTCAGCCAACATCGCCTGCGGCTGGCATGCGGGGGACCCCATGGTCATGGAGCAGACCGTGCGGATGGCCAAGGAAAGGGGAGTGGGGGTGGGCGCCCACCCCGGGTACCCGGACCTCATGGGGTTCGGAAGGAGGAGGCTGGACCTTTCCATCAGCGAAATCGAGAATTACATGCTCTACCAGATGGGGGCGCTTTACGCGTTTGCCAGGACCCACGGTCTGCCCTTGCAGCACGTAAAAGCCCATGGCGCGCTGGGAAACCTTGCCTTCGTGGACCTGGAGGTTTCCAAGGCCATCGCCCGGGCCGCCCTCCGCTTCAGCAAAGACATGATTTTTGTGGCCCTCACGGGGACCGTCATGGTTAAGGCGGCCAAGGAAGTCGGGGTCCGATACGTGGAAGAAGTTTACGCCGATCGCGTGTACAATCCGGACGGGACCCTCCAGTCCCGGAAAATCGCCGGTTCCGTCATCCACGACCCAGAAAAAGCCGCAAAACAGGCTCTGACCATCATGAAAGAAGGTTACGTCCTCGCCCACGATGGCACGAAGGTTAAAGTAAAGCCCGAAACCCTCTGCGTGCATGGGGATACTCCCACGGCCATCTCCATCCTCCAGAAGATCTGGGAGGAACTCAAGAAGGCCTCCATCGCCGTTAAACCCATGGGGCTGTGAGGGATGGGGGAAAAAATTAGGATTCGGCCCGCCGGAGACCAGGCGCTCCTGGTAGAATTCGGGACTGAGATCAGCCCGGAGATCAACCTTCGGGTTCAGGAATTTTCCCATCGCGCAGCGGTTCAAAAGATCCCCGGGATCGGAGAGATAATCCCCTCCTATTGCTCGGTCCTGGTCTATTACGATCCGATTCTCCTCTCTTTTGCGGATACGGTTTCCTGGGCAAAAGAATTCTTGGACTCCAAGCCCTTGGAGACCCAGGCCTCCGCTCCTATCAAAGAAGTGCCGGTTCTCTACGGGGGGGAGTACGGCCCAGACCTTTCCTTTGTGGCCGCGCATAATCAGACCTCGGAAGAAGAAGTCATCCGGCTGCACACCGGGCAAACGTACCTCGTGTACGTAGTCGGGTTCTCCCCCGGATTTGCGGCCATGGGGGTCGTACCGCCCAAGGTTCAGGCTCCCCGGCTGGCCAGCCCGAGGACTAAAGTCCCGGCAGGGTCGGTAGGGATCGGGGGCTTGCAAACCGGCATCTACGCCGTTGAATCACCCGGGGGGTGGCGGTTGATCGGCCGAACCCCCCTTAACCTTTTTGATCTGCAGAAGAATCCGCCTTCCTTTTTCCAGGCCGGAGACTACGCCCGGTTTTATGCGATCGACGGGAAAGAATATAAAAAAAGGATTCAGGAGTCAGGAACCAGGATTCAGGATTAAGAGGTCCTCTGCTTTCTTTATCCTGATGCCTGACGCCTGAATTCTGATCCCTACGTTTCCATTATGATTGAAGTGCTGAAACCCGGCCTCTTCACCACCATCCAGGACCTGGGACGGTGGGGATATCAGAGTTTCGGCGTGGGAATCGCCGGAGCGCTGGACCCCTTTGCCCTTTCCGCGGCGAATCTCTTGGTGGGAAATCCGGAAGGAGCCGCCGGCCTGGAGATCACCCTGCAGGGCCTATCTTTAAGGTTTCACCGGGAATCAGCGGTGGCAATCAGCGGCGCCGATCTGGGCCCCAGGCTAGATGGCCTATCCGTCCCCACCTGGACTAGCGTTCTGGCCCCCTCGGGGTCCACGCTCAGCTTCAAAGGAAGAAATAGCGGAGTTCGGGCATACCTGGCCGTCTCGGGCGGCATTGACGTGCCCCAAGTGATGGGATCGCGGTCCACTTATCTTCTGGGGAAATTTGGTGGCCTGGAGGGAAGGGCACTTAAGGCTCAGGACCTGCTTCCTGTCGCTCCCCAGCCGGTAAATTTTCGGGAATGGGTTGGAAGGTCTTTTCCGGAGGAAATGCGCCCTCTTTATCTTAAAAACCCAACCCTGCGCGCCGTTCTGGGTCCTTTTGATGAATTTTTTTCTGAAGAGAGCAAAAAGGCTTTCCTTTCAACTCCCTACACCATCACCGCTCAATCCGACCGCATGGGCTACCGCCTTCAAGGAACTCAGATCACCCGCCAAAGGAAAGAGGAGTTGATTACCTGCGGCTTGGCCTTCGGCACCGTTCAGGTCCCTCCTAACGGCCAGCCCATCCTTCTGCTCGTGGACCGGCAAACGATCGGTGGGTATCCGATCATCGCCACCATGATCCATGCCGACCTTCCCCTCGTTGCCCAGAGCGCTCCCGGGGATACACTGCGGTTTTCGGCTGTCTCCCCCGATGAGGGGAGGCAGGCGTATATCCGACTCTGGGGAAATCTGGATAAATTTAAGCATTCAGCAATCAGCGATCAGCGATCAGCTTAGAAGCGAGAAACCGAATTCTGGCCCCCACCTTCTATACCCCTATTCCCGTTTCCTTTTTTGCCATATAATAATTTATGTTTTTTCCTGACCGCTGAAAGCTGAGCGCTGACCGCGTTTTTTCGAGGAGGCTTCATGAAAAGATTTTTCGCTCTTTCGGCCATCGGCAAGGACCGGCCCGGGATCGTGGCCGAGGTTTCCGGCCTGATCTATGAATGCGGCGGGAACCTGGAAGATTCCCGAATGACCCGCCTGGGCGAACAGTTTGCTTTGCTCATTCTCCTTTCCGGTAGCGGCGAAGAATTCCAATACCGCCTTTCCACGGGCTGCAAGCGGCTGGAGTGGGAAAAGCACCTCTCCATCTTTCTCACCCCCCTGGAAGCCTTCGAGGGAAAGCCGGGAGAAAAGGGACGCATCGAATTGTACGAGCTTTCCACCACCGGAATGGACCGGATGGGAATTGTCTACCGGGTCTCGCGGCTTCTGGCCGACCAAAGGATCAACATTGCCGACATGCAGACCAAGGCGACCCCTTCCCCGGAAAGCGGAACCCCCATCTTCACCATGAAGGTCCTACTGGAAATTCCTGCAGATATTTCCGCCAAGGAACTCCTGGAAAAACTCAACCGCCTGGGGGAAGAACTGGCCATCGATATTAGCCTGAAGAAATCGTGAGTCGTAGGTTGACAGCGGGTATGGCCGCGTTTTGTTCCTAACCACTTACCCCTCACCCTTTACCCGTTTTCCATATGAAACCGATTATCGCCATCGTAGGCCGGCCGAACGTAGGCAAATCGACTTTCTTCAACCGTTTGGTCGGCCAGCGCAAAGCCATCGTGGAGGACGAACCCGGGGTAACCCGGGACCGCAATTACGCGGAAGCCTCGTATGAAGACCACCCCTTTATCTTGATTGACACCGGCGGTTTTGAACCCACCTCCAGCGACCGTATCCAGCAGCAGATCAAGGAACAGGTGGAAGTGGCGATTCAGGAGGCCGACCTGATCGTCTTCCTCATGGACGGGAAAGAAGGATTAAATCCTACCGACGAAGAAATCGCCGGCTACCTGCGAAAAGTCACCAAACCCACCTTCTACGTCGTGAACAAGGTTGACGGGGAGAAGCAGGAAGATTCGGTCCCGGATTTCTACCACCTGGGAGTTTCCCCTATCTACTCCATCTCCGCCGAACACGGGCGCGGTGTTGGGGAGCTGATGGACGAAGTAATCAGGGTTCTCCCCCCGGGCTCGTCAGAGCCGGAGAGGATTGAAGAAGGAATCCGGGTGGCAATCGTGGGACGGCCTAACGTTGGGAAATCTTCCCTGCTGAACAAACTCATCGGCCGCCCCCGGGCCATCGTGGATTCGACTCCCGGGACCACGCGGGATACCCTGGACACCCCTTTCCTCCGCGAAGGGCGCAGGTATGTTTTCATCGATACGGCGGGGATCCGCCGGAAAAGCAAGGTGACCGAGCGGGTGGAGAAATTTTCGGCCATCAAGGCGCTGAGAAGCCTGGAGCGTTGCGATGTGGCTTTGGTCCTGATCGACGGCTTTGAGGGCCTAGCCGAGCAGGACGCCCGGATCGCGGAATTCGCCGAAGAGAGCGGGCGGGCAATTATCCTGGTGGTCAACAAGTGGGACTTGGTCCAGAAGGATACTTCGACGATGGAGGAATACAAAGAGAGGATCCGGCGGGAAGTGAAAACCCTGGATTACGTGCCCATCCTATTCATCTCCGCCCTGACCGGTCAGCGCGCGAGCCGCATCTTCCAAACCATTGACCAAGTGACCGCCGAGCACCGCAAGCGGATTCCCACGGGAGAATTGAACCACTGGCTGAGGGAAGCGGTGCAAAGTTACCCGCCTCCCCCATTCCGCAACCGCCCGGTGAAACTGCTCTTCATTTCCCAGGTCTCGACAGCCCCCCCGACGTTCGTTCTCTTCGCGAACGAACCAATGGGCCTGGGAGAATCCTACCAGCGCTACCTTCTCCGCCGACTCCGGGAAAAGCACGGCTTCACCGGCACCCCGCTGCGGCTCTATTTGAGGAAGCGAAAGAAAGAAAAGGCCAAAAGCGGAGGCTAGCGTCGCCCCGCTAAGAAGCGAGGGGGGACCGACGCGAGCGGCGCCGAAATCGGCCGGGGAAGAATCACCAGGGCGATTTCTCGCCCGGGGGGATCGCGATTTCGGCCACATTTAACACCATGGAAACGGCCACGTAGAATCCGCTGACCGCGACCAAGTCGATCACGCCTCTCTCCCCAAGTGTCTCCATCGCGCTTTTGAACAGCGGGTCGCCGACGAAATGCTGCCGGTGCAGGGTCGTGCAGAATTCATAGACCAGTTCCTCGTCCGGCCTCATGTTCGCCGGCCGCTTGTTCTGCGCCAGGTCCTCGGCGATGGATTCGGTAAGCCCGGCCTTGATCGCCAGCGGCCTGTGGGCAAACCACTCGTACTTGGACCCCCAAAAACGGGCGGTGATCAGGATCGCGAATTCATTGAGCCGCGGCGGCAGCGAGGTTTTAAACCGCACATACTCGCCGAGCCTTTGCCATCGATCGGCTAAATCCGGACTACGCAGCAGGACACCGAAGGGGCCCCGCACCCCCCCGCGCGAGGTGGCGATTTCGTCATACACTCGCTTTTGGGCGTCGTTCATCTGGTCCCGCTTGATCTCCGGAAAGCGAGGTTCCTTGTTTCGAGTACCAGTCACGATTGCCATTCCCAGGGTAGAAATGCCCACCAATGCAGTGGTCAGAATGTCCCCCATGAACCTTTTCTCCCTCCGCTTCGATTTTTCATGTAGCCCTTATTCGTTGGGTTCGAGTGTACGAGAGAAGGAGATTGCATGTCAAGGGCTAGCAGGATGGTGGGCAATTAGCCTTGACACACCACTGCCTTTTTTGTATGATCAACCCATCGCCAAGCGAGTATTTATCAATCGGCTCGGTGACGTGTTCGAGCCGTCGGCGGGCCGTAACCGTATGCGAATGCGCTCGGATAGAGACAACCCGCCTACTTATCACCACCTCGACGAACCAGTAGCGTCTGATCTTCCTGGTGCGCAACCCTTGGGGTAGCGATCGTCCTTGCCGTGGCTTCCACTCGGAGGCCGGTGTAAGCTGCAAAAAAAAAGTGGGGTACGCGAAATGCCGTCGGCTCCTCTGGTGAGTGTCGTTATGGCCGTTTTTGACGGCGAAAGGTACATCAGGGACGCGATTGACAGTATCCTCGGCCAGAGTTTTCGGGACTTTGAGTTCATCATTATCAATGACGGTTCCACCGATAACACAGCCGGAATCCTTCAGCAATATGCCCAACTCGATGAACGTCTCCTCGTCTTTCGGCAAGAGAACCGCGGCTTGATTGCCGCTCTTAACCGGGGATGTGGACTGGCTCGGGGGAAATACATCGCGCGGTTGGATGCGGACGATATTAGTGTTCCCGACCGTTTCGAAAAGCAGGTGGACTTCCTCGATCGTCATCCCGCGGTGGCGGTCCTAGGCGGAGCGATCAAGCTGATCAACCCGAAGGGAGCGTTAATTGGTGAATGGCGCTACCCGGTTGACGATCGGCAAATCAAAGAGGAGTTGCTCCGAACCAACTGCCTCTGCCATCCCGCGATCATGATGCGCAAGGACGCCTTCGATGCCACAGAGGGCTACCGAAGACCCTTCCGGCACGCTGAAGACTATGACCTCTGGCTCCGGATGGCCGAGCGCTTCGAGCTGGCAAACCTGCCGGATATCCTCCTGTATTACAGGGTCCATGCAGGTCAGGTGTCGCCGAAAAATCTCAGCCAGCAGGTATTCTCCGCCTTGGCTGCGGAGGCCGCTGCTCGAATTCGCCGGGACACGGGACAGGACCCGTCCTTGCCTTTGGATGGCGTGAATTCAGACTCCCTCGTGAGCCTCGCCGTGAGTCGCGATCGCCTGACTCAGGCGTTGATCACGCGGCACTTGAGTTGGGCAGGACAGATGAGAGAAATAGGAGAGTACAGGCTTGCAGAGAAGCTCCTACGCAAGGCATTGGTTCTGTCCCGCACGGAAGCCACTCGTGATTGGCTTGCCGATATCCATGTTGAGTTCGCGCGATGCCAATACCTGCGACGGAGCCCGGTGGGTGCCTTGATTTCTTTGGCGAAAGCGGCGGCTCTCAACCCGACCCTGGCCCCCAGCTTCCTACGCTATGCCTGGCTGGCAGTCCGTAGATTCGGGTCTCAATCTCCACATCCCGAAGATTAGATGTAAAACTCCGGGATCTCCTGGCGCCTTCTTCCAGCGCGCCTGGTTAAACCGGCTTCGGGTTGACAGCCCCGCCTTGCTTCGACAAGGCTCCACTCCTCGGTTGCCGCTCGGTCGCGGATAGAGTTTTCGAGGCGGCTGGGGCATACCTCCGAGGCGAAGTGCTAAGAGCGGGCGTTTTTGGGAAGGACCCTAATGGCTTTGCGTAAATCCCCCCACCCAGTAGCCGCCATCTTTGCCGATCTCCGTCTCTTGGTTCGACTCCTCCCCAGCATTTTGCCCGGCTTTCGAACGCAGGCGCCGAGAGTGATCGATCTCGAACTTACGAATCG
>DASPRR010000460.1:0-2620 GCA_035624375.1 Thermodesulfobacteriota bacterium | reverse complement strand
TGTCGCGGTCGTGCTTATTGGCGTCGGTGGCTTCTTCTCACTACGCGGCAATGCGAGTTCGCGTGGGGCCTAACACGCCAATCAACCGGACCTGCTACAGCCATCTTCGCCGGCCTCCGCAGGCCGGTTATCGGCAGCGTTACCCACTCTTTCAACCAGTAATTCCTGATCTTCAGAGCTGTGTTGGGCTGAAGACTCGGTGAAGCCAGCAAAAAAGGGATATTCAATTTTCAAAGAGCGAAGGCTGGGTGGGGCCAAGGTAATGAGTCTAGCCCCGCCCTTTTACACCTTTCCTTGTCGGCCAAACATACCGATAAAGGGCTGCGGGCCCTCAGAGGAGAAAGCCCCATCCGCCCCGGGAACAGGTGTGAGCCCGGCCCCCCTCAATCCCGCCCGGCGAGCGGGGTTGAGGGGAGCAAGCTGGTTTCTTTCTTATTTGCCGGCAGGTGCGGCAGGCACTGTTATTTTTCCTTGGCTCGGGGAGAGGACTCTTCGACCCAGATATCGGCCATGTTCTGATACATCATCTCGATAGCCACGGTCTGGATCCCATGAACCCATGGCTGATGGGCGACCACCGCCTTATTGTAGTTGAAGAACCAGACCGGCGCATCCTCGCGGAAGATGGCGTCGGCTTTGCGGAGAAGGTCAATCCGCTTGGAAACGTCCCGGATCTGGGAGGCAGCGTCCAGCAACTTGTCGAACTCGGGGTTGTTGTAGGCTACAAAATTGCCGGCCGTGGGTGGGTTCTTGGAAGACCATCGGTTCAGAGCCTGGAGTGGGTCTCCGCCCGCGCCGCTGGCCACAGACCAGATGAAACCCTGGTAGTCCATCTTGCGGACCCGATCGGCAAGGGCGGCTCCCTCGAGCTGCTGGGGTTTCACTGTCACGTTGATCTGTTTCAGAAAGGGCATGATCGCTTCCACGATCACTACTCCCCAGGCTTCATTGTTCATTCCGATGCACTCGAAGGTGAAGCCTTTTTCGTACCCCGCCTCTTTCATGAGCGCCTTGGCCTTCGGCAGGTTGAATTCGTACCCTTTGGCCTGGGGGTCGAAGGCCGGCGAAGTGGACGGCAGGTAGCTCACGCAGGGGAAGGCTTTTTCCTTCAGAAGTTTCTGGATGATCAGGCGGGAGTCGATGGCATAATTGATGGCCTGGCGCACCTGTTTTTTCGCAAAGGGTTCAAATTTGGGGTTGAAGCCTATAATCCGGGTGAAAAGCTCGGCCACCTCCACCATGTTTTTGGAGATCTGGGGGTCTGCTTTGTAAGCCGGGTACTGGGTGGAACCCACCACGGTGGCATCCAGCTCTTTGGCCCGGAAGGCCAAATCCCGCGAAGCTCCCTCGGGCATGATCTTATAGACCAGCTTGTCGAGATAGGGCTTCCCCTTTTCGTAGTAATCCGGGTTTCTGGTCAGCACGATTTCGCTTCCCTTGACCCATTTGACGAATTTGAAAGGACCGCACCCCACGGGTTCGGAACCGAAGTCGAAGCCTTTCTTCTCCACCTCCTCGCGGGGCAATATGCCCGTTCCTATCTCGTAGAGGGTGTAAGCGGGATCGACGGGGTTCTCCATGGTAATCTCCAGGGTGAAATTGTCGATCTTCCTCAGGCCAGAGATCTTATCGGCCTTTCCGTCTTCATAATCCTTGGCCCCCTTGATCACCCGCACAAAACCGGCGGAAAGGGAAGCGGTCTTGGGGGACATGATCCGCTCGTAGCTCCAGATGACATCATCCGCGGTCATCCCCCGCCCGTTGTGGAATTTGACGTTCTTCTTCAGATAAATCCGGTACACCAGACCGTCCGGGGAGACATCGGCTTTTTCTCCCAGATCCAGCTTGGGACGGTTGTTTTCCGGGTCCCAGCCGTAGAGGCTGCGGTGGAGGCTCAGGGCGACAATCATGTCATTGACGCGTGCGCCCTTGTGGGGGTCGAGGGTCAGAACGTCTCCCCCGTAGGGGACGCAGAAATTGAAGGTTCCTCCCGACCTTGCGGCCGCGGCCTCTCCACCCATGAATCCCAGAAGGAGAATAACGGCCATAACCAGGAATGCTTTTCTCATAATGCCCCTCCTTTTCCTTTTTCAACAAATTCCGCCTGCTTCAGACAATTGTGAAGATTACTACTATAAGGTATTCTTTCTGTCAATAGCACATTGCTGAAAAAATCTTTTGAGGTTCAAAGGCGTCATTCCGGCCAAAACTGAAATCTTCGCCAACTCTTCATGGAAGGTCTGCTTCCGGCCACCCGGGATTCTGGATAAATGGAAGGAATTTTTGGCAAAAGGCGGTCTATTCGGCGTCGATGGTCTTGAAACGGATTCTCGTGCCCTTCCGCTCAGAAACTTCCCTACAGGATATTTCCACCGAGGCGTTTGTGTCTTTCCCCTTGATCTTAATAGACATAACACCTCCCTGGTAAAGATGGGCGATCTCCTCCTTGGAGAGGGCGATCTTGGCAATCAGGTCCTTCCGCATTTCATCTTCCCTCCTCCCCTTAACTTGCCTTATCGGCCCGCCTCTTTAGGCTTTTTCTTTACCCATTTTCTCCTTGAGCTTCTCTAATACATCGATCGTCCTTACATCCTGCTCTCCCTGGAAATACTTATCAAGG
>DASPRR010000459.1:0-5559 GCA_035624375.1 Thermodesulfobacteriota bacterium | reverse complement strand
CAACACCGGCGCCCTTCCCGCCTTTCTCCCTTTCATCAAAGATTCCCTCGGCCTCTCTTACACCCTGACCGCCAGCATCATTCTGGTTTTTAATGTGACTTCATCGGTCATTCAGCCCGTATTCGGTTACCTTTCCGACCGCTGGTCCATTCGATGGCTCCTTCCCGTAGGCCCCTTTCTCGCCTCCCTGGGCTTGGGGCTCCTGGGCCTGGGGCCTTCTTACGCGTGGATTTTGCTCTTTGCCGCCGTAAGCGGCCTTGGCCAGGCCAGTTACCATCCCGAAGGGTTCAAGACCGTAAGCTTTTTAAGCGGAACGAAAAAGGCGACCATTTTTTCCATCTTTCATTTCGGTGGCAACCTGGGATTTGCGGTGGGGCCCATTCTGGCGACCTTTTTCTTTGTCCACATCGGCCTCAAGGGTTCTCTTCTGTTCATCTTCCCCGGAGTGGTCATAACCGCCATCTTTCTTCTCTTTCCGTATTGGAATGTCAAGACGAGTCCTTCCGCCCATGAGGCCGCTCCCGGCCCAAAAACAAGTTTGACACAGCCAAACCATACCCCCATGTTGCTGTTAATCTTGGTCGTGGTTCTACGGTCCGCGACCCGGCTGGGTTTGATGACTTTCGTCCCCTTCTACTTCATCCATCTTCTTAACCGGGACCCGATGGTCGCCGGGCAATACCTCTCTACTTTTCTTTTCGCCGGAACGGTGGGCATCCTGGCCGGGGGTCCTCTCGCTGACCGATATGGCTATAAAAAGATGGTTCTCATCACCCTAGGATTGAGTTCGATCTTTCTCTACCTTTTCTATGCCACCCAGGGGACCCTCTCGCTGGTCTTCTTCACCCTCGCCGGGCTGGTACTCATCTCCTCCAACTCCACAACCATGGCCATGGCCCAGAGTTTCATGCCCCGGAACCTGGGAATGGCCTCCGGGCTAATCCTGGGATTCTCCATGGGGATCGGAGGGGTTTCCACCACGATCCTGGGTTGGGTTGCTGACCACTGGGGCGTTCCCTCCGCCCTGCAGATCACTTTTGTCCTCCCTTTCCTTGCTTTCCTGGCCTGCTGGCCCATCTCCTACCCGCCTAAACCAATGCGGAATGCGGATTGCGGATTGCGGAATTAAAAATGGGTCTTATCCCGATCGAGTGGGTGGAGAGGTAACAGAAAATATTCCCAACCCAGGGGGGGCGTCCCGCCC
Source organism: Thermodesulfobacteriota bacterium (assembly GCA_035624375.1). Taxonomy (GTDB): domain Bacteria; phylum Desulfobacterota; class SM23-61; order SM23-61; family SM23-61; genus SM23-61. The sequence continues at coordinate 4,355 of DASPRR010000459.1, read as the reverse complement.
ATGGCGGGGCAGAATCGGCGGGAAAAAACCAGATTTCGAAGCGGTTGCTTAGATTCCGTAAAGCACCTGTCCCCGACTCCCTCTCGCAAAACCGAATCCCGGCTCAGGAACCTGGTAACCCAAGTATTTTCCGACCAGAACCGATGAAAGAATTCGTGCCTCATTATGTCCCGCCATGGACGGGACGCACCCCCTGGGCTTGGCCACCCCCCCGCCCTGACAGCGAGCTTAGGGGCCGATGGAAAATGGAAAATGATCCCCGGCGCATTGCGCAATCGGTCAAAGAATGATATTTTCCGACTTGCAGCGACGCCCAAAACGGGCGAAGGGTTGAGCCGATGGAAATCCATGCTTCGAGAAATCAAAAGATAACCGGCTTCATTCTTTTCGGATTTTCCCTTTTTTATTTTTTCAGCTCTTTGCGCCTAAAACTGGGGACCTTCAAGAACCCGGGACCGGGGTTGATCCCCGTGGCGATCGGCGGTTTTTTGCTGCTCTGCACGGGTATTTATCTGATCCGCGTTTTGCGGTTGAAACCCCCTGGGGAAGGAAACCTAGCACCGAGCCGGAGGGGGCCAAAGAATTACCCGGCCATCTTCGGCATCCTGGGTTGCACGCTGGCCTACCCGTTCCTCCTGGAATACGGAAAATTCATCCTCTCCACCTTTGCGATCGCTTACCTCATGCTGGCATTTCTGAAACCCTCCAGAACCCTTTTTCCTTTTTTCCTTGCTCTGGGAATGGCGGTGGGGTCCTTTCTGGTCTTCTCCCGCTTTTTGGGAGTGGCTCTGCCCAGCGGTTTCCTGGAAGATTTCCTCTTTCGGATCGGAGGATAACTCCCCATGCTAGAAATCTTCCAGAGTCTTCTCCATGGTTTCAGCCTCGCCCTGAGCCCCCTTTATCTGTATTATGCCCTGATCGGAGCCATCCTGGGAACGATCGTGGGCGTTCTTCCCGGGCTGGGGCCCTTGGGGGCCATGGCCATCCTTCTTTCTTTCACCCTAAAGCTGGATGCCACCGGGGCCATGATCCTTTTTGCCGGCATCTATTACGGCGCTATGTACGGCGGCTCCACCACCTCCATCCTCCTCAACATACCCGGGGAAGCCGCCTCTGTAGTGACCTGCATCGATGGGTACCAGATGGCCCAGAAAGGACGGGCCGGGGCAGCCCTGACCGTCTCGGCGGTAGGGTCCTTCATAGCCGGAACCATCAGCATCCTGGGTTTAATGGGAGTGGCCCTCTTCCTGGCGGATATTGCCCTGCGGTTTGGGCCTCCGGAATTCTTTGCCATCGGGGTTTGCGGGCTGGCTCTCCTGGTGCGATTGAGCGAAGGGTCCCCTCTTCAAGCGGTCATCATGATCCTTCTCGGAATGGCCCTGGCCACGGTGGGAGTAGATTTCCTGACCGGGATCGAACGATTCACCTTCGGCATTCAGGAACTGGGACAGGGGATCGATTTTTTGCCCGTGGCCATGGGGATCTTCGGAATTGCCGAGGTTCTCACCACGGTGGAGCAGAAGGAATTCATCCGGCCCGCCCAGAAAGTGAAGCTGAGGGAACTCCTGCCCACCCGGCAGGAATGGAAACGATCCTTCCCTCCCATGTTTCGAGGTTCCTTTTTGGGCTTCATTATCGGCCTGGTTCCTGGGCCTTCACCGGTGATTGCCACGTTCGTCTCTTACATTACCGAAAAAAGGCTCTCCCCCACTCCGGAGGATTTCGGAAAGGGGGCCATCGAGGGGGTGGCCGGCCCGGAATCTGCGAACAACGCTGCCGTGGGCGGCGCTTACGTTCCTCTTTTTGCCCTAGGGATCCCCTTTACGCCGGCCATGGCCATCGTTCTGGGAACATTGATGCTTCACGGGCTAACTCCGGGGCCGAACCTGATTCAAACCAAGCCCGATCTTTTCTGGACGGTTATCGCCAGCATGTACATCGGGAATTTTATGCTCCTGGTGTTGAACCTTCCCCTGGTCAATGTATTCGCGAGTATTCTGAAGGTGCCCCAGAATATTCTCCTGCCGGTCATTGTCCTGATCTGCCTCATCGGGGTCTATACGGTGAATTCCAGTTCCCTGGACCTTCTCATGCTGGCGGTCTTTGGCTTCGTCGGTTATGCCTTGCGGGGGGTGGGGTTTCATGCAGCCCCCCTGATCCTGGCCATGGTGATCGGTCCCATGCTCGAAACTTCTTTGCGACAATCCCTGAATATTACCGGAGGCAATCTCAGCGGGATGCTTCTGCGGCCGATCTGTCTGGCCATGTACATTATTGTGGCCCTGACCTTCGTGCTTCCCTTTGTACGGAAATGCATCCGCCGGTCCACGAATAAATCCCAATCCCCAGATAAACAAACCGGAAATTCAGCCCCCTAAAGGTATTGGAAATTCTGGATTTTGGTCATTGGGATTTATTTGTTCCCGCGCTTCCTAGGATTCCTGCTTGGGTTTGGTGCTTGTATTTTACTAATCCGTCCAATACTGTATGGACGCTGAAAAATAAGCCGTTCGTGCTGAGCTTGTCGAAGCATGAACGGCGTAGCGACGCACCCTTCGACAAGCTCAGGGTGAACGGTGACAGCTTACGTAAAGAACATCGGAATTAGAGGAGATTTTCAGAAGAACATGTTTTCTCAATTATGGACTCCTTAATAATTCTGCATTCCGCACTCCGCATTCCGAATATGCCGTACCTATCCTTCCTGTGCCTTTTTGCTGTATTGGATCAACTCCGGAACCGATTTCACCGCCTTCATCACGATTTCCCCGTATTGTTTCCCGTCGATGAATCGGGGGGTCAATCCCATGGATTCGAGTTTTGACTTGACTTCGGGGTCATTCACCACCTTATTGAGGGTGTCCTCTAACTTTTTGCGGACCTCTTCCGGCGTGCCCGCGCGCACCGTAAACCCATATTCAACGATGGAGGCAAACGGATACCCAAGCTCTTCCATATTCTTGACCTTGGGGAAATAAGCGACCGACCCAGACCCCAGATTTACCAGCATGATGAGTTTGCCATCGCGGGCCGCCTGAAAAGCCGGTGTGCCGGTTCCCGTCTCGCATAGGTCCACATGTTTGCCCAGGATGGCCGTGGAAGCTTCCCCGCCGCTTTTGAACATCACGTATTTCATCTTCAAATCGTTCTTCACGGCGATGGATTTCACGACCTCCAGGGCCCACTGGGCGCCCCCGCTCCCCGCAGATATCTCACCGGGGTGTTTCTTGGCATAATCGATGAACTCTTGGAAGGATTTATAGGGCTTATCCGCTGTCGTGAAAAGAACCCTCTGCTGAGGCATGTAGCCGGCAACAAAGGAAAAATCCTTGAAATCGAAGGGCTCCCCGCCCAGGAAATAAGGTCCTGCGAAGCCATCGGTCATGGGGCCGATCACCACGGTATACCCATCAGCCTTCTGGGTCAGGGCGTATTTCAGGCCGATGGCACCGTTCGCCCCCGGTTTGTTAACCACCAGCACAGGCTGCCCCAATTCTGCTTTGAATTTTTCCGCCAACAGCCGTGAGGTCACATCGGTCATGCCTCCTGCTCCCCAAGGAACCAGGAAGGTTATGGGTTTATTGGGGTACTTTTCAGCGGCCCACGACAATCCCCCTAAAGCCCAGGCCGACGCCAAAATCAACAAGGCCCAAATAAATCTTTTCATAGGAAACCTCCTTGAAATGAGTGCAGAAAATGATTGATTACCGAGCTCCTGCCGCGCGCTAGGGTAAGACGGTCGCAGATTCCCGGGAGGTACCTCAACCCTTTCCCTCGGCCTAATGGTGCCCTGATTGTTGGGGATTTTATCATGCCGCTTTTCCCTTGACCACCTTCTTTTCATTCTGCTAAAAATAGGGGTGGGCCTGGTGGCTCGCTTTCTTTTTTTCTAAATGGTTTTCCCCTTGATTCGCTCCGGATTAAGACGAAAGGAGTCGATGATGAAAGAAGTGTCTCTTTTCATTCCCTGCACGGTCGACCTCTTCGCCCCCCGAATTGGGGAGGCGGTAGTACATATCCTCCGCCGCGTGGGGGTGAATCCGATCTACCACGAAGAGCAGACCTGTTGCGGCCAGCCGGCGATGAACGCTGGGTACCGGGAAGAGGCCAAAAAGGTGGCCAAGCATTTTATCTCCGTCTTTGAGAAAGACCCGGTGATCGTGAGTCCCGCAGGCTCCTGCGTCTATATGGTGAAAGACCACTACCTCGAGATTTTGGAAGACGAACCGGACTGGTTTCGACGGGCCAAGGACCTTGCTCCGCGGGTGTATGAATTCTCCCAGTACCTGGTGGATGTGCTGAAGGTGGAGGACGTGGGGGCTTCCTTCGAAGGAAAGGTGACCTATCACGAATCC
>DASPRR010000443.1:0-2048 GCA_035624375.1 Thermodesulfobacteriota bacterium | reverse complement strand
GGCGATCTTCACCGCCTGGGAGGAGGGAGCCTTCCACCCGGTGGGACAGGGCGAAAAAATGTGGATGAACTTTGTTCCCCGGATCGACTTGGCCTTCTGGACCTTGCTGATCATGTCCTCGGGAAAAGCCACGGAACAGGTCGCCGCATAGGGAATGCGGTGGGCGGCCATAATTTCCATCATGTTCTTTTTCGGCTGCCCCTTCGGGTAATTGGAGGGGGTGGTGGTTGTCCAGGTTCCCCAGGGGGTCGCCGAACTCCTCTGGATGCCGGTGTTCATGTAGGCTTCGTTGTCGTAACAGAAATAGATGATGTCATCGTTCCTTTCCGCGGCACCGGAGAGGGCCTGGATGCCGATGTCAAAGGTCCCTCCATCCCCAACCCAGGCGGCGACGGTGGTGTCTGTGTCCCCTCTCATATCCAGCCCGGCCTTGACCCCCGAGGCGGTGGAAGCCCCGGTTTCGAAGGCTGTGTGGATCAGCGGGACCTTGACCGCTGCATAGGGGAAAGGACCCCCGATGATCGACCAGCAGCAAGCCGGCAGGACGATGACCGTGTCCTCCCCCAGGGCTTTTAAGGCATAGCGCATGGAAATCGTGGCCCCGCAGCCGGCGCAGGCCAGGTGCCCCGAATACATCAACTCGGTAGACTCATATCCCTCGCGCATGGAAAACTCCCTTCCTTCTAGCTTCTCAATCCCACCCAGACGCTCTGCTCCTCAGGTTTGCGGCGTTCGTAGGTCTGGTAGATGATTTCATTCAGGGTTTGAAGGGTCGTATCCCTTCCTCCCAAGCCGGCGATGTAGCTGTAAATCGGGGGCAGGTCTTTTTCATTGCAGAAGGCGGCGCGGATTTCATGGGCGAAAATCCCTCCGATTCCCGCGGAGAGGTTCCGGTCGAGCACGGCGATCTTGTCCGCCTCCCGGACGATTTCCACGAGTTCCTCCTTCGGAAAAGGCCGGAAGAGGCGCAATTTGGCCAACCCCACCTTCCGCCCCTTCTCCCTAAGGGCATCCACGGCCACGCGGGCCGTGCTGGTGACAGAGCCGGCGGTGACCAGGATCAGGTCCGCCCCCTCGCACCGGTACGGTTCCACCAGCCCGTACTTCCGGCCGAAGGCCTGGCCGAACTCCTCATCCACCCGGTGGCAGACTTCCTTGCTCTGGAGCATGGCCTGCTGAATCTTGTAGCGAAATTCCATCAAATACTCGGGGGGAGCGAGACACCCAAAAATATGGGGGTCCTTGGCATTCAGACGCAGGTCCGGACGGAAGGGAGGAAGAAACTCATCCGCCAGTTTCTGATCGGGAATGTCCACCGCCTCGGCGGTGTGGGAAAGAATAAAAGCGTCCAGGACCAGCATCACCGGGAGGAGAACCTGTTCGACGATCTTGAAGGACTGGACGACCGTATCCAGCACCTCCTGGTTGCTTTCGCAATAGATTTGCAGCCACCCCGTGTCCCGCTGGGCCAGGCTGTCGCTCTGCTCTCCCCAGATGTTGAAGGGAGACCCCAGGGACCGGTTGACGTTGGCCATGACGATGGGAAGCCGCGCCCCCGTGGCCCAGTGGAGCATCTCGTGCATCAACGCCAGCCCCTGGGAGGAGGTGGCAGTGAATGTCCGGACCCCCGCCGCCGAAGACCCGATGCAGCAGGCCATGGCCGAGTGCTCGGATTCCACCGGGATGAACCTGGCCTTAAGCCTTCCGTCGGCGCACAGGACTGAAAGCTCCTCCACGATCGTGGTCTGGGGGGTAATCGGATAGGCCGAGATCACCTCCGCCCGGGCCAGCATGACTCCCCAGGAGACCGCGTGATTGCCCACCATGATCTTCTTCATCTTCCCTCAACCTCCATGACGATCACATCCCGGGGGCACTCTTCCATGCAGATTCCGCAGCCCTTGCAATGGTCATAATCGATGATGTTCAGCTCCCCTTCTTTCCCTTTTTGGATGGCCACGTCCGGGCAGAAGATATAGCAGTTGTCGCATAGATTGCAGACTCCGCAGTTGAAGCAGCGCCGGGCCTCCTCGACGGCAGTCTCTTCG
>DASPRR010000628.1:0-2282 GCA_035624375.1 Thermodesulfobacteriota bacterium | reverse complement strand
CTCCGGGGGAGGGTTTGGGACTTCCCAGAAGTATTGGTGCCAGGTCATGATCCCCTACGGGGCCAAGGTATTAGAAAAAGTGGGAAATAAGTGGAAGGCCGGTTATGACAATGAGCCCGGACGAAAGGCGCTTCAGTATTACATCGATGCGGTTTTCAAGTACAAGGTTGACAGCCTGGACTTCAAGTCCGATGCCGAGGCCTTCGGCCTGGGGATCACCTCCATGTTCCAGCGGGAGTCCGCGGTCGTCGGCTACATGGCCAAGAATGCCCCCAAGATCAATTATGGAGTGTTCCTGATGCCCAAGGGCCCTGGAGGATGGGGAACGGTGGGCAACACCATGGGGCTCTCCATATCCAAGTCAAGCAAGTATAAGAAAGAAGCCTTCGACTTCGCCATGTTCATGATGAACGACGACATGTCCCGGGCTACCTTCGGGGACAGCGGATGGCAACCCTTCCGAAAAGGCGTGGACTACAGCGCCCTCTACAAGAGCCGGCCGCAGCTCAAGGGTTTCATCGACGGCGCCCAGACCCCAGGGCACACCGTTTATGATTACGAAAACATCGCCCCTATCTTCGAAATCCACTCCCGCATGGCCGACCGCCTGATGGCCGCTTTCAAGCGGGCCGACCTGATGGACAACCCCTCCGGGATCGCTAAGGTCATCAAGGACACGGCTGAGGAGACCAACCGAATCCTGGAGGATCATGGACTGCTGGGCAAATGAGCGCCGGCTGGATCGAATGTTTCCTAGGCATTATCCTCTCCCTCCAGCGGAAGGGGAGGGCCGGTGGAGGAAGCGGGTCCTGGTTCCCGGCTCACCCACTCTCCCAGGGGCCCACGGGATGCCAGAAATCCCCCCTCCCCCCCTTTAATAAAGGGGGGTTGGGGGGGATTTAGGAGGCCGGGTTTCCAATCCATCTCCTCTCGAAAATAATTCCCAAACCTTGCATTTTGGTGGCACAGAGCGGAGAATGATTCAAAAAGCAGGAAAGCGCAGCCGGGTGGCCGTGGGCGTGGGCGGCCGCCTGACGAGGAGCCAGATCGGGTTTCTTTGGGGGATGGTGATGCCCGTGATCGCCCTTTTCATCATCATCCGGGTGATCCCCATCCTAGTCGTGCTCCTCATGTCTTTCACCAACTTCAACCTGAACCGGCCCTTGACCCGGTTTCTTCCCTACCAGAATTTCACCCGCCTGGTCGGCGATCCGAACTTCCTGACCGCCTTCATCAATTCCACGGAATTCGTGATCATTGCGGTCCCCCTGGAGATCATCCTGGGGCTGGCCTTTGCCATCTACCTCAACCGGAAGGTCCGGTTTGAATCGGTCTATGAAACCCTGTATTTTCTGCCCTACATCGTTCCCATGGTCCCCTCGGCCATCATCTGGAAGTGGATCTACGCCCCCGGAACCTATGGCCTCGCCAATTACCTCCTGGACCAGATGGGTTTTGCGCGGGTGGGATGGATGAGCACGCCCCAGATCAGCCTGCTGGCAGTCATCGGAATCCACGTCTGGAAGGCGCTGGGGTTTTTCGTGATCGTGTTCCTGGTGGGCCTCAAGAACATCCCCAGCGACTTCCGGGAGGCGGCCATCGTCGACGGGGCGACTTCCTGGGAGGTGACCCGGAAGGTGGACATTCCCCTCCTCAAGCCGGTCATCCTCTTCGGAGTGGTCATGGCCACGATCTGGGCCTGGTCCGCCTTCACCGAAGTGTACATCATATCCCAGGGGACGGACATCTCCACCGGGGCGGAGATTCAAGTCCTGGTGACCCGGATCTACGCCGAAGCATTCCTCTATTTCAACATGGGCTATGCCTCGGCCATCTCGTTTGTCCTGTTCATTGTTTCCTTGATCTTGGTGGCTTTACAGTTCCGGCTGATCCGGGTGGAGTCGAACTAGCGGGAATATTATATGGTTGGACAGCAAGCTGCAGCGCAAGGATGGAGACGGGTCGGGCTCCATTTGTTTCTGGGGTTCACTAGCTTTGTCATGGTGGCTCCCTTCATCTGGGTGCTCCTCACCTCCTTCAAGCGGTCTACGGATATCGTGACCGAGACTCCCCAGCTTCTCCCTCAGGTGTGGACTCTGGAGAATTATCTAAAGCTCCCCCAGGTGGCGCCTTTCGTGCGATTTTTCTTGAACAGTATCATCGTCTCTGGCGTCTCAACCCTTTTTATCGCCCTGGGTTCCGCCGCCTGCGGCTATATCTTTGCCAAGTACCGTTTCCGCGGAAGGGATTTTCTTTTCTTCCTGGTCATTTCCACCATCCTG
>DASPRR010000625.1:0-15036 GCA_035624375.1 Thermodesulfobacteriota bacterium | reverse complement strand
GTTCCCAAGGCGTATTTTTCGATGACCGCGAGGGTCGGATAGGGGTATTTTTCCAGAAGCTTGAAGGTCCTCTCTCTTAGCTCGTGAAATTTTCGGACCCCTTCTTCGTCCAGACCCGCTAATTCTCGAATGTCAGCCCCTGAAGAAAAGCATCCTCCTTGCCCGAAGAGAACCAAACCCTTAAGCCTAGAATCGAATTCGTGTTCTTTCAGCCCCTGCTCCAGCTCCTTAAGAATAGGGCTATTGATGGCATTGAGGGCCGACGCCCGGTTTAGGGAAACCCGCAATGTTTCCTCTTTCTTCTCAAATAAAACCAGGGCCATGGTTATCACCTTTTCCCTATGAAATCTTCAATGATTCCCAGTCCAAGTAGGGACGCGATGTCCCGCCGGGGGAGGATGCCCCTACGGCTCCTCCAGAACTTGATCTTTCCAAACCCTCTTATCATCGATGATATGGGTAACACCCCAGCTCCTCTCCTGCAAGGTTCGACCGATGAACCTGCGGTGGCATCGCCAGGGGAATCGCTCGGCGCAGAGGATGGCTGACCGGCAACGGGAAGACATGCGCTCCAGGAGCTCAATCCCCACCAGGTATGGGAGGGTCTGGGTATAAGCCTCATATCCCCCCTTGCGGTAGCCCCCCAATTCCTTTCCCAGATAGTAGTATCCGAACCCGGCCTCGGCCAGAGAAGGGTTGAGGGACTCCCGTTTAAAGTGGGCGAAATGGCTCGTAGGGAAGCTGCGCACATCGATCACCATTTCGATCTTATGGGCTCGGAGGAGGTTGATAAACTCTTCCCAGGTCCGATTGCTGGTGCCCAGAGTAAATATGCTTTTTTCAACTGGGACTATTTTGTCCAAAGAAGAGGCCCTGATTCCTCTTTGCTGGTTAAGGTTGCTTGTCCTTCGGTTTGCGATATCTCCCGTTTGCGCCCTTTATTATGATTTCGATGCTAGACTGGATGTGCTCTGAGCTATGCCTTTATCTACCACGTTCCTGCCCGGGGAGCAATATTTGAATAGAAAATTCGGAAGGTTAATGATATATTAATTTTTTAAGAATATATTTTTTGCCGGCCTGATGGAAAGGAAAGTGAAAGCCTCAAGGTCTCTCTGAAATCACCATGCGTTCCCCGGTCAGCGCCCCACAAGGACTAGTCTTGAATGAAAAGCGGAATTCTCTGGATTCCATCGGTGGATGGGTAAGGGGAAAGGGAACCGTTCTTCTCAACCTTTGCGCTCTTCTTTACACGGCCTTCCGAGAGCTTGTGGCGGAGAGAAAAAAAGGGTTTTCGTTGGTCCTTGAGATCACCCTGCGCCAGGTATATTTTACCGGGGTTCAAGCCCTTAGAGTTGTGGCGGTCATTTCCTTGGCCCTGGGAACGGTAATCATCGTTCAGATCGGGACCCAGCTCTCCTTTCTGGGGGGTGGAATTGAGTTTATTGTTCCCATCCTGGTCCTGATCCTGTTTCGTGAACTGGGGCCTTTGCTCACCGCGATTATCGTTATCGGACGCTCGGGCACGGCTATTGCCACAGAACTGGGGAATATCGTCATCGCCCATGAACTGGAGGCAATCGAGGTAATGGGCATCAACCCGGTCTATTTTATCGTAACCCCCCGGATCATCGGGGTCACCGTTGCGGTGATCAGCCTGACCATCATTTTTATCGCCGTCGGGCTGCTGGGAGGCTTCTGGGTATCCAAGCTGATTCTGCCCATCACCTTCGACGCCTTTTTACGGGAATTGGAGGTCGCCCTCTCGGCCGCCGATCTGCTCGCTGGCTTCCTGAAGAGCCTCATTTTTGGCGTGCTGATTGCCTTAACCTGCACCTATTACGGGCTCACAGTTCGGTATTCGTCGATCGAAGTTCCCCAGGCGGCAACCCGGGGAGTAGTAAGCGCCATGCTGTTCTGTTTTGCGACCAATGCTTTGCTGACAGTGCTCTTTTACCTGTAAGCGAAAAGAAACCGGCATCCCTGGGCAAAGGGGCGCCGGAGAACTGGACCAAGGGATAACTGATGAAGATTCGCTGTTGGGGAGCCAGGGGCTCCATTCCCGTTTCCGGAGGGGACTATGTGGCCTACGGTGGGGATACGACCTGTATCGAGCTCCGGACCCAAGAGGACGAGATCATCATTGTCGATGCAGGTTCAGGGATTCGGAGGCTGGGAAACCTGTTGATTCGAGAAAAAAGAGACCGGATTTCCATGATCTTCACCCACGCGCACTGGGACCACATTCTCGGGTTTCCTTTTTTCAAACCTGCCTACCGCAAGGGAACGGCCATCCAGATGTTCGGGTGCCCCCTGGCCCAGGAATCGATCCAGGGGATGATCTCGCGAACCATGGAAGCTCCCTACTTCCCTGTGAATTTTCAAGACCTTAAGGCAGACATCTCCTACCACGAGGCCTGTGAAAGCAGCTTTTCCATCGGATCCGTAACCGTCACCCCCATCCCGCTGAGCCATCCCAACCAGGGGTACGGTTACAAATTTACGGAGAACGGAAAGAGCTTCGTTTTCTTGACGGATAACGAACTGGCCTTTCAGCATCCCGGCGGACGCACCTTTCCAGAATACGTGGGTTTCTGCCGCCAGGCCGATTTTCTGATCCACGACGCCGAATTCACGGAAAAAGAGTACCGCTGGACCCGCTCCTGGGGCCATACGGTCTATACCGACGCCCTCCGTTTGGCCCTGGAGGCCAAGGTGGAGAAATTCGGACTCTTCCATCACAACCAGGAAAGGACCGATGCGGCCCTGGAGGGGATCGTCGAGAATTGCCGCAGGATTATCGCCAAGCGGGAAGAGAGGATGGAATGTTTCGCCCTCTCGCAGCAGACCGAGATTCAACTGTAATAAAATCCTCCGGGGGATGGAGGGATCTCTTCTTCCCTATCTCCTTGAGCCGAAGGAAAATATAAGAATTAGGATTCCTCCGCGAACAGACCGATGGAACCCGCTATCCAAGTTCGAAGCGTATCCCTTCGAATTGACCGAAGAGTGATCTTCGATGACCTGGAATTCTCCCTGGCCAAAGGGGAGGCCCTCTTCATCGTGGGGGGCAGCGGAAGCGGAAAGTCCCTTCTTCTCCGAATTTGCGCCGGCCTCGTTGTTCCGGAAACCGGGAGGGTGACTCTGGGGGGCGTTGACCTGCAGGCGGCCACCAAGAAGGAGGTCCAGGATTTGCGGGCTCGAATCGGTTTTGTGTTCCAGGATTCCGCTCTCATCAGCAACATGGCTGTCTACGACAATATCGCCCTTCCCCTCCGGTACCATAAGAAGTGGCCCGAAAAGGAAGTGCAGGCCCGGGTGGAGGAAAAGATGGGGCTCTTCGGGGTGGACCGAACCATTGACTGGTCCATCCCGGCAATGCTAAGCCTGGAAATGCGCAAGCGCGCCGCCCTAGCCAGGGCCTTCATCTTGGACCCGGAATACCTTCTCCTGGACCAACCGACCAGCGGTCTGGAGACGGACACCGCCGAAAGCTTAAACCTGATTATCCGCGACTACCAGCAAAGGACGGGGACCAGCCTTCTGGAGGTAGGCAGCGAATACTCCCTTTCGGGGGGACATGCCGACCGGATCGGGGTGCTGGAAGACGGCCGGATCACGGCCGAAGGGACGGTGGAGGAGATGCAGTCTTTTTTGGAAAAGGGAAATGGGCCAGGAAATTCCCAATAGCCAGTCGCAAATTTCAGGTTTTCATGACCGATAGGGAAGATTCTAGGCTTGGAATTTGGGGGACTGGATTGAGGAATTTTCACTCTTGGCCTTTTAGCGCACTTCAGGCACCCTAGGGGTTCTTTCGGACGATTCGGCGCCGGCAGCTGGGTGCTTTTCCCCTTGCCGGCCTTCATCCTCAGGAGGCTGTTTTCTTCCCCTTCATGTGAAAGCATGATGAAAAGGCAAATCTATGCAGATGTATTTTCGAGTCAGACACTTTGATCGGTACGTGGGGATTTTGGTAGTCCTGGCCATCATCCTGGCGATCGTGGCTTTGGTCTTTGTGGGTCGCGGCCAGAAATGGTTTGCCAAGCGTGTTCTCTACAAAGCCGTCTTCAGCAAGGTTCAGGGGCTCAAACCGGGAACGCCGGTCACCATTTCAGGGATGGAAATCGGAAATGTAAAGTCCCTCCGGCTGAATCCCCAGAGTAGGGTGGAGCTGATGATCGAAATCCTGCAGCACTACCAGGGAAATATCCGCGAGGATTCCCAGGCCACGATTGCCATGGCCCTCATTGGGGGTAAAACAGTTGAAATCACCGTCGGCTCCCCTGAAAAACCCTCACTTCCGCCCGGGAGTACCATTCCCACCCTGGAGCCCAAGGAGATCACTGATATTCTTAAAGAGATCGACCTCAAGGGTTCCCTCAAGAAGATTGACGAAGTCCTGGACAATTTGAAATCCATCACCCACAAACTGGACGACCCGAAGGGGTCCCTTTTCAGCACTCTGGGCAATCTGGAATTCGTGACCTCCCAGCTCAAAAACGGCCAGGGGGGCGTGGGAGCCATTCTCCAGGATCCCAAAATGCACGGGGAGATCAACGCGGCCATCGCCCAGGTCCGCCAGTCTCTGGCCAACGTGGAAGAAATTACCCGGAATGCGGCCCAGGTTTCCCAGAACCTGCCTCCGCTGATGGGAGAAGTGGACCGTTCGGTCAAGGAAATCCCCAACCTGATCGAGGACCTAAAAAAAGCCCTGGCTGAATTGCCCCCCATCCTGGAAGACGTAAAGAAGACCACGGCCCATACCCCCGCTATCGCCGAGAATGTGAAAGAGATCACCGGGAACGTAAGGAAAGCCTCCCCCCAGCTCCCCGACCTTATGACGACCACCCAGGAGACCACGGAAGACACCGACAAACTCATCCAGGGACTCCAGAACCACTGGCTCCTGCGCGGATCGATGCCCAAGGGTCCAAGAGAGATGTCTCCGGCGGTCGGTCAACGGGAAAGCCCCTATGAAAAGACAGGAGAGACAAACCGATGAGCGGGTCTCAGGATCTTTCCCTGTATATTGCCTTCGGCGCAGGGCTCCTCTCCTTCCTTTCTCCCTGCGTCTTGCCCTTGGTCCCATCATATCTGGCTTTTATCACCGGCCTCTCTTTTGAGGAACTCACCCAGGAAGAGAACAAGGGGAGAAGACGCCGGACAATCTTTCTTCATTCTCTCATGTTCGGACTTGGATTCAGCACCCTCTTCACCGCTCTTGGGGCCTCGGCCACCTATCTCGGGCAATTCCTGTCGGCCCACCGGGATACCATCCGGGTCGCGGGGGGAATTCTGATCATTCTTTTCGGGCTTTTCATCAGCGGGGTCTTCTCTTTCAACTTCCTCCAGCGGGAGAAGAAATTACACCTCCAGAGCAAGCCCCTGGGATTCCTGGGGTCTTTCCTGGTGGGGTTGACCTTTGCCGCCGGATGGACTCCCTGCGTGGGCCCAATTCTTTCCTCCATCCTTCTATTTGCCAGCACTCAACAGGAAATCTGGTCGGGAATCCTCCTCCTCCTCGCCTACTCTCTGGGCCTGGGGGTGCCTTTCCTGATCTGCTCCCTGGCGCTGAATACCTTCCTGAACACCTTTCGGAAGACCGCCAGGCATATGGGAGTCATCACCAAGGTCGGGGGCGCTCTTTTGATCCTCGTGGGGATTATTCTGCTGACCGATTCTTTCTCCTACCTGAGTGAACTGTTTAACCAGCTCTTCCCTGGGGCCTCCGTCGGTTAGCCCATCTTCCGGACCGAATCCCGATGACCTTGGATAGGAACTGGGGGGGAAAATTTCCGTGGGTAGGGAAATGAATCCTCATCATCTGTTTGGTCCCCTGCTTCATTTTTTGGAAAAGCGGGAAGGCTTGCTCCGGGTCCACGGCCTGAAAGGGTCCTCACCCGCTTTTCTCCTATCCCGCATCTTCGGCCAGGCCCCAGGCCCCCTCGTTGTCATCTCGGCCGATGAAGAAAAGGCGGACCGGCTCTTTCAGGAGCTGCTCTTTTTTATCGGACAGGATGAAAGCGTTTTCCTCTATCCCTCCTGGGAGGTGAAACCTTTCGAGAGAATCTCCCCCCAGGCGGAAGCCATGGGTCAACGGTGGACCGTCAGGTCCCGCCTGCTTTCCAACCCGAAAAAGCTCATCCTGGTGGCCTCGGTACGGGCCGTCCTTCAAAGAGTTCCCCCGCGTGCCCTTCATTCAACTCAGGCCTTTTCTCTTTCCCCGGATCAGGAGTTCAGGCGGGAAGAATTGATCCGCCGCTTGGAAGGGATGGGCTATAGCCGGAGCAGCCTGGTTACGGAAGTCGGGGAATTCGCTGTACGGGGGTTCCTGGTCGACCTCTTTTCCCCCTCCGGGCCTGGCCCGGTGCGCATTGAATATTCCGGGGACACGGTTGACTCGGTGCGCCTCTTTGACCCGGAGAGCCAGCGCTCCTCGGAAGCCCTCGAGGAGGCGCAGGTCCTGCCGGTGAAAGAGGTCCTGCTCTACCCGGAATCATTTGAAGGAGCCGCCCGGAAGCTTTCCGCCCGCCAGCAAGAGGATCCTTCGCTCCAGGATTCGGCTCGCCACCTCCTAGAGAGAATTCGGGAAGGGATTCCCTTCCCCGGCGTGGAATTCTTCCTCCCCTATTTCTACCCTGCTCTGGATACCTTCTTCGATTTCTTTTCCCCGCGGACTACCCTCTTCCTGGAAGACCCCTCGGAAATCGGGGAAGAGCTCATTCGCTTCTGGGAGGAAGCCGAAGATGCCTGGCAGAACGCTCTTTCCCGGGAGGAACTATGGCCGTCCCCCGGGGAGCTTTTTCTGAAGGAGGAAGAGTTCCAGGAATGGGGCCGATATTATCCACGGGTCGCCTTCGAATTGCTGGAGGCAGGGGAGGAAGGAGAGCGCCTACGCCTGGATACCCTTTCCAACGAGCGCCTCAGGTCGGAACTCCTATCCTCCAAATCCGATGAAGGGATCCTGCGGCTCCTCGCCCAGCGCATCCGCTCCGGTCGGGAGAAGGGTGTGGTCACTCTCCTGGCCTGTTTTAGCCTGCGCTCGGCCCAGCGGTTGGCGGAGATGTTGGAGAAGCACGACCTCTCCGTGCAGATTCTGGACAAACGCTTTTCCGACTGGAGGCCGGAAGATTCCGAAGAATGGGAGGTCACCCTTCTCATCGGAAATCTATCCCGGGGTTTTGTCTTTCCCCCCGCCAGCCTGGCCCTGATCACCGAGACCGAGCTCTTCGGGGAAAAACAGCTCCGGAAGCGTCCCGCCGTCTCCGTGAAAGACCACGCCCTGGCGGCTTTCAGCGACCTCCAGGTGGACGATTACGTGGTCCATACCGAGCACGGCATCGGCATCTACCGGGGGCTGTGGAAGCTCCATCTTGGAAAGGAGGAGCATGACTTTCTGCTCCTTGAATACCAGGACGGGGACAAGCTTTATCTCCCCGTATACCGCTTGAACCTCCTGCAGAAATACGTGGGAGGGGGCGACGGCGGGCCCCGTCTGGACAAGTTGGGCGGGACCTCTTGGGAGAAAGCAAAGAAACGGGTGAAGAAATCCCTGCGGGAACTGGCCGAGGAGCTCATCCAGCTCTATGCCGCCCGTTCGGTGGTGAAAGGGCACGGGTTCTCCCCCCCGGATCAATTCTTGAAGGAGTTCGAGGCCTCCTTCGAGTATGAGGAAACCCCGGACCAAATGCAGGCCATTGAAGACATGCAGAGCGACCTGACCCAGGAAAAACCCATGGACCGCCTGGTCTGCGGGGATGTGGGATTTGGAAAGACCGAAGTGGCCCTGCGGGCCGCTTTCCGGGTGATGATGGAGGGAAAGCAGGTGGCCGTGCTGGTTCCCACCACAATCCTGGCCCAGCAGCACCACCAGACTTTTTCCCGCCGGTTCGCCCCTTACCCCTTCCGGGTGGAGATGCTCAGCCGGTTCCGGTCCCGGGCCGAGCAGAAGCAGGTTCTGGCCGATCTGTCCAAAGGAAAGGTCGATTTGATCATCGGAACCCACCGTTTGCTGCAGAAGGATGTGGTTTTCAAAGACCTGGGTCTCCTGGTGATCGATGAGGAGCATCGCTTCGGAGTGGGGCATAAGGAAAAGATCAAGCGCATGCGTACGAATGTGGATGTCCTGACTCTGACCGCTACCCCCATCCCCCGCACCCTGCAGATGTCTCTGGGCGGGATCCGCGACTTGAGCGTGATCGAAACTCCCCCTGCGGAACGGCAGGCGATCCGCACCTACGTAACCGAGTTTGATGAGGAGGTCATCCGCGACGCCATCCGGCGGGAACTGCGGCGGGGCGGACAGGTTTTCTTCGTCCACAATCGGGTGAGATCCATCGGGGCCATGGAAATGTTCCTGCGCCGGCTGGTTCCGGAGGCGCGCCTCGCCGTGGCCCACGGCCAGATGGAAGAAAGGGACCTGGAGCGGGTCATGCTGGCCTTTGTCAAGAAGGAAGTGGATTTGCTCCTGACCACCACCATCATCGAGTCCGGCCTGGATTTCCCCTCGGCCAACACCATTCTCATCAACCGGGCGGACAAGCTGGGGCTGGCCCAGATGTACCAAATCCGCGGCCGGGTGGGCCGATCCAAAGAAAAGGCTTATGCCTACCTGATGGTCCCGGCCCTCTCCCAGATGGGGACCGATGCCCGCAAGAGGCTGGAAGCCCTCCAGGAGGTGAGCGAGCTGGGGTCCGGCTTGAAACTGGCCATGCACGACCTGGAGATCCGGGGGGCGGGGACCCTCCTGGGAGATGCCCAGTCCGGGCACATCGCTGCCGTGGGGTTTGACATGTACCTGCAGATCCTGGAGCAAGCCGTCCGGGAGCTCAAGGGGGAAGAGGTGAAGGAAGAGGTCGACCCGGAGATTGACTTGCCCATCCCCGCCTTCTTCCCCCCGGACTACATTGAAGAAATCAACCAGCGCCTGGTCTTCTACCGCCGCTTGGCTTCCGCGAAATCCGAAGTGGAGGTCCAGGACATCCGTGAAGAGCTGCGGGACCGGTTCGGCTCCATCCCTCCCGCGGCCGAGAACCTCTTCCAAGTCATGAACCTGAAACTCCTTTTGAAGCAGACCGGAATTCGACGGATTTCGGCGGAAAAGGAAAAAGTAGTGCTCACCTTCGACTCGAAATCTTCCGTCGATCCTCAGCGCCTCGTGACCGCGGTGGCCCGGGGCAAGGGACGGAGAGAATTCACTCCAGAACAGCGCTTGAAACTCCGGCCGACGGCCAAAGGATGGGAAGGGATGCTGGAGGAAACCAAAAAATTATTGATGGAGCTCCTCTGAAATGATAATTTATTTTTTATGCTCCCTAGGATTATGAGATTCAAAATTGTGCCTTTCTTGGTATTTAGCCTGTGGGTCCTGGCTCCCCGTGGCGGTCCTGGAGAGGTGGTCGAGCGGATTGTAGCCCTGGTCAACAACCAAGTGATCACTCTTTCCGAGTTGGATGAAATGGGCAAGCCCGTCCTCGATCAGGTGCGGCAGACCGGTCTTCCTGCGGAGAGGGAAGAGCGATTGAAAAAAGCCCGGAGGGAGGTCTTGGGTCACTTGATCGAGAGCAAGCTTCTGGAAGAAGAAATGAAGAAGAGAAAGATCGAAGTCCCGGACCGGGATGTGGACGCGGCCATCCAGGATGTCCTGAAGTCCTCGAACCTAACCGAGGATGCGCTCAAAAAGACCCTTGCCCGCGAAGGGATGACCTATGCTTCCTACCGGCAGAAAATCCGGGATGAGCTGGGAAAGATGCGCCTCGTCAGCCGGGAAATCAAATCGAAGATCGTCATCGAGGACGAAGATGTGAGGAAGCGATATCAGGAAAATCCGGAAAAATATTCTGAACCTCTGGAGGTCCAGATCCAGCAGGTCTTTTTCCCTCTCCCTAAAAATGCAACGAATGAGCAAGTCGCCGCCGTCCAAAGGGAGGCCTCGACCATCCTGGAAAGAGCCCGGAGGGGGGATGACTTCACCCAGTTGGCCAAAGTCTATTCGCGAGGCCCCGAAGCCAGCGAGGGAGGGGTTCTAGGCTATTTCAAGAAACACGAATTAGTTCGAGAGGTGGAGGAAGCCGGATTCAAGCTGAAACCGGGGGAAATCAGCGATCTGGTCAGGAGCTCGGCGGGATTTCACATCTTAAAAGTGCTGGACCGGAAGGGCGGGGAACTCCGTCCTTTCGCGGAAGTTCAGAACCGAATCCGGGAAGAGGCCATGCAGGAAGAATCCGAGAAGAAATTCAATGAGTGGATGACGGACTTGAAGTCGAAAGCCTACATTGAAATAAGACTATGACCGTTTTCCCGCGGTGCCGGTTTCCCGTTCCAGGTTAAGATCTTTTTCTGCAACCCGAAACTTGGACCCAGAATTTCGTCATGAGCCGCCCGCAATCTGAAGCCTAAAACTTGAAACTTGAAACTCGAAACTGGAAACCCATTGTTGCCATCACTATGGGAGACCCCCGGGGGGTTGGCCCGGAAGTGGTGGTGAAGGCCCTGTCCCGGGAGGGCCTTCACCAAGTTTGCCGCCCCTTGATTCTGGGAGACCCGCTCATCCTCCGGAGAACCGTGAAGGCCCTAGGACTAAGGTTGGAGGTCGTCGAGCTCGAGGAGGGATCGATTGTCGAAAGGCCCGAGGGAGGGTTAGGGATTCTTCCTCTTTCCCGTCTCCTTTCGGGAAAAGAACCGACGGAGGTCGCCCCGGAAGAGAGTTCCCGGGCCTCTTTCCGCTATCTGGAGAAGGCCGGGAGAATGGCTCTGGCCGGACAAGTCGAAGCCATAACCACGGGTCCGGTGAGCAAGGGGGCGATTGCCCAAGCTGGAATTCCCTTTCAGGGCCATACCGAATTCTTTGCCGGCCTTGCGGGAACAAAGGATTTTGTCATGATGCTTGTCGGGGAGCGGTTGAGAGTAGCTCTGGTGACCACCCATCTACCGCTGAATGAAGTGAGCAAATCTTTGAAGGAAGAAAAAATCCTTTCGGTTGTCGAGATCACCGGGCGGAGCCTGAAAGAATTTTTTGGAATCCCGAATCCCCGAATCGCGGTCGCCGCCTTCAACCCACATGGGGGGGAGGGCGGGCTCTTCGGCGACGAAGAAGAGATCATCTCTCGGGCGGTCGATCAGGCCCGCGGAAGAGATTTGGCCGTCTCGGGTCCGTGGCCGGCGGATTCACTCTTCCATCGAGCAGCGCAGGGAGAGTACGACGCAGTGGTCTGTATGTACCACGACCAGGGCCTGATCCCCCTGAAGCTTCTCCATTTCGATACCGCCGTGAATGTCACCCTTGGCCTTTCCTTTATCCGCACCTCGGTGGACCATGGGGTGGCCTATGATATTGCCGGCAAAGGGATCGCCAGTTCCCGGTCCATGGAAGAGGCCATCAGAATGGCAGCCCAAATGGCCCTAAAGAAGAGAGAAAAATCGAAGAGGTAAATCCGAATATCGAAACACGAATTTCGAAACAAGCACGAATGACCAAAATTCGAAAGCCGTCACCCCGGCGAAAGACGGGGTCCAGGACATCTTGAAATTGCTGGATTCTGGCGCCTGCCCCGGACCCGATCCGGGGTTCGCTGGGATGACAAATTTCATGGAATTTCGAATTTTTACGAGTTCGTCAAGTCTTCGGGCGTTTTGATTCCGAATTTGTTTCGGATTTCGACATTCGAATTTCGGATTTTAGAAGGTTATGTCCGATAAAATCATCATCCGCGGAGCCCGCCAGCACAACTTAAAGAACATCAGCCTGGAAATCCCCCGGGATCGGCTGGTGGTGATCACCGGTCTTTCCGGGTCGGGGAAATCATCCCTGGCCTTCGATACTCTCTACGCCGAAGGGCAGCGGCGTTACGTGGAGTCCCTTTCGGCCTACGCCCGCCAGTTCCTGGAACAGATGGAAAAGCCCGACGTGGATACCATTGAGGGCCTTTCTCCGGCTATCTCCATCGAGCAGAAGACCACTTCCAAGAACCCTCGCTCCACGGTTGGCACCATAACCGAAATCCACGACTACCTTCGCCTGCTCTTCGCCCGCGCGGGGCGGGCCCACTGCTACCAGTGCGGCAAGGAGATCCAGTCTCAGACCATCCAGCAGATTGTGGATCAAGTCATGTCCCTCCCCCCGGGCACTCGTCTGCAGCTCTTTTCCCCCATCACCCGAGGCCGCAAAGGAGAGTACCGAAAGGAGTTCGATTACCTGCGCAAGAGCGGCTATGCCCGGGTGAGGGTGGACGGGACGGTCCGCGACCTGAACGAAGAGATCGCCCTGGACAAAAACAAGAAACACACCATCGATGTCCTGGTGGACCGTCTCCTGGTGAAGGAAGGGGCCGGAAAGCGGCTCGCCGACTCGCTGGCTACCGCCCTGAATCTTTCCGAAGGGATCGTCAAGGTGGAGGTCGGCGGGGGGGAAGAGCTGGTCTTCAGCGAAAAATTCGCCTGCGTGGACTGCGGAATCAGCTACCCGGAGATCAGCCCCCGCATGTTCTCCTTCAACAATCCCTACGGCGCCTGCCCTCAGTGCGACGGGCTGGGGACGACCAACTATTTCGACCCGGACCTGATCGTTCCCGACAAGGAAATATCCATTCGGGAAGGGGCGATGGTTCCCTGGCAGGGGCGCAATTCCATGTATTTCCACCAGACCCTCCAGTCCCTTGCCGATCATTATCACATCGATCTCTACGCTCCCTTCAAAAAGCTCCCCGCCAACGTGCAAAAGGTCCTCCTCTACGGGTCCAATGGGGAGCAGATCAAGTTCCATTACGAACGGGAGGACCGGAGGCATTTCTATTACCGGGATTTCGAAGGGATCATTCCCAACCTGGAGCGCCGGTACCGGGAGACGGATTCGGAGATCATCCGGGAAGAGATGGAAAAGTACATGAACATCCGCCCCTGCCCGGCCTGCCAGGGAGCCCGGCTGCGCAAAGAGAGCCTCTTCGTCAAGGTGGGCGGGTTGAACATCCACGAAGTCACGGAAAAATCCATCCGCCAAGCCCTGGATTTTTTTACCCACCTGGAACTGAACCCGAGAGAGCGGGAGATCGCCCGGCGAATCTTAAAAGAGGTCTCTGAGCGCCTGGGGTTCCTGCTGAATGTCGGGCTCGATTACCTCACCCTCGGCCGTTCTTCAGCTACCCTCTCGGGCGGGGAATCCGAGCGCATCCGCCTGGCCACCCAGATCGGGTCCGGCCTGGTGGGGGTGCTCTACATTCTCGACGAGCCCAGCATCGGCTTACACCAGCGGGACAATGCCCGCCTTCTTTCTACTCTGAAAAAGCTGCGAGATTTGGGAAACACGATTCTGGTGGTGGAGCATGACCAAGAGACCATCCTGGAGGCCGATTACGTTCTGGACCTCGGCCCCGGGGCGGGAGCTCACGGGGGAGAATTGGTCTTCAAGGGAACTCCCCAGGAGCTGCTCCAGTCCGAAACTTCTCTCACCGGAAAATACCTTTCGGGAAAGCTGAAAATTCCCCTTCCCCACCGACGAAGAAAGTCGAGGGGCCAATTCTTGACCCTGATCGGGGCCAGCGAGAACAACCTCAAGGACATCACCGCGAAAATCCCCCTGGGATTGTTCACCTGTGTTACCGGGGTGTCGGGCTCGGGGAAGAGCACCCTCATCCTGGATACCCTCTACCGGGCGTTGGCCCAAAAAATTTATCATTCCAAGGAAAGACCCGGAAAGGTCCGGGAAATTCAAGGTCTCTCCGAAATCGACAAAGTCATCGAGATCGACCAGTCCCCCATCGGGCGGACCCCCCGATCGAACCCGGCCACTTACACGGGGCTCTTCACCCCCATCCGAGACCTCTTTGCCCAGCTCCCCGAATCCAGAGCCCGCGGGTATGCTGCCGGCCGGTACAGCTTCAATGTCAAAGGGGGACGTTGCGAGGCCTGCGGGGGCGACGGGATCATCAAGATCGAGATGCACTTCCTGCCGGACATCTATGTGACCTGCGAGGTCTGCCGGGGCAAGCGGTACAACCGGGAGACCTTGGAAGTCCAGTACAAAGGGAAAAATATCTGGGACGTGCTGGACATGACCGTGGAGCAGGCCCTGAAGTTTTTCGAAAACATCCCCTCCATCCGGGCCAAGCTGGAAACCCTTTGGGATGTGGGCATGGGCTACATCAAGCTGGGGCAGCAGGCCACCACCCTTTCGGGCGGTGAAGCCCAGAGGGTCAAGCTCTCCCGAGAGCTTTCCAAACGCTCCACGGGCAAGACGGTGTACATCCTCGATGAACCGACCACCGGCCTGCACTTCGACGACATCCGCAAGCTCCTGAACGTTCTCAACCGGCTGGTGGATTCCGGCAATACCGTGATCGTCATCGAGCACAACCTGGAGGTCGTCAAGACCGCCGATCACATCATCGACCTTGGCCCCGAGGGGGGAGACGGCGGCGGACAAGTGATCGCCGTGGGAACCCCGGAAGAATTAGCCCAGGTCCCCCACTCCTACACCGGCCAGTTCCTGAAGAAGGTCCTAGAACGTGATCGAGCCCTCAGCGCGGCTTGATTCCCCCGGGCGATAGTCATGACCTCCGGCAGAGACAAAGGCTTGAAAGGCAGCTATCCGCTCAAAGCTAATTCTGAATGGGTCTCTGTTGCCCGGCTCTGGGACAAGGACCTTCTGGGCAAAAATCATGAGGCAGCTTCCATTTCATGGACCGGGCGGGCCTCCCAAATTGCGAATTGTTGATTGCGGAATGCGGATTGGAAAAGAAACCCCAAAATCCGAAATCAACAATTCGAAATCCGAAATGGGCAGGCCGATGCTTTCTGCGCGTAATGCCCTTGCCCCCGGGCCACGAGCCAGGCATTCTGGAAATGTCAATCCGCCAAAGGCGGGCATGACCGCCCGGTTTTGATGCCGGGGAAGAGGATCAAGGAAAGAGGAGGACGAAGTTGCCGCAGAAATACTTGAAGAAAATTCTGAACGCTCGGGTTTATGACGTAGCCCGGGAAACCTCCCTCGACTATGCACCCGTCCTTTCCCAGCGCCTGCGGAACCGCGTCTGGCTGAAGCGG
>DASPRR010000360.1:0-6860 GCA_035624375.1 Thermodesulfobacteriota bacterium | reverse complement strand
TGATTGCTTCCTTCGTCGAGTTAAAGGGAATTCAGGGATATTCGTGGGCCCGATCGATCTGGATCGGGCTCCTTTTCAGCCTGTCCACCTGGGTGCTCTTCCAGCTCGTCCTAAGGGTTCCGCTGCCTGCGGGACCTTTTGAATTTCTGTTGGCCCTGTAAAGGATTCCGGATCGAATGGAGACGATTTACCTGCTATTAAAGGGATTTTCCGTCGCTCTGAACCCTGAGAATCTGCTCCTGTGCGCGGTGGGGGTCATTACTGGAACCCTGGTGGGAGCCTTGCCCGGGATCGGATCTGCCGGGGCCTGCGCCATCCTGCTGCCCGCGACTTTCAAGCTTGGGCCGGTGGGCTCCCTGATTATGCTGGCGGGAATCTTTTACGGGACCCAGTATGGAGGGACCATCACTTCGGTCCTGATGAATGTTCCAGGCGAGTCGGCTTCGGTGGTGACCATGTTTGACGGAAACCCCCTGGCCAAGCAAGGCCGGGCGGGTGTGGCCCTAGGCCTGGCGGCCATCGGGTCTTTCGTAGGCGGGACCCTGAGCATCGTAGGGCTCATGCTCTTCGGCCCGGTCCTGGCCAATTATGCCCTGGAGCTCGGGCCGGCCGAGCACTTTTCTCTCATGGTCCTATCCCTCAGCCTGGTTTGCGCGTTTTCCGGGGAGTCCATCGTACGGGGGTTGATCGCCACCTGTTTCGGCCTGATTCTGGCCCTGGTAGGACAGGACATCATGACCGGCCAGCCGAGGCTCACCTTCGACTTCCAGCAGCTCCTCGACGGGATCGAGTTTCTTCCCGTGGCCGTGGGAATGTTCGGCCTGAGCGAAACCATCGAGAGCTTTGAGAAGAAGAGCTCCATGGAGATAATCAGAGCCGACCTGGGATTCTTCAAGGTCCTCCCATCATTGCGGGATTTGGGGCAATCCTTTTGGGCCATGGTGAGGGGAACGGTTATCGGGTTCCTGATCGGAATCTTTCCGGGGGCGGGTCCAACGATCTCTTCCTTCATTTCCTACGGGGTGGAACAGCGGATTTCACGCAACCCGGAACAGTTTGGAAAAGGAGCCCTTGCGGGAGTGGCCGGCCCGGAGACCGCCAACAACGCGGCCACCGGCGGAGCCCTGGTGCCCATGCTGAGCCTGGGACTTCCCAGCTCACCCTCCACCGCCATCATGCTGGCCGCACTGATCATGTTCGGCCTTAAACCGGGTCCTTCCCTGTTTCGGGAAGCCCCCGAGCTGGTGTGGGGACTCATCGGCAGCATGTACATCGGAAACGTGCTCCTGGTGATCATCAACCTGGCCTGCATTCCGCTAATTGTGCTATTCATGGACCGGATTCGCGCCTACCTTCCCCTGGCGATCCTGCTCCTTTCGGCCTTCGGGGTTTACAGCTACCGAAATTCCGTTTTCGATATCGGCATCATGATTTTCTTCGCCCTGGTGGGATACGGCATGAGGAAGGTCGAATTCCCCCAGGCACCGGTCATCCTGGGGGTCCTGCTGGGGGGGGCGGCGGAATCCAGCCTCCGACAGGCCATGGTTATGTCGGATGGCAACCCGTCGATCTTCGTCACCCGCCCTTTATCCGCCGCCTTCCTATGCTTGACGCTGGCTTCCTTGATCCTGCCACCCATCTTCCTGCGCAAACGGCCAAAGCAGGATTAACAAAAAGGGGACATGCGGGACAGTTCCTAGAAAAATACACCTCCGCTTCGGCGGGTGTCTGGTTTGGCGCCTTCCGGAGGCAGGGCCTGATAAGAGGCTTCAATCAAGAAGCCGGCCAGCCGGGCGGCCACATCAGGGTAGGTTTTGCCTCCCATGCAGACCCTTTAAGACGATTCGCCCAGAAGGCGCAGGGCGATTTCCTTCATGAATCTCTGGGCGTTTGAGTGGGGCGATGGTCCCTTTCCTTCGAGGCTGGATTCACTGATCTGGTCATCGACCCCAAGAGCTCCCAAGACCTTGATTTTCCTCCTTTCCATCTCCTCGGCCACTCTTTGTCTGGTTCTTTCTGACGGGATTTTATTGGATATGGCTCTCACTTTTTTCACTCCGATGCCATCGGCCAGGTAGCTGATTTTTTCGGCCAGGGCAATGGATTCGGCAGAGGGCTCAACCATGATGACAACTGTGTCCACATGCCTTTCGATCCCCCGGCCAAAACTCTCCACCCCAGCCTCCGTATCGATGAGAAGAATTTCCTTCTCCCTCAGGGTCAGCTTCTGAACCAAATCCCGGGCCAGGTCGGCGAGGGAACAGGCGCAGCCCTGGAAAGGATCGTCGATCTTTCCAGCCATCAGGAATTTCAGGCTGTCGACGCCCAGGAGAAATTCGCCGGGTATATCCTGAATCCCCATCTCCTCCCGGGTGAACCATGCCTCTTTGGGCTTTTCTCCTTTGGGCGGCTTTTTCATGACTGCAAGGAGGGGTTTGGGTTCCCGGCCGAACCCCAGCATCCTGCGCAGTCCCGGGTTCGATTCGTCCAGGTCGATCACCAGGACGGAAAAGCCCAAATCCTGGAAAGCCCCCGCCATCAGGGCCACGGCAGTCGTCTTGCCGGTTCCCCCTTTGCCGCAGACCGCGATTTTCCGGCTGGGGCCCTCTCGGTTTACTGAATGGGCCCGGAGATAGTCCCTGATTCTTTGGGAAGCCAGGACCATTTCTTCCGGGGTAGTGGCCAGGCAGAGACCGCAATCGATGCAGGGCTCGTCTTCGTAGTAGGCACAGCCCATGGGACAATGAAACACTCCCATTCGTTCCCCCATTGTTTCGCCACCCGAGACCCCTCCTCCCCATGAAGAAAGTGGGCAGGTGGAGCCGATTAATAGAGGCGGGCGATTTGTTGCGGGATATGCTCCGGCGGACGAACGACCTTCATAGACCTCGCGCCGCCGCGGCAGGACACCACGCAGCTCCCGCACCCCATACATTTCCCCGGGTCCACCGAGGAGCGCTCCTTTCCGGTGGCCGGGTCCTTGACCATCTGCACGGCGCCGAACTGGCACTTGGTCAGGCAAACTTTGCAGGCCTTGCACGTCTGAGGATCGACAGCCGCTTCGAAGCGGCTCTTGGCAATCCCGTCGGTGAACTTGTGCTTCTTCTGGGTGAACATGTGGATCATGGGGGAACAGCAGCATTTATGGCAGTTGCAGATCAGCTGATTGACCTCGGTCTGGTTGAGGGATATATGGACCATGGGGTGGGGGTCGGTCGCCTCGAGAATCCGGAGGGCCTCTTCAGCAGTGATTTTTTTGCCGGCCCCCCGGTTGATGTTGTACTGGGCCGTCCGGCCCACATTGATGCACACCTGGAGGGGAACTCCACAGGTTCTTTTCCGATGCTCCCTTTTGCAGGGACATTGGAGAAGGGCCAGGAGTTCTTGTTTCCGGATGATCTCGCGCATGTCTTCGCTGGGCAAGACCCCGGGAATATTTTCAATGGACTTCCAGCGGGGGATAATCCGGAACCGGGGGCCTTCCGGGGTCACGTAGGTTTTGATCATGTCCTCCACGACTTCGTGGTCCATGAATTCGGCGAAGAGGTCGAAATACTCCGCGCCCAGCTGCTCATCGTACTTTGGATTGCCCAGGGCGGCATCGTGGAGCTGTTCCATGGTCCGGGCCATCTGGGGGCCTTTCTTGGTCGGGAAGACCACCCCTTTTTCCATGAGCTCCTGGATGTGCCGGTCCACGGCGGATTTTTCCAGGTTCAATTTTTTGGCGATTTCCTCCGCAGGAGCAGGTAGCTCTCGAAGAATTTTCGCCTGTTCGAGGTTGGCCAGTTTGGCCAGGATGCGGGGCATGAATTTCGAGTGGGCCTGCCCCAGCCTCGCCGCCAGCTCTTGATAGATGGGATTCAGATTTTCCATCGCCCTTTACGTCCCCCTTTTCTTTTTCTCTGGCTCAAATTTCCAGGAAATGGATAGAAAACATTCCTGTCCACGCCGACTCCAGGTCTTCATAAACACTGAAAAACGCTCGGAGAGTCAAGCCAAGTCAATCTCGACATCGTCTTTTGTCTATCACCCGAATTCCCTCTATGTCAATTGAATTATTTAGGTGCATTCTACTGCACTGCATACCTTATTGGATTTTCCCCCTAATTTGGGAGTCAGTCTGAAAATAATGGCACATTAAGAAGGGAAGACTCCTTCACGAAAGTCGAGCTTGACCGCTCCTAACCAAATCTGTATAGTTCAACCAATAGCCGATAGAATGAGTTTTTTTAGTGAGGTCGCCCAGAGGACTGTGGATGAATGCACTCATGGAGAGGAGAGGACACCAATGCAACTCCAAGGCCAAGTCGCGCTGGTGACGGGTGCGGGCCGCGGTATTGGCAAAGCGATTGCTCTCCGCCTTGCGCGGGCGGGGGCAGACATCGCCATCGCCGACCTCAACCATGAATGGGCTCAAGCGACGGGGGATGAAATCAGGGGGCTTGGCCGCCGCGTCTTCTGCGCACATACCGATATCAGCGATTACGACCAAGTCCAGACGTTGGTTGCCAACACCGTCCAGAGGCTCGGCAAGATCGATATCCTCGTGAATAATGCCGGGATCGCCAAGGCCCAACCGTTTCTGGAGGTCACCAAAGAGAACTGGGAGGCCCACCTCAAGGTCCACCTCTTTGGGACATTCTATTGTTCGCAGGCGGCGGCCCGCGATATGTGCCAGCGGCACTATGGCCGCATCATTGCCATTGCCTCTATTGCCGGGCTCATGGGGCCTATTGACATAGCGCCCTACGGAGCGGCGAAAGCGGGGATCATCGGTCTGATCCGTGCCATGGCACTAGAACTGGGAGACTGCGGTATCACTGCGAATGCCATTGCGCCAGGTCCAGTTGATACGGAACTCCTCCGCACGCTTTGGTCCAAAGACATGTACGCGGAGCGCGCGAGGCAGGTGCCCATCCGCCGTCTCGGGAGCGTGGAAGAAATCGCCCATGCAGCCCTGTTCCTGGCTTCGCCGGAGGCGAGTTATATCTCAGGCGCTGTCCTCCCTGTGGATGGCGGCGCAGTAGCTGCTGGCGGCTATATGGTCGAGCAGTATCGCCGCCGGTTGTCTTCCTCATGACCTATAGGCGCTAGAGCGGACCCACCCCTGGGCAGCAAGAGCCGCCGTGCCTTCCTGCTGGGTGGCTGCAGCAGAGACTATCCAATCCCCGTGGAGCCCCCGCCAACAGTCTTAGCTCCTGCGTTGCTGCGGCTATCGGGCACGGCTCGCCGTGGGCATAGTCCTCGCCTTCAACTTGTAATCCTCGGTAATCGAATGTAGTTGCCAACATGGCATGTTGATGCTATACGTTGTTTTGGGCAAATTGGCGGTGTCTGGTAGTGGCGCGACATCCGCATACTGCGTTTATCAGAGATTGTAAATTTCGTCTCTAATATTTTTTCTCTGGAGAGATGATGCGGGATCGAATTGACCTAAACTGTGATATGGGAGAAAGCTATGGTGCCTACCGGCTGGGGCGTGATTCTGAAGTAATGGAATATATTTCTTCGGCGAATATTGCCTGTGGTTGGCATGCTGGAGATCCGTTAGTTATGGACTATACCGTAAGGTTGGCCAAGGAAAAGGGGGTGGGAGTGGGCGCCCATCCTGCCTATCCGGACCTCATGGGTTTTGGGCGAAGGCGGATGGGTCTGACTTCCGATGAAATTGAAACGTACGTCATTTATCAAATTGGAGCCTTATATGGGTTCACCAAAGCTCATGGAATTCCTTTACAGCATGTCAAGGCCCGTGGAGCTTTGGGAAATATGGCCTTTGCGGACTTGGAAGTTGCGAAGGCTTTTGCTCGGGGGGTTCTTCGTTTCAGCAGCGAAATCATCCTGGTCGTATATACAGGAACAGTGATGGTCAAGGCCGCGAAAGAGATGGGGGTTCGGTTTGTAGAAGAGGTTTATGCGGATCGGGTCTATAATCCCGACGGGACCCTGCAATCCCGAAAGATACCTGGATCGGTGATTCATGATCCCGAAAAAGCCGCCCGG
Source organism: Thermodesulfobacteriota bacterium (assembly GCA_035624375.1). Classification (GTDB taxonomy): domain Bacteria; phylum Desulfobacterota; class SM23-61; order SM23-61; family SM23-61; genus SM23-61. The sequence continues at coordinate 857 of DASPRR010000360.1, read as the reverse complement.
CAAGCTCTAACAATGGCGAAAGAAGGTTTTGTGATTGCCCATGACGGAACTAAAGTCAAGGTAATACCCGAGTCAATATGCGTTCACGGGGACACTCCGACTGCCGTTTCGATTCTCCAGAGAATAAGAGAGGGACTCAGGGGGGCATCGATCGCGGTTAAACCTATGGGTGAATGAAGACAAAAAAGCATGGGAAATAATTGACCCTATTTGTGGGGAATAGGTCGATATCCAAATCATTTAGGCAATATTTCGGGGAAAAATGGCAGTTATGATGATGGCACGCTATCGATCATTTTGCAATTGTCAAATTGCCTCTGAATTTTTCCTTGACTACCGATTGCTCTAAGAGTATTTTTTAGCTGCTTTTCTTTTCCACGATTCGGTTTTCCAAGGAACCAACCTTTATCTACGGCAGTTCGAAATGCCGAAATTCGGAAGGAGGAAATGCATGGTAAACAAAAGGAAGTTTGTGGCAATGGGGCTAATGGTACTTTTGGGAATTTCCATAGCACATCTGGCATGGGCTGCGGAGCCGATCAAGATCGCCCTTTTCGATCCTCGATCCGGGCCATTCAAACCGACCGGGGATACGTATGCCTGGGCCCTCGAATTCTTAGTCGAAGAGATCAATGAAGGCGGCGGACTCCTCGGGCGGAAGGTGGAGCTCATCGAGGAAGACAGCCAGCTGAAACCGGATGTAGCCGTGCGAAAAGCAACCAAGAACGTCATGGACGGGGTCAAGTTTATCGCCACCGGGACGGGAACGCATATCGCCCTGGCCCTGCAACAGGTTGCTGCCAAAGAAAAAGTGATTTTCTTCAGCTACGGCGCTGAAGGAGACGAGGTGACGGGAA
>DASPRR010000303.1:0-2906 GCA_035624375.1 Thermodesulfobacteriota bacterium | reverse complement strand
AGATTTCATCCGGGAAATTTTCCGTTTCTGGCGGTTGAAGGACAAAAGTGGGCTCCGTCGGTTCCTGCCCGCGGAAGTCCATCATCCCCTGAAGACCGAGGGCCCTTTCATCGACGAGGTGTGCGGAATCCTGCGGGAACTTTTTCTGCAGAAAGGCTTCCAGAAGGAGGAAGACCTCCTGCGCCTGAGCGAATCGGAGGTGGAGTCGATCCTGGCCCAGTTGCCTGGATTCTCAGACCCGGAAAAGAAACGGGTGGACCTTTTGATCAGAATCTATCGCCTGATCAACCAAAAATATCATCTGGGGTTTCAGGAGATCCGCTACCACCTGCAGCAGGCCTCGCGGTGGGGCTTCGAGGGGCTGGACGAACTGCAGAAGGTCCTGGACCGCAACGACACCTTGGAATGTCTGGAAGCGATCCTGACCTACCTGGAAGGGTTGAAGGAGATCATCATCTCCGCGGAGCGGTTCGAAGCCCGGGAAGACATCTATCGCAAGCGGCACATCGCCGTGGACATCCCCTCCATGTACGGCCGCTACCGGGAAAAGAAGTTCGACGCTCTGGGGCTCACCTTCCGTCTGGAAAACCTTGCCAATATTTACTTCGAACGGCTCATCGATTCGATGGACCTTTCCTTCATCACCCGGGCCACCTTCTTCCAGATCATCCGGGTCATCCACTACTTCTTCCGGGCCATGCAGTTGGACGGGATCTTCTCCCAACGGCTGGACACCCAGCTCAAGCTCCTGGGAAAGTCCCTGGAGATCAAACGGTTCACCTTCACCCAGTATTTGGACATCTTCCGGGGGTTTTCGGAAGCGGTTAAAGACATTCTTTCCGTCTACTACATCAACGCCCACCAGAACAACCTTTCCAACCTGATCCGCCGGATGGGTCGGGAGAACATCCAGGCTAAATACCTCCCCCCGCCGGGCGAGGAATTAAGCCCCAACGAGTTTACCCACCAGATCAGCGAGCGCTTCCTGCGGGACCTGGTCTCCAGCACCTTCGGGCTCCAGTACCTGGACAACTTCCTGGCCCGAATCCAGCAGATCCTCTCCGAGCAGAAAGAGACCCTGAGTGAGGCCGACCTGGACCTGCTGATGACCTACGATGCCAAGAAGGTCACCTGTTTCATCCATAATCCCAATCCCCTGACCAACGACCTGATTCACCTGGGAAGCAAGGGGTATAACCTGCTGGTCCTGGCTTCCGAGGGCATCCATATTCCCCCGGGCTTCATCGTCACGACCGAAGTCTTCCGCTGCCTGCGGATCATCGAGCAGTACAAGCACGCCCGGGACCACTTCGAACGGGAGATTCGGTCCGGAATCCAGCAGATCGAGAAGATGACCGGAAACGAGTTCGGCAGCACCCGGCGCCCCCAGCTTCTGGCGGTGCGCAGCGGGGCGACCATCTCCATGCCGGGGATGATGGCCACCCTGCTGAACGTGGGAATCAACGAGGAGATCGTGGAGAGCATGGCCCGTTCCACCGGGGAGGCCTGGTTCGCCTGGGACAACTACCGGCGGTTCATCCAGTCCTGGGGGATGTCTTTCGGCATGCAACGGGAAGTCTTCAGCGAGATCATGCGCAAGTACAAGGCCAAGTACCACGCGGAGAAGAAAAGGCAGTTCACCGGGGAGGAGATGAAGCAGCTGGCCCTCGCCTATCGTTCCGCCGTCGAGGAAAGGCATATCACCCTCTATGAGGACCCCTGGGCCCAGCTCCACGTGGCCATCCAGCAGGTTCTGAATTCCTGGGAGTCCAAGAACGCCCGGGAGTACCGCCAGATCCGGGGAATCTCGGACTACTGGGGCACGGCAGTGATCGTTCAGTCCATGGTCTTCGGAAACCTCAGCCTGTACTCGGGCAGCGGTGTTTTTTTTACCGCTCATCCTTATCGGCAGGTCCGGCGGGTAGGCCTGTGGGGAGATTTCACCCCCGGAAACCAGGGAGAGGATATCGTCGGCGGCCTGGTCAGTACCTACCCTATATCCAAGGAACAGCGCGAGGCGGCCGGGGAGGAGGGAGACCTATCCCTGGAGGAGGATTTCCCGGAGATTTACAGGCAGCTCTTCTCCATCTCCAAGACCCTGGTTTACGACCGGAGGTGGAACCCCCAGGAGATTGAATTCACCTATGAGCGCCCGGATGCTTCCGGCCTTTTCATCCTCCAGACCCGGGATATGGTCTCCGCCAAGAGGGAAAGGTTCGAGGTCTTCTCCCCTTCCCCGGAATTGGAGGGGAGCTTCATCGGCAAGGGGATCGGGGTCAGCGGGGGGGCCCTCTCAGGAAGGGTGGTCTTCACTCTGGAAGACATCCAGCGGTTCCGGAAGGAGGACCCGGCCATTCCCCTTATCCTCATCCGATCCGATACCGTCCCGGAAGACATCCGCGAACTATCCCTTACCGAAGGGCTGCTGACCGCCAAGGGGGGACAAACATCCCATGCCGCTATTGTGGCCTTCGAGCTCGACAAAACGGCGGTGGTGGGGTGCCATCATATGGTCGTCATGGAAAACGAGGGTCGCAGCCACATCAACCGGACCCTTCTCCAACGGGGAGATTGGATCAGCCTGGACGGCAGAAGGGGTTTTGTCTACCTCGGCAAACACGAGACCAAGGACGAGGGAGAGCCGTACCATAGCCACATTTAAAATTCCTTTCTTGGTCAGCTGGGGGACTGAACCCATCGGCTTTAAAGACAGGATTTATGGAAAAGGCCCCGCTATCGCCTCAATCAACATAATCTTGGGGGTGCATGTATGAGCTATGGACCGCGGCACGGAAAGGACCCGGCGCAGGGCGGAGAAAAACTTCCGCTAAAATTGGGAATCAATGGATTGGGACGAATTGGCAAGCTCACCCTGTGGCACCACGCAGCCAGAGCCGCTTTCTCCG
>DASPRR010000298.1:0-3544 GCA_035624375.1 Thermodesulfobacteriota bacterium | reverse complement strand
CATCTTCGGAATGATCTCCGTGGGCCGCGGCGGAATGGCCCTGACCAGCCTGGAAGGGAAAGGAAGAGTGACCAAGGGCGTCCGGCACATGGTCCTGGAAGACGGGCTTGGGGTTTTAACCGCCAAGGGCGCTGTCCAGCGCGCTGCGGAACTGGCCAAAATTATCCGGGCAGGGAAAAAAGCCCTCCAGAATGCCTAAAGGTTGAAATCCCTAAAATGCCCAGAATGATTTCCTCGCTGTCAAAAAATAAGGGCTATGAAGCGTGAGGGCCGAGTTGATTTATAAATTTTTTTGACAATTTCCATCTTGCAACTTCCGATTCCCTTTTTCCAAATTCAAAATAAAATGGGTCCGAACCCTTTTTAGGTTTCTAAGGTTCAAAAGGAGACGATAGATGTTGAAGATGCTTTTCACTCCGATACAAGTGGGAAAGATGGAACTGAAGAACCGGATCGTCATGCCCGCCATGCATTTTCTGCATTCGTGGGAAGGTATGGTGCTTCCCCACCACGTGGATTACTTCGTCGAACGGGCGAAGGGGGGCGCGGCCCTGATCATCATCGGGGGCTGCACCATCGATGAAACCAGCGGGGCGATCAACATGCTCAGCGCCAAGGACGACAAGTTCATCGCCGGTCTTTCCGGGCTTGCCAAAGCGGTCCAGGATCACGGCGCAAAAATTGCCGCCCAGCTCTACCACGCGGGGCGCTACTCCCACTCCGTGCTCATGGGGGGAAAGCGATCCGTATCGTCCTCCCCCATCCGCTCCCGGCTCACCGGCGAGACCCCCCGGGAATTGTCGATTCCGGAGATCAAACAGACTCAAAGCAACTACGCCATGGCTGCGGCGAGAGTCCAGCGGGCGGGCTTCGATGCCGTAGAGGTGATTGCCTCTGCCGGTTACCTGATCAGCCAATTCTTGTCCCCCATCGTGAACCGTCGGAAAGACGAATACGGGGGAGGCATCGAAAATCGGATGCGTTTCGGCCTGGAAGTAATCCAGGAAATCCGCCGGGGAGTGGGTCCGGATTTCCCCATCATCGTCCGGGTGGCGGGCAACGAGTTTATGGACGGGGGGCTGGCCAATGAGGAAGCCCGGTCGTTTTCCAAGGAATTGGAAAAAGCCGGGGCGACCATGATCAACGTAACCGGGGGTTGGCACGAGACCCGGGTCCCTCAGATCACCATGGGATTGCCCCGGGGCGGGTTCGTCTACCTCGCCCAGGGAATCAAGCAGGCCGTATCTATTCCCGTCATGGCCTGCAACCGGATCAGCGACCCCATCCTAGCCGACCGGATCCTGCGAGACGGCCAGGCGGATTTGATCGGTTTTGCCCGCGGCCTGATCGCCGACCCAGAGCTTCCCCAGAAGGCCCGGCAGGGACGTTTCGACGAAATCAATTATTGTATTGCCTGCAACCAGGGTTGTTTTGACCCCATCTTCGAGCAGAAGCCCCAAACTTGCCTGGTCAATGCCCGAGCCGGAGCGGAAGGAAAGCTTACCCTCGAGCCGGCATCCTCCCAAAAAAAGGTCATGGTCATTGGCGGTGGGCCCGCTGGAATGGAAGCCGCAAGGGTTGCCGCCCTGCGGGGGCACCAGGTCAGCCTCTACGAAAAGACCGAAACCCTGGGAGGACAGCTTCCCCTGGCCGCTTCTCCCCCGGGACGGGCGGAGTTTCTCACCTTTGTCCGTTACCTGGAGGGTCAGATGAAAAAGCTGAACGTCACCGTACACCCGCGCACGGAGGCGACCCCTCGTCACGTGGAAATGGAAAAACCCGATGCGGTCATCCTGGCCACTGGAGCCGACCCTTGGGTGCCCGAGATCAAGGGGGTCCGCCTCCCCAACGTGGTTTTGGCCCGGGATGTTTTGTCCTGCAAAGCCGACCCCGGAAAAGAGGTAGTCATCATCGGCGGAGGGGCCATGGGGCTGGAAACCGCTCTGTTCCTCGCGCGCAAGGGAACGATCGATGCCGACACCCTTTATTTCCTCATGTTCAACCAGGCGGAGAAACCGGAAACCATTCAGAGCCTCCTCTATCGCGGCCTAAAGAAGATTACGGTAATCGAAATGTTAAAGAGAATCGGCCAGGATATCGGGCGGAGCACCCGCTGGACCATCCTTCAGGACCTATCCCGCCTGGGGGTAAGGACTCTGACCAAAGCCAAAGCCAAGGAAATTACCGACCAAGGGGTATGGATCGACCGGGAGGGAAGGGAAGAATGGATTCCGGGGGATACGGTAGTTCTGGCCGCCGGCTCCAGACCGGTTGATTCTCTTTACGATCAGATCAGAGACCGGGTGAAAGAAATCTATGTGATTGGGGACGCCAAAAGTCCCCGCAAGGCGCTGGAGGCAGTTGCCGAAGGGCTGGACGTGGGCAGGAAAATATAGAAGCGCTCGGTGTTGAGGAACATGATCAGTGTCCGTGTCCGTGATTAGTGTCGGTGTAAAGAGGAATTGCTTTCCTGACACTAATCACGGACACTGACACTGTCTTTATTAAACGGACACCACTTCTTTTACTTCTGGGACCTTGGCCTTGAGTCGGGCCTCAACGCCCCGCTTTAGAGTCAGCTGGGACATGGGGCAGGAGCCGCAGGCCCCCATCAGTCTCACCTTCACAACCCCATCTTCCCCCACCTCTACCAGCTCGATATTTCCACCGTCGGCCTGCAGGGCGGGACGGATTTCATCGATGACTTTTTGAACCTTGTCCTTCACAACAACCTCCATTTGGTTTTCCTCGAAATTATGCCCTCGGGTTCTTATTCAGAAACGCAGGCTTCTACCGGGCAGACTTCGGCGCAGGTTCCGCAGTCGGTGCACTTTTCCGGGTCGATCACATACTTCGGGTCTCCTTCGCTAATGGCCTCAGCCGGGCATTCCTCCTTGCAGGTTCCACACATGATGCAGTCATCGGTGATCTTGTAGCTCATCTCTCCTCCTCATCTATTTGATCGTTGCATTCAGGTCTTCCAGAATGGCGTTGACGTCTTTGTTGTGCATGAGGGCGCCGAATTGGATGCTCTCCTGCCTGGAACCGGGGCAGTTGAAGCAGCCCTCTCCAAAATGCTTCTGAAATACTTTGCGCGCTTGCGGATATTTCTCGAGGACCTCGCCTATGTTCATCTCTTTGTCGATCCTCCGTCTGATCTCCTGCATGGTTCCTCCTATTTATTCCTTACTTTCTCCGCTTCGCCTAGGCCCTACCCTACCATTCCGCCGGATCAAAAAAATGATCTAAATCATATATTCGTCATAGAAGGGGCTGAAGGGCCTCTTCCAGGACTCCCTTTTCGGTCAGCCCCAAAAAGCGCTGGCAGATCCGGCCCTTCCGGTCGATGACGAAAGTGGCGGGGATCCCCCGAATGGGGCCCAATTTGGCGACCTGGCTGTATCTCTCCAATACTTCCTCATCCCCCATGACGTTAATATATTCGATTTGAAGTTGATCCAGGAATTTCTTGACTTCCTGCGGTTCCTTGCGGTCAAGGGAGACCCCGATGACCACCAGTCCCTTATCTCTGTATTTCTTGTAA
>DASPRR010000291.1:0-6184 GCA_035624375.1 Thermodesulfobacteriota bacterium | reverse complement strand
TATAATTTTAGTAAGGATTGATGGAATGGTTCATAATCAAGATCACCCTCAAGGCCTTAGGGTGATGGCGGGCCTGATGATCGTTTCCTCTGCTCTAACCCGATAATCTCTACCGGGATCTCCGGATGGACTGGCGTACTCCAGAAATCTCAGAGAAAAACAAGACCGCCTAGTCTAAGAATAAAACAGGAATGACCCGAAAAGCAAGGAGCGAAACGATCCCTGGGAGGGGTTCATTTTATTTTTTCCCCCCGGCCATGAGCTTGGCCTGTCTCTGGCGGCGGAGCATCCAGGCGGCCGCGGGCGCTACCATCCCTCCTATACCCAGAGCCACAAAGGCCGGGCCCCAGACCTTTGCCTGCGCGGCGGCCACGGGGCCGTTGTAGTACTCCAGGATTTTACCGAATACCATGGGGGAGATGATGGTGACAGAAAAACCAACCACGGACTGTATACCCAAACTGGTGGACCGAATCCGGGGAAGAACCATTTCGGTTAGGCCTGCCTTGTAGATCGCCGAATCGGCGATTACCCAGAATCCAATCCAGGCTCCCGCCAAGACCAGAATGGAAAGCGAGTGTCCATATAGATACCCGACGAAGAACTCCGCTCCTACACTAAGAACGCCGGCCACCATAATCGCCCAGGTCCTTCCCTTCCTATCAGCCACGATCCCCCAACCCCATGTAGCCGGCGCTCCAATCAGGATGATCGCCGCTGCAAAGGTTGCCCCCCATTTCACCGCTCCATCCGGAGGCATCCCAACCGCTAGGGCGGAGGAAACGAGAAAGGGGCCGATCCATCCCCAGAAGGCATAGAGCTCCCACATGTGCCCCATGTAGCTGACGGATAGGAGAGCTGGGCCTTTAAATCCCCCGGGAGGAGCTTCCAAAATTTCACTTTCTCCACCTTCCCTGCCGCTTAAATCCTGAGCGCGCTCCGCCATTCCCTGCCTCTTTCCGCTTCCGCTGCTTTGCACCGACGCAGGCGCATCCCGCACAAGAAGATAAATGAGCAAGGCGGCCAAAATCGCCGGGAGGGAAGTCCATAAAACTCCGGTTCTCCATCCGTAGGTAGCGGCCAGGCGACCAGCAACCAGATATCCCCCCGCATAAGAGGCAACGAGGGCTCCGGTATAGGCTCCCAGGGCTCCTCCCCGCTCCCTTGGGGAAAACCATTGTGATAAAAGGGCCAGCCCGGGAACGTAAATTGCCCCGGCGGCAAGACCGGTGATTAGCCGCAGGGCAATGATGCTCTCTTTCCCCCCTGCTCCCCAGACAAAGAGCGCGGAAAACACCCCGGTAATCAGGGTGGCCCAGAGGACGATCTTCTTGAGACTCACCCGGTCGCCGAGCCACCCCGTGCCCCCCACCACAATCACATATCCAGCCTGGAACGCTGCCAGGGTCCACCCGGTGTCGGATGTCGTCAGATGAAATTCATCGGCGAGGTATTTCAGGACCGCGGAAAAATTGTACCAGGGCATGTATCCCAGGGCCATCGAAACGGTCAGGATCAGAAGGGTTTGGTTTTTCTTACTCACCTCGGCTTCCTTTCAACGCCCGGCCACTCGGACTTGCAGGAGTTTGAAAAAAGGGGAGACCCCGTTTCAATTCTCAAAGGTCCCTTTGACTAGAAATTGATTTTGAAGAATCAACAGCCTTCCTTTGGCCATGACTGAATCGATTTCCAAATCAGGATTTAAGATTAGCAGGTCGGCATCTTTTCCCTCGGCCAGGCTTCCTTTGCTGTCGAACGCTCCAATTCTCTTTGCCGGGTTTGCCGTTACCAGTTTCAATATCTCCTCGATAGGAAAGCCTTCACGGACTAGGCCCCTCCATTCTCTGAATAAATTCTGAATATCCCCCACGGCCAGCCGAATAAGATTACCTCTTTCGTCGAAAATGGGAATGGAACCGTTGGAGTCGGAGCTCAGGGTAATCTGATCCATGGACACTCCCGCATCCAGCGCTTTCTGGAGGGCCTGCTGGGTGGTGAGGGGAAAGGATAAATCCTTTCCTTTCACCGTGAAGTCTATGTTCCCGCCTAACCGGGCAAATTGAATCGCCTGCTCAAGGAGTTCTGGGGTTCGAGTCAGGTGAGTGGGAAGGAACTGGCCTATGGGGATTTCGGTCTCCTTGACGATCCGGATGATCGGATCAAGCCTGCGAGGGCCACTTCCCATGTGGAGATGGACCAGGCCGGGTTTTCCCCCGATCATCCCCCCAACCCTCGCCTCAGCGGCAATGCGGGTAAGTTCTTCGAATGTCGGCTGGGAGGAGCGGTGATCAGAAATGGCGATCTCCCCCACTCCGATCACTTTCGGAATGAGAGCAATATCTCCCCGGACGCATCCGGTGATCGTCGGCGGGGGAAACTGGTAGGAGCCGCAATAAATAAAGGTGGAGATTCCTTCTTCCTCCAGTTGCATGGCTTTGGCCAGGAGAGTTTCGATTTTTCGAGTTACATCATCCGTTCCCAGACATCCTACAACCGTGGTGACTCCTGCCCGAGTAATCTGGGAGAGAGTGATCTCCGGAGTTCTTGTCCTGGGCCCTCCCTCCCCGCCTCCGCCCAGGATGTGCACATGGAGATCGATGAATCCGGGGGTGATGATTTTCCCGGTAGCCCAGACAATTTGGACGTTGAAATCATCCGAGAGATCGATTCGTTCGGAAATTTTGGCGATGGTCTTTCCGACCACCAGGATGTCTTTTACTCCCATCTTCTTCGGCCCATACAGGGTCCCGCCTTTAATCAAAGTGAACATATTTTCCCCATTTCATTAAATAAAATTACTTTCTTTCATTCTTATTTCGCAATCCGCAATCCGAATTCCGCAATTATGTTCACCCTCAGCCAAATCAGTACTCGTTGGCCAAGCAGAAAGACTATCTTTCAGGGATACAAGTGGCAGGAAATCCATCGGCCTTCTTCGATCTGGTGGAACAGAGGTTCTTCTTGCCGGCATTTGTTCAGGGCATAGGAGCATCGCGTATGGAAACGGCAGGCGCATGGGGGATTGATGGGGCTGGGCACATCCCCTTCCAGGATCACCTCTTCTCTTTTTCTCTTTGGGTCAAGGGAAGGGACCGCGGCCAGCAGGGCTTTGGTGTAAGGGTGGGCAGGGGATTGAAAAAGAATCTTCTTCTCCGCCATTTCCACAATTTTCCCCAAGTACATGACCGCCACCCGGTCGCTGATATGGCGGACGACTCCGATGTTGTGGGAGATGAAGAGATAGGTCAGACCCAAATCCCTCTGCAGTTTCTTCAGCAGGTTTAAAATTTGCGCCTGCACCGACACATCAAGGGCCGAAGTCGGTTCGTCGGCCACGATCAGAGAGGGTTGCGTGGCCAGGGCCCTGGCAATCCCGATTCGCTGCCGCTGCCCCCCGGAAAACTCATGGGGGTACCGGCCCAGGTGCTCTCTCATGAGGCCTACGGACTTGAGGAGGTTAGCCACCTTCTCCTCCCTCTGGGACCTTTCCGCCAGGCCGTGGACCTCCATCGGCCGGCCCACAATCTCGCTAACCGTCATGCGGGGGTTGAGGGAAGCGAAGGGATCTTGAAAGATGATCTGGAAAAACCGCCTCAGGGGATGTATCGCCTTCTCCTCCAAAGAGGCCAGGTTTTTCCCCTCAAACAGAACTTCCCCTTCAGTAGGGTCGATCAGCCGCAGAATCAGCCTTCCCACGGTGGTCTTCCCGCAGCCTGATTCTCCTACCAGTCCCAGCGTTTCTCCCCGGCGGATGGAAAAATCGACCCCGTCCACTGCCCGGACCAGGGCCTTTTCTTTCCTCCATCCCCGGGCGAGGGGAAAGTGCTTTTTCAACCCCCGAACCTGCAGCAGCGGTTCAGCCATGCCCTCTCCTTTCACTATGGAGGAAACAGGCAACCAGGTGACCGGGGGCCACGGCAAACAACGGCGGGATGCTTTGTTCGCAGACATCGGACCGGTGAGCGCACCGGGGATGGAATCTGCACCCGGCAGGGGGATTGCTCAAATCCGGAACCATTCCGGGGATCACTGAAAGGTTCTCCTTCTCGTCATCGATCCGGGGGATAGCTCCCCAAAGCCCTTGGGTATAGGGATGCCTCGGGGATTCAAAGATCTCTTCCACCCCGGCCTCTTCCACAATGGAACCGGCGTACATGACCCCCACCCGGTCGCACATCTCGGCAATCACTCCCAGATCATGGGTAATCAGCAGGATCGAGGTATGAAGTTCATCTTTCATCTCCCTGATGAGCCGGAGAATCTGGGCCTGGATGGTGACATCCAGGGCGGTGCTGGGTTCGTCGGCAATGAGAAGGTAGGGATGGCAGGAGAGTTCCATGGCGATCATGACCCTCTGCCTCATTCCCCCGCTCAGTTGATGGGGAAACTGCTTGGCCACCCTCCGGGTGTCAGGAATCCGGACCCGCTCTAACATCTCTTCTGCCTTGGCCCAGGCTTTGGAACGGTCCAGCCCCTGATGAAGCCGGATCACCTCCGACATCTGATCGCCGATGCGGAAGACCGGATTCAGGGAAGTCATGGGCTCCTGGAAGATCATTGAAATTTCCTTCCCTCGGATGGAGCGGATTTCTTCTTCGGAAAGGGACAGAAGGTTATTCCCCCGAAAATGAATCTCCCCTCCCATGATCTTCCCCGGCGGAAACGGAATAAGTCGGAGGATGGAAAGAGCCGTTACCGACTTCCCGCAGCCGGTTTCTCCCACCAGCCCGAAGGTTTTGCCCTCTTCAATTTCGAAGCTCACCCCGTCCAGGGCCCGGACCGTCCGGCCGGCGGTAAAGAAGTGGACTCTCAGGTCTTTGACGCTCAGAAGCGTAGCCATGCGAATAATTGAAAGAAGTTTTGGGTTTCGAGTTTCGAGTCTCTGGTTTCAGGTTATTCGTTACCAGCTGCTGGCTGTTCGTTGCTGGTTCGGGCTCTTTAGGGTGCCTTCCCCGAACGCAACGCGTATGTCGCGTTTGATCCCATTCGTTCCAGCCAGTAACCAGCAACTAGTGTCCTGAGTCGTAAATTCATTGAAATTGTCAGGCCAACCGAGGCCCGGAGAGGGGACCCGATGCACTTGCCAAAATAGGCTGTTTTTCTTACGAAGTCCTCGTCAGCCTCTACTTTGCGGTAGGCGAATGCTGGGTTCATCTTTTTAAGACCTGTTTTCAGGCTTCCTCACGGAGTTATGCGGAAGTAAAGGGATTCCGGGCTAACTCTAGGGTCTCCCGCCGGATTTTGGCCGCGCGCACCGGGCCCCCTCTCCAGGCCAAAGTTAGGCTACGAATTTCTGACTCAGGACACTAGCAACCAGTAACAATCTCTTATTCCGCATTCCGCATTTGGCTAGTCCCTAAGCCTCGGGTCAAGTGAATCCCGCAACCCGTCCCCAAAAAGATTGAACCCCATCACCACCATCATGATGGCCAGGCCCGGAACCGTGGCCACATGAGGGGCGGTGATCAGGTAAGCCCGGGCATTGGAGAGCATGGCTCCCCACTCGGGCGTGGGCGGTTGGACCCCCAGTCCTAGGAAGCTCAATCCTGAAGCGGTCAATAGAACTGTGGCCATCCGGAGGGTCGTCTGCACGATGATCGGGGCCATGGAATTCGGCAGCAGATAGCGGAAAAGGATGTTGAAATCCTTCTCCCCCACGGCCCTGGCTGCCTCGACGAACTCCTTTTCTTTCAGAGAAAGGACAGACCCGCGGACGATACGGGCGAACTGGGGAATGGAGTAGATACCCGCGGCCAGCATGAGATTGGTCAGCCCCGGGCCCAATACGGCGATAATGGCGATGGCCAGGAATATTCCCGGGAACGCCAGGAGTATGTCCATGAGCCGCATGATGAGGTTGTCGAATGTTCCCCCGTAGTATCCCCCCACCATGCCCAGGATGGTTCCGACGAACATGGCGATCACCACGGCCACGATCTGGATTTGTAGGGAAATCCGGGCCCCGTAAATGACCCGGCTGAGGACGTCTCTCCCCAGCGGGTCCGTTCCCAGGAGGTGCTCGCGATCCGGAGCCTTCAAGCGTTTAGTCAGGTCGCCTTCATTCGGATGGTACGGAGAGAGCCAGGGGGCCAGGATGGCGGTGGCCACAAAAAGAATGACGATGATCCCCCCCACGATGGCGGCCCGGTTCCGTTTGAGTCTCCTCCAGACCTCCCGAACCTGA
>DASPRR010000046.1:0-7696 GCA_035624375.1 Thermodesulfobacteriota bacterium | reverse complement strand
GGTTTCTTATCCTGGGTCCACCCATTTCCCGGGAGCAAAACAAGGGTACAAACGAAGAAACCGATGATGAAGAACATTACCTTTTTCATCTTTCCCTCCTTTTGAGTTTTTGATTAGTCTTTTGACTGTACCCCAAGTGGTAAATGCCTGTTGCTCAATTCTTAATGAGGAAAACAGGTGAACCTCCAAAAGATGTTCAACTATTTCTTCCCCCTGGTTCCATATGATGGAAGCTAAGGACCCAAGCCGCAGAATCGGATTTTAGACCACCAAATTCCTGTGCGGCAGGCTTTTTAAAGACTCATGATGAAAGAATCCCAGCCTATCGGGGCTTTTCATTTTGCGATCCAGCGGATCGATGATCGCCGCCGGCTTGCGGCTTCTTACGGTAGCCCTTCAGCTTCCTTTTAAAAGCTTGCTAATCTCGCGCATGATCGGACCTACTCGGCTCATCCACCCGGAATGCCCTGCCGTCTGGAGTTGCAGATTGCTGAAACCCAAAGGCAGGTCCCCGATGAACAGCCCCATTAAAGTCTCCGTCGGACCCATAAAACGAAAATCCTCATCCTTGAAGTGAAGCAGCCCAGAGCCTCCAGTGATCTTTCCCCCTTTAACCATGAAATGACATTGAAAGGGACTATCGGATGCCTCGATATTGACATGGATATCCCTTTGGGCTTTTATCAACAAGGATTTCATGCTTTGCGATTGTTGCGACTGGGTATCGATCCACTGCCAGAGAAGATCCGAAAATTTATCCGCAGCTTTGGAAACTTGAACAAGCACTCTGGAGGCATCCGCTTTTCTCAGCTGGATCAAGAGCCGGTACAAAAAATCAGGGTTCTCCTTCAACGCGTTCGCGATCCCGTATTGGCTAATCTCTTCCAGAGCTCCGGCCAATTTATTCTTGACCTCGGCAGACGCGCGCAAAAGCTCTTCCATGGTTTCCCTTATCCCGCTTGACATTTTTCCTCCCTATGAAACAGTCAGCAATCAGGATTCAGCCATCAGGGGATTTTTTTCTCCCCTTAAGCCTCATTCTTTTCTTCCGGCTTCTAGATATTTTTATTCCTCCAGATCTTGGACCTCTTCCTTTTTCGGACGCCGACGGCTGATAACTGAGCGCTGCTCTTGGTCAGGCCTTCCACACCCGGCAAAGGATCGCCCGCACCTGCGGGACACCCACCACCGGGTCATAGGGCGGATCGAGAGGCACGAGGGCGTTGATATTGGACTCAAAGCACCCATGCTCCGGTTCAGCCTTCTCGGGGAACCACCATGCATGAGGGCCGGCCACGACATCGGGATGCATGTCCGGTATGAGCTGCAGCCGATATTTCAAATGATTTTTCCCGGCCGATTTGGGCGTCTCCAGATAAACCCAGTCTCCTTCGGCCAGACCTAACCCGGCAGCCCTTTCCGGATTCATCTGCAGGTAAGGCTCCGGAGCCAGCTGCCGCTGCCGTTTGATCTGCCGGCCCTCGCTGTGCATATACCCATGGATCCGGTAGTGGGTGTAAATGAAGGGGAATTTCTTGAAAAGCTCTGGGGTGCGCACGGGGCTTTCCGGGGGCTCCTCGTAAACCGGCATGGGATCGACCCCCATCGCTTCGAACGTTGGGGAATAAAGCTCCACTTTCCCGGTGGGCGTGCTAAAAGGAGGGGTGCTGGTACGGTATCGTTCATAGCCCCGCGGAAAAGTCAACGTGCCGTTGGGTTTCCGAAGGAGCTCCTGGAAGGTGATGCCCTGGTATTTCAGCATCCAGTTGAAGTAGTCGTGGAGCGTCTCCCAAGGAGCGACATCCATTCCCATCCGTTTCGCAAGGTCGATGGCTACCTCCCGGTCGTCCCGGCATTCGCCGATCGGCTCGACGACCTTCTTCGTGGCCGTGACCGTGCTGGCGGGATGTCCGAAGGCTTCGGTGAGCTGATCGATTTCCGGGTAGAAAGCCGTGGGGAGGACGATATCCGCCAGTTCGGCCGTCGGGGTCATGAAGAGCTCGGACACGAAAAAGAAATCGAGCTTGTTCTTCAGGATGTCCCAGAGCCTTCGGTTATCCATCTCGGCGACGATCAGGTTATCGGCGACGGCCCACATGGCTCTGACCCTCCCTTCTTCCATGGCTTGGATGGTGCTTGGCACATGGCAGATGGCTCGCTTGTGCATTAACGGATAGTCCTTGGCTCCGATTCGTTTTTCATTGACCGCGGCCGGAGGTTTCACGCCCCAGAACATGAGATAGGGATGCCACATCAGTGCTTCCCGGAAGGTCCGGTAGTAAAGCTGGTTGCTCCCCTTTAAATCCGCATTGCCCGTAATTCCGATGAGGATAGAAATAGACCGGCAGGTCTGGGTAGAGGTCACTTGCTGGGCCCCGGAGCCCAGGCGGATATAGATGCATCCAGGCCTTTCGAGGGCGTAGAGCCGGGCGGCTTTCACGATATCTTCCCGGGAAACGCTCGTAACCTTTTCCGCCCACTCAGGGGTGTATTTCTGGACGTGCTCTTCGAGCTTGTCGAACCCGTAACAATACTTCTCGACGAACTCTCGGTTATAGATCCCTTCGTTGATAATCACATGCTGCATGGCCAGTGCCAGGGCCATATCCGTTCCCGGCCGGATTCGAAGCCACACATCGGCCCGCTTGGCCATGGGAATCGGCCGGGGATCGACCACAATCAGTTTGGCCCCCCGGCGCAGGGCGCGGTGCACGACCCGGGCCTGGGCTGGAGTGGCCACATCCGGCTCGGCCCCCCAGAAGATAATGCAATGGGCATCAAGGTAATCGATCCCGAACTCATAGGTGATCGTGTCCCCGAACGTGGCGCCATTGGCCATGACGTCCGGATGGATGCATGTATAGCGGCCCAGATGAGTGTTGGGCGTAGGCCAGAGCCGCTCCGCAATCTTGGTCGCCTGGATCCCGATATGTTTCTGGCCGGACCCGCAGCTGACATGGATCGCCTCCGGCCCGTACTTCTCCTTGATCCTCTTCAAGTTCTGGGCAATGGTATCCAGCGCCTCGTCCCAGGAAATCCTCTGCCACTTTCCTTCCCCTCGCGCTCCGACCCTCTGGATAGGATATTTTACGCGATCGGGGTGGTACATGACCTCGGGAATCGTGGCTCCCTTAATGCAGACCGTCGCGCAGTTGAGGCAGCGGGCCGCTTCTTTCCGGCCCGCCTCTTCGGCGAATCCCCGATCGACTTCCTGAAAAGAGGAAACCGCTTCCCGGGACGGAAGGGTGGGCATGACTTGCCGCTGCCGTTCTTTCGGAAAATCTTCATTGACGCTTTGCCGGACCCGCTGGAGGGTTTCCTCGATGGGCGCTTCCTCGTTCCGGGGCTCGGAACCGGTGAAGTATTTGATGATGGAGCCCGCGGCCTTCCGACCGGCCGCCATGCCCTCCACTATCGTCCCCGCCCCCACCACTGCATCCCCCGCAGCAAAGAGCCCGGGAATCCCGCAGGCCAGGGTCTCTGGGTCCACGGCCAGAGTTTTGCGGGAGGTGAGCGTGAGCCCTCCATTCACACTCAAGGACTCAAGGGAGGGAACCTGCCCTATAGCAATGAGCACGGAGTCCGCATTCATGGAAAGCTCGCTCCCCGCGCACTCCCTAAGGGTCCAGGTGAGATTTCCGTAACTGTCCACCTGACAGGTTTCCACCTGCTTAAAATCGACGCCCCCCACCTTCCCTTTTCCCTTTTCTTGGAATTTTTGCGGGGCCAGGGATGGGTGGACCTTCGCTCCTTCCCGCAAAGCATTCTCGATCTCCCAGGGATGAGCCGGCATGGTCTTCCGGGACTCCAGGCAGGTTATATTAACTTCCTTCGCGCCAAGGCGGATCGCGGCCCGCGCAACATCCATGGCGGTATTTCCACCGCCGATCACGACGACCCGCTTTCCCAGGGCGACCGGTTTTCCTTTCTTGATCTCCTCCAGCAGTGGAAGGGCGAAATAGACCCCTTGCAGTTCCGTTCCCGGGATCTTCAGGGCCGCCGCAGTCCAACTCCCGATGGCCAGCAGAACCGCGTTATGTCTTTTTAAGAGGCTTCCCAGCGGCAGCGTCTTCCCTACCGGGGTATTCGTTTTGATTTCCACCCCGAGGTCTCGAATGGCTTCGATATCGGGCTGAACGCTGCCCTTTGGCAGTTTGAATTCGGGGATGACCCGGGTCATCATGCCGCCCGCTTCCGGAGCCCCTTCGTACACGGTCACCCCGTAACCTGCCTTCACCAGGTCATGAGCGGCCGTAAGACCCGTCGGTCCGGAGCCGACGATACCCACGGTTTCCTTCTGGGTACGACGAGCCGGCATCGCCTTAGTCCTGGATTTTAAGACGTGATCGGCAACCATTCGTTTGATCGAGGCAATCGCGATGGGTTCATCGACGACCCCCCGGATGCATTCAATCTCGCAGGGGTGGTGACAAATCCGGCCGCATACCAGGGGAAAGGGATTCGTATCCCAGATAATCTGCATGGCTTTATCGAATTCCCCTTTTGAGGCCGCGATGACATATCCCGAAACGTCCATCCCGATCGGGCAGGCTTCGCGGCAGGCAGGCCTCCGGTTGGAGGCTTGCGCATCGACCATCGAAACGATTTTCCCATCGATCACCTCAGCTACAAGGTGGCACTTTTGGTGGCACCTAAGACAAATCGTGGTTGCTTGCATTCAAAACCATCCTTTCAAATATTCTTGATTGGCATTGAAAAAATGCGGTTAAACACGGTTTATCAATAGAAAACTTTGATAGAATCTGAAGCGTTCTGTTAGCAACTTTGCCCATTCATAAATTCCCGGATAGATTATTTCTCAAGGATTTAACTTATATCAAAAATATTTTTTATTTCAAGAGAAAAGAGACCAATTTGTAAAATTTTTTCACCGAACAGGCCGAAGTCCATGGTATTTTAGGGGTACTGAAAAGCCCAAATTCCTTTCCTCCCGTCTGCAAGCAATTTTTGCAGAAGAAAATAACCTAAATGATCCCTCCAAAATTTAGATAAGATCACTAGGAGAGATTTTTCAAAACTCATTTTTTCTTCTTTCAGAATTCGTTCGTTGACAAATATGAAATTTTAATCTAATTTGCACCATTAAAAGCATCTTACCTTTCTTTCCCATGGTCAGTATAAACAAGAATATACTATATCCTTTAGAATTTGAATTTCTTTCCAAGGAGGATTATATGAACAAGAAGGAAATCGAGCCGACAGTTTTATTTTTCCCCAATCCCGTTGTTCTAGTCACCTCCCAGGGGGTGGAATCGAAGCCTAATATTATCACGATTGCCTGGACCGGCGTGGTTAACTCCAGACCTCCCATGATCGGGATCTCCATTCAGCCTATTCGTCACTCCCATGGTTTGATTCGCCAATCCGGGGAATTCGGGGTGAATATCCCGAATCGGGACCTCCTGCGCGCCATCGATTACTGTGGTTTTGTATCCGGGAAGAATACGGACAAATTCGCGGCAACAGGGTTAACCCCGGTATTGGCTCGGAAAATCAAAGCTCCTTTGATCAAAGAGTGTCCGGTCAATCTCGAATGCGTATTGAGGCATTTCATCACTCTCGGGATGCACGACTTATTCATTGGGGAAATCGTGAGCATTTATGTGGATGAACAGGTCCTCGATGACAAGGGCAAGCTTGATTCGAGCCTCCTTAATCCGGTCGTTTATTTTTCCCAGCCCACCGATTACTGGTCGAAAGGGGAAAGGGTTGGGATTCGCGGATTTACGAAGGGGGAATATCGGAGGTGAAGGACAAAAATAACGCCCACGCCAGCCTGCAGAAAACAGGCAATGGGGGCGAGACCCCAAAATGATTATAACCAGGTCTCATTATGGCTGTGGAAAAAATCGAAACACAGAGTGCTTCGCTCCTAAGAGCTGAGGCGTGCAGGAAACGCCCTAATGTTGGACCTCTGCAAAAATTGGTTGACGATGACCTTATGCTGAAAGAATTCATACCCTCACCCATGGGAGAAAAATTATGTTGATTCATCAGTTGACGGGAGAAGAAGCTTTGGCCCAAGGGGCCTGGGAAGCAGGCGTTTGCGTCGCTACAGGTTATCCGGGATCACCATCTACTCGTTTCTTGGAGCGGCTGGCAGAGATTTCCCGGATCGGAGATGTTTACTGCGAATGGTCGGCCAATGAGAAGGTGGCTTTTGAAATGGCTCTGGGGGCCTCGATGGCCGGAAAACGGGCCTCCGTTTCCATGAAGAGTGTTGGGCTCAATGTGGCCCTGGATCCCTTAATGGTGGCGAATCTCGGAGGAGTATCGGGTGGCCTGGTTATCATCCTGGGGGATGATCCCGGGGCTTGGGGATCGCAGAATGAACAGGACGGCCGTCTACTGGTCCGAGCAGCAGAGGTTCCTCTACTCGAATTCAGCTCTCCCCAGGAAGCCTATGACATGGTTCAATATGCCTTTTCCCTTTCGGAGAAATTTGAGCTGCCTGTTTTTGTCCGAGAGACTCGGTCCAGCGCCAGCGAGAAAGGGGCCGTTTATGTAAAGGAAGCGCGGGTTCAAACCCTCCAGAAACATTTCCTGGAACTGGAACCCTGGAAATGTTTCCCCGAAAACCCGCCGGAAAAACACCGAAAACTCCATGCCAAAATTCAAAAGATCACGAATGAATTCAATCAGTGCCCTTTCAATCACGTGCTTTTGAAATCAAGCAAGGGAATCGTGGCTGCCGGATTTATGGCGGCGAGAGCCGGGCGTTTGTTGAGTGGTAAAGGCGGAGAGCAATTGAGCTTCTTCAAGCTGGGAACGATCTACCCACCTCCGGAAGCATCTTTGATCAAATTCCTTTCACAAATGGAGGAAATCATGGTGGCGGAGGAACTTCAACCCCTAGTCGAAGGTTATCTCCGTTCCCTGGCCCACCTGCACAATCTGAAGACTCACATTTATGGAAAGGAAACAGGCCATCTACCCAAATACGGCGAGCTTTTCGAAAGCCATCTCCGCCGATCGGTGGAGGAATCCCTGAAGGTTGAGATTGGCCTTCCGGAACCCTCAAATCCCGAAAGGGATGAGAAGAATAAAGTTCTCTATAAGAGTTTGCCTCCGGAGTGCCCATTTTTTAAGGCCTTTGAGGCTTTTTCCATCGTGATTTCCAATAATACAAAGATGCGGCCTATTTTTGTTGGGGATGATGGCTGTCTCACCCGGCTGCGAAATGCGCCCTTTTCTCTGCTCGGCTGCAAATTCAACATGGGTTCAAGCATCGGGATCGCTGCGGGGCTCTATTGGGCTGGAGAGAAGCGGAAGATGGTGGTCCTTGTAGGGGACTCTTCTTTTTTCCATACGGCCCTTCCTGCTTATCTGGATGCGGTGGCTACCGGGGTCCGGATGATGGTTGTGGTCCTGGACAACCGATGCACGGCCATGACAGGCTGCCAGGCCAATCCTGGAACGGATTGGGCTTTACAGAAGAGAGCGCAGAAGAGTATTTCAATCTCATCTATTTTGCAATCTCCCGGAATCCCTCTGTTCCGTGAGGTCAATGCTTTCGGTGATCCTAAAGATATGGCGGCTGCTTTTCAAGAATGTTTTCAAAGCGAGGATTTCGCGGTTCTATTGGTAACCGGCCCCTGCCCAAACCTTAAAGAAAAGGTCTGCTGAGATCCCTTTCTCTTCCGATAATTTGCCTTCGTAGATCTCCCCAACCTTG
>DASPRR010000276.1:0-4276 GCA_035624375.1 Thermodesulfobacteriota bacterium | reverse complement strand
CCAGGTTCTTCGTCGCCGGGGTGGCCGGCAGCGTAAGAACAACAAAATCCGTCTCTTTCAGAAAATCGCGCATCTCCCGGGACCCAAACTGGCGTTCCACATAAGGAACATCGGCCCGGGCCATGTCCCAGCTGACCACCTGCATCCCTGCAGCCCTGGCCTTCTGGGCAACCTCCTTGCCGATGTGCCCCAGACCCATGACGCCAAGGGTCTTTTGATGAATGAACTCCATCCGAAAAGGGTCCCATTTCTTTTCCCGCTGAGCCTTGAGCACCCGGGAGATATTCTGGCAAAAGTAGAGGACATAGGCCAAGACATACTCGGCCATGTATTTACCGAATGCCCCGGTGATCCGGCACACGGGAATGCGCTTGAACTGTTCCGCGTTTTGAATGTAACTCTCAACTCCTGCGGCCAGAGCCTGAACCCATTCGAGCCTGGGCATCCTCTTGAAAATCTCCTGTGGGAAGGTCATCCCGACAAGGGCGATCTCCGCCTCCGGCGCATACTTTTCCATCTCCTCCCGGTTCGTGCAGATCATAAACTCCGCCTCGGGAATATTCTTTTCCAGCAGGGCTTTGTACTCCTCGACGAACCTGGGGTAGAAAAACAAAACTTTCTTCTTGACCATCGTAATCTCCTCAATATTTTCCTATCAAGGATAGCATCCTTTTTGAAATCCATCCATTCATTCCTATCACAATGGCA
Source organism: Thermodesulfobacteriota bacterium (assembly GCA_035624375.1). GTDB lineage: Bacteria > Desulfobacterota > SM23-61 > SM23-61 > SM23-61 > SM23-61. Next base: position 3,568 of record DASPRR010000276.1, on the reverse strand, counting down.
GCACACCCTTCAAATAGGTTTTCAGTTTCAATTTGAGTTGTTTGAAAATGGGGCAAGTGACCTGAAAGGGCTGCGGCTCTGCCGGAGGTTTTTCGAGATCAGACTGGGAGGGGAGGATTGAAAATCTTAGTGGGACAAGGGAGAATGTTTTTTTAAGAAGCTGCTCAGTTTATCCATGTCCTCGGGGGAGATATCCACAAATTTCATTCCGCAGCGGTATTCCGCGTCTTTTAATTTCTCCGTCCAAACAACCTGGGAAACCGTTTCCACGGTATTTATGCCGGGCCCTGAAGAAAAAAACACCCTCAGTTTCAGCAAATCCCCGACCTTAAAATGCTTGCGAAGATAGACGATCAACCCTCCTTCACTGGCATTCTCGGTATGGCCCTTTCCCCGGGTTTTCGCCTTAGCCGGGTAATATTCAACCGGCAAATTCAATAAGAACCTTGGATTCGCCCTTTCTTCAAATTTTGCCACCCCGAAATGATGTTTCATCTCTTTTTCCCGGTTTGCCATTTTCCCATCCTTAATTCTAAAAATGAGAAAAAATTACCATGGAATAATACCATACCTTGTATAACTATTATTTTTATATACAATATATGGTATGTCAAGAAAAAAATGTCTGGCTGGCTGGGCGAGGAAGCGAGGCTGGAATGGAGGAGGGTTTTTCGGTAGCCGAAGGGGCGACAAAGGGGGAAGACTCTTTAGGTGGGGAAACTAATTTGAGCCCTTTGATTTGGTGGATTAAGGAAATTATTCGATCCCATAACCCGCCCGAAACCCATCGTGAATGGCCCGGTAGATATCGGACGGGTCTATGCAGTCGCCGATTCCGAGGACCTTCACCTTTCCTCGAAGCTGGTCTAGGAGTGAACGGTCGGGCACGGGGGGTTCATCCAACACGATATGGTCGCAGGGAATCCTCCCGCTTGTCACCCCCTCAACCTGCACCCCGTCCGGATCAATGCGAGTAATTGCGGTTTGACAAAGAATTTTGACTCCGCATTCTTGGAGTCTTTCCAGCAGCAGCCTTCGCTCGAATATGGGCTCCAACTCGCTGCCCAATTCCTCCAGCGGACCGGAGTGAATCAGGGTGACTTTCTTTTTCTGACGCGTGGCCAAGAATTCAGACGTCTCGCAGGCCCCCCGGCCTTTTCCGCTCACCACCACTCGGCTCCCGGCAAGTCTAGCCCTTCCGGCGAGAACGTCCCAGGCACGGGTGACCCGAGGGTCCTCATTGTTCTTCAGCACAGGCGGCGTACATCCCGTGGCCAAGATGACCACGTCGAACAGGTGATTCAGCAACTCCTGGGCGTCGATCTCCTTATGGAGATGAAGATTTACCCGTTTCTTAACCTGGCCTTGCAAGAATGCCAGAAGGCCCACCAGGTCTTTCTTGAAGGGTGGAACGATGGCCAGCCTGAGCTGGCCCCCCAGGGCTCGGTCTTTCTCAAAGAGGGTCACTTCATGACCGCGTTCCGCGGCCGTGCAAGCGGCTTCCATTCCAGCGGGTCCCCCTCCCACAACCGCTACCTTGCGCGGGCGGGGGGAGGAGACCATGGGAAATTCCCGCTCCAGGCCGGCGCGGGCATTTACCGCGCATCGAATGGGCAGACGGTACAGAATCCGCAGGCAACGGTTGCAGGAGATGCATCTGCGAACCTCGTCCTCCTTTCCTTCCGCGGCCTTCCGCGACCACTCCGGGTCGGCTATGAGGGTTCGCCCGAGGGCGATAAAATCGGCCCGCCCCTCCTGCAATGCCTTCTCCGCAAACCAGGGGTCTCTGATCTTACCAACCCCGATGACCGGGATGTGAACTGCCTTCTTAATTGCCTGAGCATCTGCGATGAATGGCCCCTGGGGAAGGGCCGTAGGGGGATTCATCCAAGTATAGGGCAACGCCTCCATGGAGATTCCCGCCGATATATCCAAGCCGTCGATGCCGACCTCTTCCAGCCGCCGGGCAATCGCCTGGGATTCTTCGATCTCCCGTCCGCCAGGCAGGTATTCCCGACCGCTCATCCGGAAAAGGATCGGAAAGCCAGGACCCACCTGCTCCCGAATCCCCTGGCAAACTTCAATGACGTATTTGAGCCGGCTCTCCAAATCGCCTCCATAATCGTCATCCCGTTTATTGCTGAAGGCGGACAGGAACCCGGCCAGGAGATACCCGTGGGCTCCGTGAATTTCAAGGGCGTCGAACCCAGCGGATTTTGCAATCCCCGCGGCGCGGATGAAGGAATCGCGCAGTTCCTTCATCTCTTCCACTTCCAGCCCACGCAACCGTTTCTCCCGCCTCATCCTCGGGGGAAGGACGCTTCCCAGGCCGGACCGGTCAAAAACATAGGAGATGGGGGAAGGACCCACCGGCTGTACTCCCGGCTGAAGTTCCCCGTCCACCCCGGCTCCTTGGATATTGATTTGAATGGCAATTTTGGAACCCGCGCCATGAACGGCCTCAACCAACTCATTCAGCCCCGGGGTCAGCTTGGGGTCATCGATGAGCAATTGACGGGCCAGTCCCCGCCCGAAACGAACATCAGCCAGGGAATTTTCGACTATGATCAGGCCGACCCCTCCCCTGGCTCGCTCCACGTACCAATTGATCATCTGCGGGGTCACGGCCCCGTTGGCATCCGCCAGGTTGGTCCCCAGGGGGGCCATGACGATCCGGTTCCTGAGTTTCATCGGGCCGATTTGGCCCGTTTGAAAGAGAAGAGGGAATGGACTCACGAAATCCCTCCTACAGCCTGGAAAAGGTCAAAAGGAAAACCCGGGGTGGAAGAGGATTCGACACAGGAAAGGGCAGCTCCATTCTCGGAAAACTCAGCTGATCCGAGCGAGCGATTCGTTCAACACCTTTTCCATTTCCAGGCCTTTGGCCTTGTATACTAAGCCGGCGACGACGATGTCGGCATGGCGGAGAATGAGGGCTTCGGCCGACTTGGGGGGATGGGGGGAGAATCTCGTGGAATGGGCTTCGATGATATGGACCACTTCCTCCGGCAGCCCCAGGCTCCGGGCCATCGCCGCTCCGGCCACAGCATGGAAGCTTCTGCGGCCCATTTCCGTGAATCCGCCGGTCCGGAAGTCAAAGATTACCATCTTATCCACGTCGTGCAGGAGAGCCCCAGCCAGGAGGTAATCCATATGCAACTTGAGATTCAAGCCTTCAGAAGCCATGGCGGCTATGGCCTCGGAGGCCCGGCACACTTGGTTGGTATGATCGACATTGGTGTAAGCAATATAGTTCCGGGCCGGCTCGAACTGGTGCACATCCTCAATCCGAGAAAAATTGCTCAGCTTCCAGGCATGGAGCCAGGTCAGAATGACTTTATCGCGTAACCCTTCATCTTTGATCTTGGAAACTACGGGAAAAAGACGGACGATATAATCCCGGTCTTTTTGTTCCATTTATTCCTTCCCCCCTTGTATATTACCCAAGGGAGTTATCCATAGTCCCGGAGCGACGCGCCCCCGGGAGCAGGTGAGCGAAGGGGCTGTGGATAACTCCCTTGAGGTAAATAAAAAAAATGTACCGAACGCAGAGATATCTTGTGATACT
>DASPRR010000272.1:0-4927 GCA_035624375.1 Thermodesulfobacteriota bacterium | reverse complement strand
TCAGGTTGAACCCATCGACTGATTCCCCAATTCAAATGCACCTGATAATGCTTTTCATGCTTTGGGAAAAGGAAAGTTTCCCTCGGTTAAGAAAAGTCCGCGAACAAATTAGCATAGAAGGAGGTCTAATGCAATCCTGACATGTCTGCCATCATCATCCCCGTTGGTTTTTAAGCCAGACAAATAAAAGGTTACCCCATGGTTCCAGGGTCCGGCTCCAACCCTTGGAAATAAATCCGAAAGTGGATAGGTTTTGAAAATCAATGGGCTGCATTTGACTATCTATAGGATTTCAGGGAATCTGGATTTGAAAAAAAATAATTTTTTTTTAAAAAAAAACTTGAAAATTTAAATTTGGGATATTATATTATCCTTACTAGCACTCAATGCTAATGAGTGCTAACGAATTTTTCCGCGGCGGATTTTACCCGATCTTTTCATACGAGAGTTGGGGTAATTAAAAAAAAATAAAACAAAAACAATTCCTTAGGAAGGAAATTCGGTTTACATCGGCTAGCGCCGGCTACATAAAAGAAGAAAGGAGAAGGAAAGAATGAAGATCAGGCCACTTCAAGACCGCGTAATTGTCAAAAGGGTTGAGGAAGAGGAAAAAACCAAGGGCGGGATCATCATCCCCGACACCGCCAAAGAGAAGCCCATGGAGGGCAAAGTGATCGCCGTGGGGAAGGGTAAGCTCATGGAAGACGGGAAGGTCCATGCCCTGGATGTGAAGGCGGGAGACCGGATCCTCTTCGGTAAGTATTCCGGGACCGAAGTGAAGATTGACGGCGATGAGCATCTCATCATGAGAGAAGACGACATTTTGGGCGTAATCGAAAAGTAATCCAAGGAATCAATAAAGGAGGAATGAAAAGATGGCAGCGAAAGAAATCCGTTATGACCAGAAAGCCAGGGAAGCGCTCCTAAAGGGGGTCAATATCCTGGCTGACGCCGTAAAAGTAACCCTGGGCCCCAAGGGCCGGAACGTGATCCTGGAAAAGAGCTTCGGGTCTCCCAGTGTCACCAAGGACGGGGTCACCGTAGCCAAAGAGATCGAGCTGGAAGACAAGTTCGAGAACATGGGCGCCCAGATGGTCCGCGAAGTGGCCTCCAAGACGTCGGATATCGCCGGCGACGGGACCACCACGGCCACCGTCCTGGCCCAGGCGATCTACCGTGAAGGTTCCAAGCTGGTGGCGGCCGGCCACAACCCCATGGAACTGAAGAGGGGGATCGAAAAGGGCGTGGAAACCGTAATCGAAGAGCTCAAGAAGCAGTCCAAGCCCACCAAAGAGCAGAAAGAGATCTCCCAGGTTGGAAAGATTTCCGCGAATAATGATGAGACCGTCGGCAACATCATTGCCGAGGCCATGGCCAAGGTGGGAAAAGAAGGGGTTATTACTGTGGAGGAAGCCAAGTCCATGGAAACCACTTTGGACATCGTCGAAGGGATGCAGTTCGACCGCGGCTACATTTCCCCCTATTTCGTGACCAACCCCGAGAAGATGGAAGCCGTCCTGGAGGACGCCCTGATCCTCATCAACGAGAAGAAGATCAGCAACATGAAAGACCTGCTCCCCGTCCTGGAGCAGATCGCCAAGATGGGCAAGCCCCTCCTGATTATCGCCGAGGAAGTGGAAGGCGAAGCCCTGGCCACTTTGGTGGTGAACAAACTGCGGGGCACCCTCAAGTGCGCAGCGGTGAAAGCACCCGGCTTCGGCGACCGGCGCAAGGCCATGCTGGAAGACATCGCCACCCTGACCGGCGGGCAGATGATCTCCGAAGAGATGGGCGTGAAGCTGGAATCTATTACTCTGAAGGACCTGGGCAAGGCCAAACGGATTACCATCGACAAGGACAACACCACCATCGTCGAGGGGGCCGGAGACTCCAAGGGCATCGAAGGCCGGGTGAAACAGATCCGGGCCCAGATCGAAGAGACCACCTCGGATTATGACCGCGAAAAGCTGCAGGAACGGCTGGCCAAACTAGTGGGCGGCGTGGCGGTCATCAATGTGGGAGCCGCTACCGAGTCCGAGATGAAGGAAAAGAAGGCCCGGGTGGAGGACGCGTTGAACGCGACCCGCGCGGCCGTGGAAGAAGGGATCGTTGCTGGCGGCGGAGTGGCCTACCTGCGTACCCTGCCGACTCTGGAAAAAATGAAGCTCCCCGAAGAGCAGCAGTTTGGCGTGAACATTCTTAGGAGAGCCCTGGAAGAACCCATTCGCTGGATCGCCATGAATGCCGGTTTCGACGGCTCCATCGTGGTCGAAAAAGTGAAGAATGAGAAGGGAAATTTCGGGTTCGATGCGCAGAATGAAGAGTACACCGACATGGTGAAGGCCGGGATCATCGACCCCACCAAGGTGGTGCGCACGGCCCTGCAGAACGCCACTTCGGTTGCCTCCTTGCTCCTCACCACCGAAGCCATGGTGGCCGAAAGACCCAAGGAAAAAGAGAAGATGCCCCCCATGCCTCCAGGAGGAGGAATGGAAGGGATGTATTAAAAGCATAGAGCGTAGGGCATAGAGCTAAAAAATCTCCTTGCCCTATCATCGGTCTTGGAAAAAGCCCTCTGCCAAAAGCGGAGGGCTTTTTTTATTCCCGTCTCAAAATTCCTTGATCGATAACCGTCTTCTCAGTATACTCACATTGGCACCCTGAAGTTCGGATAATGCCGAAATAAGATCGTTCAGCAAACCCGAAGGCAGGGGTTTAGGTTAATCGTCCTGGGGAGGAAAAGCATGAAACTGAAAGGCCAAACCGCGCTCGTCACCGGAGCCAGCCGGGGTATTGGAGAAGCCATCGCCCGAGCCTTTGCCAAGGAAGGAGCCCAGGTGGCGATCACCGGACGCTCGGCGCAGGAACTGAAGGCTTTGCAGGAAGAATTTAACGGGTTGGGCGGGCGATGCGAAAGCATCGTCGCCGATCTCAGCCAAAAGGGCGCTGTGGATCAGGTGTGGCGGCAAGCGACGCAGGCCTTTGGGCATATTGACATCCTCATGAATAATGCGGGCATCGGAAGCAGCGCGAATCCCAAACCCGTGGTCGATTACGATGACGCCTTCTGGGAGGCCTTGCTTTACGTCAATCTCACCGTGCCCTACCTGTTCTCGAAGAAAGCCTTACCCTCGATGATCGACCGTAAGTATGGGCGCATTCTTATGACCGCATCCGTCAACGGCAAAATAGGTTTACTCCACGGTGCGGCATATGCGGCCAGCAAGCACGGGGTCTTGGGGCTGGTGCGCACGCTGGCCATGGAGACGGCGAAGCAGAACATCACGGTCAACGCCATCTGTCCGGGGCCTGTCCGCACGCGGATGAACAATTTGCGGGTGGAGTATGAAGCCAAACGTCTTGGCAAATCGGTCGCGGAATTCGAGGCGGGCTTGACGCCCATTGGCCGCCGGCTTGAGCCCCACGAGATTGCCCCGCTTGTCGTCTACCTGGCCAGCCGCGAAGCATCCGCGGTCACGGGACAGGCCTTTAATATCGATGGTGGTTTTTTGATGGTATGAATTAAACCCTTTCCGCTTTGATCCCCCCCAAAAAGCATATCGTGGAGCCGGGCGAAAAAACCTGGGCTTGGCAGTTTTATATGGCCTAGGTCATATGGATTCTTGACTATACCGATTACCCTTGATTATAAGGACGATTGTTTTTCAGGGTTTTGAGAGAAAAATCAGGGGTAAGAAAGAGCAGGTAGACAAGGAATGATGGAAGAGCACGTAGAAAAAAAAGAGATTTTGGAATCCGATCTGGGTTCGCTCAGCCTGAATCCTTTGTGTTCCCGGCGGCAGACCCTGAAATGGGGGGGCCTGTCGTTCATCGGCATCTCGGTGCTCGGGCCGGTTCTCGCCCAAGGGGCCACCAAACCCCTAATCCTTATGGAACAAGCCCAGGGCCTCGTGGTCGGGGACCCGATGAAGTGCGTCGGATGCGGCCGTTGCGAGCTGGCCTGCACCGAATTCAACGACGGGAAATCCGCGCCCGCCATGTCGAGGATCAAGGTCTGGCGGAACATGAATTTCGGGCTCGGAGGAGTCGCGGCCTGGCGGGAGGGGGAGGGTAATTGGGGGGACGGGCTGGTGGTGCAGGACCTCTGCAAGCAGTGCCCGCACCCGGTCCCCTGCGCCAACATCTGCCCGGAGAATGCCATCGTCCTCGCGCCCTCGGGCAACGCGCGCATGGTCGACTCGGAAAAATGCACGGGTTGCAAGGTGTGCCTGAAAGCCTGTCCCTGGGAGATGATCTCCTTCGACCCCGATACGCGCAAAGCGACTAAGTGCCACCTCTGCAACGGAAAGCCGAAATGCGTGGAGGCCTGCCCGGCGCAGTCGCTCAGCTTCGTCCCTTGGCGCGACCTGACCGACCGGGTTCCGCCCAGGGTCACGAACACGGTCCAAATTCTGCCGGAGCGCTCTGCGTCCTGCCAGCAATGCCATATGCCCAGTCAAACGAAGAACGTCAGCCAGGGCATCGGGATGTTCCGGGGCGCGGTGAAGGGAGGCAGACCTCTCTCCGCCCGAGAGTTCGGGTTCCGATGGATCGACCTGGCGGGCTCGGTTTTGGTTCCCCTGGCGGTGGTCGGTGTAGTGGCCCACGCCGTTCTGCGGAAGGTGGTGAACCGATGAAAAAGACCTATCTCCATCCCCTGCCCCTGAGGATCTGGCATTGGGTAAACGCCCTGTTGGTCATCCTCCTCATCATCACGGGGATCCAGCTCCGAATCTCCGGGGTTCCATCCCTGGGCCCCCGCCATCCCGCCCTCTGGTTGCACCGATACGCCGGCTGGGCGATGGTGGCTTCCTGCGTCTTCTGGCTCGTGTACAGCCTGGCCAGCCGGAATTTGAGCAGGCAGTACGCATTCAGGGCGCGGGACTTCAAGGGAATGTTCGCTCAGGCGAAGTTCTATCTGATCTCG
>DASPRR010000268.1:0-7890 GCA_035624375.1 Thermodesulfobacteriota bacterium | reverse complement strand
CGATTTCTTGAAGTTTCTTGCGGGCCCGGTTGGCCTGGTCGGACTGGGGGAAGCGGCGGACGACCTCTTTCAGGATCAATTTGGCGTTGGTCGTATCTTTCATCTCCAGAAAAGCCATTCCCTGGCGGTAGAGGGCGTCGGCAACCTTATTTCCCTTGGGAAATTTTTTAATGACTTCATCGAACTCTAAAATCGCGTCTTCATACTTCTTCTGGGAGAAATAGCACTCCCCCAGCCAAAAGTGGGAATTCTCAGTATACTTGGATTTGGGATAGGCCTCCAGGAATTTTTTGAACTCCTTCTGTGCATCGTCGATCTTTCCCTTGCTGTAGAGCTCGTAGGCTTTCTTATAGGCCTCGTCCGGGCCGGCCACAGGTTTTTTGACAACTTCAGGCTTCGTAACGGGAGTCTCTTTGGTCGCCTCGGGCGTAGGGCTGACGGCCGACGGTTTTTCTTCTTCCCCAGACGGCTTTACCGAGGCTTCCGGCTTTTTTTCCACGCTCTCCGAGGGTTTGGTCAGGGCGGCAAGCCGCTTTTCCGTTTCTTCCAGCCTGGCCTGGTAGTTTTTGGTAGCCCCGAAGGTTTTCTCGGCAAAGTATTTGCTCTCCTCGAAGCGCCCGGTTAGGTTCTGGACCTCCAGCTGAAGCTTGTCCACCCGGGCCCCCAAATCGGCCTGGTAGCGGCGCATGGGCTGGCTGCTGCTTTCCATCTCTTTCTCCATCAGGCCCATTTTGGTTTTCATTTCGCCGCTTAAGGCCCCCACGTCCCGCTGGAGATTTCCGGTGCGTTTATCTAGGCTGTCCAGCTTGGCCGAGAGATCCTTCAACTCCGCATTCATATCATAAAGGTTCCGCTGGAGCCCCAGAAATTCCTTGGTCAAGCTGTTGGAATCCCGCTGGACGGCATCCAGATCGCCCTGAGTGGCGCAGCCGCTGAAGCCCCAAATTCCGAACAGAAGGAACCCCAGAAGGATTTGATTCCAGGTCAATTTCATCGGATCATCTCAAAGCCCAGGGAGCTCTTCCCGCGGGCTGAACACCCCGACCCATGAAAAGAGCTCCCTGAAAGTAGAGATCCATTATTTAGTCATCACGAATTCAGCCCGGCGGTTCTTGGAGCGGGCCTCTTCCGTATGCCCCGGGTCCAGGGGACGCTCTTCCCCGTAGCTGATGGTGGAGAGTCTTCCCCCAGTGATTCCCAGGCCTTCCAAGTAGGTTTTGGCGCTGTTAGCGCGCCGCTCGCCCAGGGCCAGGTTGTATTCATTGGTCCCGATCTCGCAGGCATGGCCTTCAATCTGGACCTTGGCCTCTTCTGCCTTCTTCATCCATGTGGCCAGTTTTTCCAGGTTCTCTTTGGCTTTGCTGGAGAGGGAATAGTCGTCGAAGGCAAACTGAAGGCGGAGGCCCACCAGATCAATGGGTTCCACGGCCGGTTTGGGAGGGGCTTCCTCTACCTTGGGAGGAGGAGGAGGCAGGGGCGGAGGCGGCGGAGGCGGCGGAGGCGGGGGCGGCGGAGGCGGGGGAGGAGGTTCAACCTTCGCCTCTACTGCCGGACGGGCCGCCACTTCTTCCTTCACCACGGCCTTTTTGGAGCAACCGGCGGCCAGGAGACTCACGGCAACGATGGAAACAACAATAACCAACAGCCATGAAGCTTTTCTCAGCATCTCTTACCTCCTTCTTTTTATGCTTCGAATTCCCACAAAACTACTTGGGAATCTCTCGATTTCGGGGAACCCAGTATGGATATGTATCACTTCCCTTTTGAAATGTCAACCTTTTTATTCGGGTTCCTTCGGCATTCATCAAAAAAATCCGAGGGTCTCCATCCCGGGTGGCGCTGAAAACCAGCTGGCGTCCGTCGGGCGACCAGGACGGCATCTCGCACTGTCCCATGTTAGCGGTCAAAACCCTCAAATCGGACCCGTCGGAATTCATGAGGCAGATGTTTCGCCCTCCTCCCATGGTGGCGTCGAAGGCAATCCGTTCTCCCCGGGGAGACCAGGCCGGGGAGGTGTTGTAATTTCCTTCGAAGGTCAGCCGCTGGACATTCTGGCCATCGGCCTGCATGACGTAAATCTGCGGATTCCCTCCCCGGCTGGAGACAAAGGCAATCCTCTGGCCGTCGGGGGACCAGGTGGGAGAGACATCGATGGCCGGATGATTGGTCAGCCGGGTCAATCCCGAACCATCCGGGTTCATGGTATAGATTTCTGGGTTTCCATCCTTGCTCAGGGTCAAAGCGATCCGTTTCCCATCGGGGGACCAAGCCGGAGAGATGTTGAGGCCGGGATAGCTGGAAATCCTTCTTTCCTCCCCGGTTTGCAGGTCTTTCAAGAAAAGGTCCGGGTTCCCAAGCTTGTAAGAGGTGAAGGCCACCCACCTTCCGTCTGGGGAAACCCGCGGAGACAGGCAGATGGACCTATGGTTGGTGATCGGAAAAACGTTCCTCCCATCGTAATCCATCATGTAGAGCTCTTTAAACCCTCCCACTTGGGAGACAAAGATGATTTTGGTCTGGAAGAACCCTTGCTCCCCGGTGAGGGCGAAGATGATTTCGTCGGCAAAGCGATGGACCATGCGTGATAAATCGGTGATCTCCCCGAGGTAACGCTTGCCCACGATCATTTCTTTCTTCACCACATCGTGAAGGCGGGCTTCCAGGGTGAGGGACCCGTCCCGATAGGAAAGGTTCCCCACCACCAGGGCTTCCGCCCCCAGGTTGGCCCAGGGCTGAAAGTTCGGAGGCTCCCCGCCCGCTCCCGGACGATCCTCCCCCGGCTTGGCCGAGGAATCGCTTCCCCCAGGGGGGGCATTCTTTTCAGTAACTTCTGACGGGGTGATGAGGGTAAAGAACCCGGAGATATCCAGATCGTTCTTTAAAATCTCCGTAGCCCTTTCTCCCAATTGCATTTCCCGGTTCGTCGGGCCCGAAGATTGAAAGGTGGAGATGGCGAGGGGAAACTTCCGGAAAGAAGGAGACCGGATATCGATATAGACCTTGGCCGAAAGGTGATGGGCCAGGATGAGGAGCAAAAGCAAAACCGCAGGCAAAAAAAGAACTGGTTTTTTCATGGATCGGCCTCAAACGTCAGAGGGAGTAAAACGGACTCCCACATCGAATTTGTCCTCTTCGAACCCGGGAGGTAGGGGAGGAAGGGGGTTGGCTTTCTTGATGGCCCGCAGCGCCGATTCGTCCAGTTGGGGATTTCCGGATTTCTTCTCGAACTGGATATCTTCGATCCGCCCGTCCTTGGCGATCCGGATGGCGATGATGGTTTCCAGGTCTTTTTTCCCTCCCAGGGCCCCCTCCGGAAGCACCCAGGCGCTGCGGATCCGCTGCCAGATCAGGTTGTAATACATTTTATGCTTGATGGACATGAATCCCGAAGAGGCCCCGCCCGTTCCGGATTCGCCCGTTTCAATGGCCCCGGCGCTTCCGATAGTCACCTTTTTCCGAATCTGCTCGATGGCCGAATCGATCTGCTTGGCTTCCCGATCCCCGCGGATGCGGTCAATGGCCGAGTCGATGTTCTTCTCTTCCTGCCGTTGCCGAAGGCGGTCGATGGCCGTATCCACTTTCTTTTCCTCCCGCCGTTGCCGGATCCGCTCGATCGCTTCCGCGACCTTCGTTGAATCCTCCTTCGGCTTGGTCGCCAGAGAGACGGGCTTTTCTTTCTCTTTGGGCTTCGCCTTTTCCACCGGCGCAGCGGAGACCGGGGGCTGGGTTTCCTTTTTCGACTCTGCGCCTCGTACGGCAGGGGGTGGCGCGGGCTGCACGTTCACCAGTCGTACGGAGTAGACGGGGGAATAGTAGGTTCGCTGCGTAGAGAGGTTAGGGATGAAGAACACCGCGGAAACAGCCATCAGATGGAGGAACAAGGAGAGAAGAAACATTCCCCCCATCCTCGGATCATGAGGAATGGGGACCAGGTTTTGAATGGCGGGGGAAACCTTCATTTCTTCGTTTCCAGAGGCTCGGTGACCATGCCCAGTTTTTCGATTCCGGCATTTTTGATCTCGGCCATGATCCGGACCACGAAACCGTAGGGAACGCTCCGGTCCGCCCGGAGGAAAACCTCCCGGTTCAGTCGGGCCGCGGTGGATCGTTCCAGGTGCCGGCGCAGGAGAGCGGCGTCCACTTTCTCCTGATTGAGGTAGACTTCGCGTTTGGCGTTGATCGTGATCACCAGCCGCTCCTCTTGGCCCTCCATGGCCTGAGACGTGGTCTGGGGCAGTTCCACATCGACCCCCTGCTGCATCATCGGCGCGGTTACCATGAAGATGATCAGAAGGACCAGGATCACGTCGACCAGGGGGGTCACGTTGATGTCCGCCATGGGACGATTTTCAGCTTTGGGACCCTGCATAAGAACCTACTCTCTCCAAATCCATCGACACCGGGGCGGGACTCCTTTACCCTTCCGAGAAATCCTCAGTCAGGTAAGTCAAAATTTCACCCCGCAAACCCTCAAGGAGTCAAAAAAGTAAACCCATCCTTTGGAGGTTTTCCTCCTTTTTACTCCTTGGACAATCTGAAATTCGAATTTGTTTCGGATTTCGATCTCAACCTCTTGCTTGGAGGAGAGCAGCCTTCGGTGCCGCCTCCCCAAGCCAGTTCCAAATCAGGCTTTTAGAAAGTGTCTTTCAATGATGTTCAGCAGCTCGGAAGAGAAGTTTTCCATCTGCGCGCTGAGCACTTTGATGCGATTGATGTAGTAATTATAGGCGACCACCGCCGGAATAGCCGCAGCCAATCCGGCTGCGGTGGCAATCAGAGCTTCGGAAATTCCCGGAGCCACCACCGCCAGGGTCGCTGACCCCCGGGCGCCGATTCCCCGGAAGGCATCCATGATCCCCCACACCGTGCCGAAGAGGCCGATGAAGGGGGTTGTGGACCCGGTGGTGGCCAGAAACCCCAGAGCCCGTTCCAATTTGGTCAACTCGGAAGTCAAGGCCTGGCGCATGGCCCGGTTGAGGTTTTCCACCCCGCTCAGCTCCATGCTGAAGGAGGTCGGGTCGCTGCCTTTCCGGGAGCTGTCCGGATTGCTCTTCGCCTGGCTGAGTTTAGTCAACTCCATGTAGGCGGCACGGAAGATCTCCGCCGTGGGACTATGGCGGAGCTTTTTGGATTCGGCAAAGATGGAAGCGAACTGCTTTCCCTCCCAGAAAATCCGCAGAAAGGACCTTGATTCACTGTCTGCCAGGCGGATGAGGCGCAATTTGGCGAATATGATGGCCCAGGAAAAGATGGAAAAGAATAGGAGAATGAGGAGGACGGCTTTCACCACTGGGCCAGAGTAGAGGATCAAATCCACAATGCCCCCTCCAAATCCGCCGACCGTCCCAGAGGGAAAGAGCTGCCCCAGACTCCAAAGCGTTATGGTATTCAAGGATTCTCCTTTGCCGCCAGAATTTCAGCCTGCGTGCTTACCATTCCCGAAGAGAAAGCGCCTATATCGTTCCGAAGAAAGCGAAGCGATTTCGATCCGGGATCTGAAACCCAGAATCCTTTTCACCCTCCCGCCACGGGAGGAAAGATGCTGAGAATATCCCCGGGATGGAGGATGTCTTCAAAGGAACGATGCAACCCGTTGACCAAAGTAATCATGGGGATGGAAACGGGAATCTTGAGTTGCTCCAGCGCCTGACCGATGGTACTCCCCTCTTCCAAGTCCACCCAGCAGGAGTATTTATCGCTTCCGGGGGGAAGATACTCGCGAAAATTGGCGAATAGTTTGATTTCCATCCTCATCTGAATGAAACCTATAATTCGATCTACCTTGGATAAATATTGAACAATTTCCTCGAAAAGTCAATCTTCTTATCGCAGCCTTGCCCGCCCCCAGTTCTTAAAAAAGAGTCGTTCGAAAATAAGATCTCTGGAAAGGAGGGGGATCTCATGGGGTTCAGGCCGGAGAAATTTGGATCATCATCCTGAGGCGGTGGTTCTTCCATTGGATCGGGCCTGTCCTGGGGGGATTGAGACGGAATAATGCTTTGGTTCTCTTTTCTGCTTGGAGGAATTTCCTCTCAGGCCTCTGCCTGCGGAACATGGGGAGGAGTTTCATGGAAGGGTAAGCACCCGCCGAGCCTGATGATCCAAATTCCTCCACCCTGAACCCCAACAAGCACGAAAAACTGGGGGTGGGCAAGCTCGGTAACCCCGTTGACACCCTCTCCCCTATTTTGTTAATCTCCCAATACATCTGCTTGAATATCAAACCTCGAAAAGGAATCAGGACATTTTGAAAGCGGCGGTTCTTCATGGCTTACGGGACATTCAGATCGCAGAGGTGCCCGAGCCCAAACCGAGCCCTGGCGAGGTTTTAGTCAGAGTGAAATACTGTGGAATCTGCGGGTCGGATTTACACGAATACCAGCACGGGCTTTTTCCGGAGAGCCCCTTCGGACATGAGGCCTGCGGAGAAGTCGTGGAATTGGGCGCCCAGGTCAAAGGATTTCAGGTTGGAGACCGAGTCCTCTCTTTCTTCAAGGGAGCCTATGCTCAGTATATGGTATGCCCCCAGGAGCGCTTGCTTGGGATTCCTCCGAATATGACTTGGGAAAGGGCGGCCGTTGTCGAACCCCTGGCGGTGGCTGCCTATTCCGTCGAGAAAGCAAATATTCAACCAGGAATTACGGCCTTGATCGCTGGGGCCGGACCGGTGGGCCTCATGACTATCCTGGGCCTCCGCTGCCTCGGAGTGAATCAGGTCTATGTGACCGAAGTTTCAGACCCCAGGAGGGAGAAGGCAAAAGAACTCGGGGCGACCTTGACCTGTAACCCGCTGGAGACCAAAGTGTCATCCTGGATCAAGGAAATCACTTCCGGCCGCGGCGTGGACGTGGCCTTTGAATCCGTGGGAATTGAGGCAACTCTGAAAGACTGCCTTACCTCGGTGCGGTTTCAGGGAAAGGTCGTCGTCCAGGGAATCTTCACCGACCGGGTTCCCATCCACATGCTCGGATTCGTATCCCGGGAAACCACCATGATCGGGGTCAACTCCGCCAACCCTCCCCTGGCCTTGAAATGGATTGAAACCAAAGGGATCCAGCCCGAACGCATGGTCACCCGGGTCCTTCCTCTTGGAAGAATCTCCGAGGCTTTTGGGCTTCTCACCCAGCAAACCAAGCAGGAAATCAAAATCCTGGTTGAGCCCTGATCCGCAAAGCCATGGCTCTTCCTGATGATCGATTTTCAGGGTTCGATGTGGGCGGCCTTGATGGCCTCTTCGCGGATGAGGGTTAGAGCTAGTCCTTTCAGGGCCAGAAAGTCTTCGGTGGCCTTGATTTCGTAGCTTCTGGGCCGGGGAAGGGGGATACCGATTTCGGCTTTGATTTTTCCCGGCCGGGCGGTCATGACGAAGACCCGGTCGGACAGGAAGATGGCCTCCTCCACATCATGGGTCACAAATAGAATCGTCTTATGCAGTTCTTCCCATACCTGGGTCAGGAGTTCCTGCATGAGGGAGCGAGTCTGAGCATCCAGGGCCCCAAAAGGCTCATCCAACAGCAGGATCGCCGGGTTGTTCGCCAGCGCCCGGGCGATGGCCACCCTCTGCTTCATCCCTCCGGAGAGTCCCTTGGGAAAGGTATTCTCAAACCCTCTCAGACCGACCTTTTCTACAAAATCCCGGGCGATCTGTTCCTGCCTGTCCTTATCCAGGCCCGATAGCTCCAGCCCGAATTGAATATTCTCCTTCACCGTCAGCCAGGGGAATAATGTGTAGCTCTGGAATACCATGCCTCGGTCCTGGCCGGGCTCGGTGATGACCTTGCCATCCATCCGGGCTACCCCTGAGGTGGGCTTGGTCAATCCGGCCACGATCCGGAGAAGGGTGGATTTCCCGCATCCCGAAGGGCCCAGGATGGTGGCGAATTCCTTATT
>DASPRR010000257.1:0-3322 GCA_035624375.1 Thermodesulfobacteriota bacterium | reverse complement strand
ATGCAGAAGAAAGGGATTAATCCGCGGACCCTCTCCCTGAAAATCGGCCTTTTCGGAGCGGAGCCCTGGCCCGAGGAAGTCCACCGATTCATAGAAGCCAACTGGGGGATCAAAGCCTACGACATTTACGGGGTCATGGAGCTGGTAGAACCAGGGGTGGCAGGGGAGTGCATGGCCCAGGCGGGATTGCACATTTTTGAGGATCATTTTCTCCCCGAAATCATTGAGCCGGCCTCGGGCAAACCCCTGGAGCCGGGAAAGGAAGGAGAACTGGTGCTCACCACCCTGACCACCAACGCCTACCCCCTCCTGCGCTACCGGACGAGCGATGTCACCGCCCTCCATCTGGAACCCTGCTCCTGCGGCCGCACCCTGGCTCGGATGGACCGGGTGTTATCAAGGTCGGACCAGATGATCACTGTCCGGGGGATCAATGTCTTCCCCGAGAAAATCCATGAGGTCCTTGCTTCTTTCCAGGGGATCGGCCCGGTCTACACGACATCGGTGTCCAAAAAGAAGGGAATGAACGACCAATTGAAGATTGAAATGGAAGCTTCTGCGGAGATTATGAGTGCCCCCGAAGACCGAAGAGAAGCCCTTCGGGATTCTCTTCACCTGGCTCTGAGGAGGGCGATCGGGCTGCGAGTAGAGGTACGATTAAAAGCGCAAGGCGTATAGAGCATAGCGTAAAGACGAAAGGAAGAATGTTATTTCGCCATGCACCATGCACTTTGCGGTATGCATATTTAGGAGATGAATCGGATATGAAAACATTCATGCCTAGCCTGAAGTCAGAAGAAGAATTGCAGAAGGTCCAACTCGAGGGCCTGAAATGGACGATCCAGCACGCTTATGAAGGGTCGCCATTCTATCGGAAGAGGCTAGAGGAGACCGGGGGCCGGCCGGGGACGATTCGTTCCCTGGAAGACATTCAGAAACTTCCCTTCACCACTGCCGATGACCTGAAGGAAGGATACCCTTTTCCTCTCCTCTCCGTGCCCCTGGAAAAGGTCATCCGGGTGCACGCTTCTTCGGGAACCACGGGAAAGAGAAAAGTCCTGTGCTACAGCGAAAGGGACATTTCGGACTGGGCTGACATGTTCGCCCGCTGTTACGAAATGGCCGAGTTGGCGCGGGAAGACCGAGTCCAGGTTGCCGTGGGATACGGCCTCTGGACGGCGGGCGTCGGCTTCCAAATGGGGGTGGAGCGGTTTGGAGCCATGGCCGTCCCCGTGGGGCCGGGAAACCTGGACATGCACTGCGAGGTCATGGTGGACCTCCAGACCACGGTCTTCTGCTGCACCGCCTCCATGGGTCTGCTCATGGCCGAAGAAATCAGGAAACGGGGCCTCCAGGGCAAAATCAATCTGAAGAAAGTTATCTTTGGGGCCGAACGGCACAGCGATGCGATGCGGCGGAACATCAAGGAGTATCTGAGGGCGGAAGATACCTTTGACATCCCCGGTCTGACCGAGCTCTATGGACCGGGGACCGGCCTAGAGTGCAAGGCCCATGAAGGCATCCACTATTGGGCCGATTATTATATTCTGGAGGTTATCAACCCCGAGACCTTGAAGCCGTCTTTACCGGGAGAAGTGGGGGAAATGGTGGTTACAACGCTGAGGAAAGAAGCGGCCCCCCTGATCCGGTACCGGACTCGCGACCTAACCCGGTTGATTCCAGGACGGTGCTCCTGCGGCAACATTCTCCCCCGGCACGACAAAATCCTTGGCCGCTCGGATGACATGTTCATCATCCGGGGGGTTAACATATATCCCGGCTCGATTGACCACCTCCTTTCCCAGGAGCCCAGGGTGGGAAGCGAATTCCAGGTTCTATTGGAGCGGGGGGAGGACGGGAAAGACTACATGGCGGTAAAAGTGGAGAGGGCGGAAAAGGGGAATCCCAAAGGAGACAGAGCCGTGGCGGACCATCTGGAGTACCTTTTCCGCCACCAGCTCCTGGTGAGCGGGAAAGTGGAGATCGTCGATTTCCAAAGCCTGCCACGGACGGAGAGAAAGTCAAAAAGGGTTTTTGATAATCGGAAATAAGCTTTCAGCTATCAGCGGTCAGCCTAAGACCAAAGAATCTGTTTTTGTTTTAGCTGATCGCTGACTGCTGAAAGCTGAAAGCTGTTTTTCATCAAGGAGAGTGATTGTGGTTTTTCCAATCCGAAATCCGCAATCCGCAATCCAAAGGAGGAGGGTGTCATGAGAAAAGCAATGCCAGTCGCAATTCTGTTGTTAGCCGTTTTGACCGGCTGGGGTCCGGCATGGGGAGCGGAGCCGATCAAGCTGGGAGCCTTCTTTGATTTAACCGGGCCTTCTTCGGCCATCGGCACGCCCACCAAGCTGGTGGCCGAGATGGTGGTGAAGAAGATCAACGGGGAAGGGGGGATCAACGGCCGCCCCCTCGAGTTGGTCATCGCCGATGACGAAGGTGATCCCACCAAGGCGGCGATCATCGCCAAAAAGTTCATTGAGTCGGACAAAGTCGTGGCCATCGTCGGGCCCACCCGGACGGATACCGGCATGGCCTCCAAGCCGATCATCGAGCAGATGAAGGTCCCCACCTTTATGTGCGTGGGCGGAGACCCGGTAATCACCGTCCCTCCCTTCAAGTGGACCTTCAAGTCTCCCCAGAGAACCTCGGTGGCGGTGAAGAAGACCTATGACTACCTGAAGAAAAAAGGAATCCAGAAAATCGCCATCATCACTTCGGCGGACGGATTCGGCCGGGACGGAAAGAACTGGCTCGACAAGTTGGCCCCCGATTTCGGTGTGAAAATCATTTCCAGCGAATCGTTCCAGGCCACGGACAGCGACATGACCGCCCAGCTGGTAAAGATCAAGGCCGCTAACCCGGAGGCCATCATCTGCTGGACCATCGGCAAGGCGGGGTCCATCGTGGCCAAAAACGTGAAGCAGCTGGCCATCAAGGCCCCCCTTTACCAGTGTCATGGACTTCCCGATCCCATCTATATCAAACTGGCGGGAGATGCTTCCGAGGGGAATATCATGCCCTCGACGAAATTGATGGTAGCCGACCAGCTTCCCGACTCAGACCCCCAGAAAAAGGTCATTCAGGAGTTCGTCCGTCTTTACAAGGATGTCTATAAGTACGATACCCAGTTCCCGATCAACACCCATTCCGGTTATGCCTGGGACGCCATCTACATCGTGGCCAACGCCATGAAGAAGGCCGGGACGGACAATGAAAAGCTACGCGACGCCATCGAGGCGACCAAAGGCTACGTGGGGATCAGCGGGACCTACAACCTTACCGCCGAAGACCACAACGGGTTGGGAACCGACTCCATGGT
>DASPRR010000252.1:0-6343 GCA_035624375.1 Thermodesulfobacteriota bacterium | reverse complement strand
GGAAGCCTTTTCTTTGACCGCATCCAAGGATTCTTTCCATTGAAGACGTCGTTCCCAGGGAGTCCCCTCTTCTTTTTTTTCTTTTTCCGATTCCTCCAGGTCCAATCGCAGGGGTGGTTTCTCCGCCGGTCGGAGGTTGAAGCACCCCCGGCCGGCAATGAGCTGTCCATCGATCACCGACCATGGTTCCATCGATTCAAAGGCGGGCAAATTTTCTTCAAGGAGGCTGAAGAACCCTCGTCCCCTCCTCCCCCAAAAGAGGGGAAGGACCAGATAGTCCCTGGCGCGGGTGGCGGCGACGTAGAACAGCCTCCGATCTTCGGCTTCCATTTTGGCTTTTTCCTGCTCCAGGGCCGACGAATATCCTTTGGTTTGGAAATTGCCGATGCGCATTTCAAAGGTTCCCTGGAGCCTCAGGGGGATGAATTCCTGCCTGCGCCGACCCTCGCTCGCCAGGTTGGCCAGGAATACGATCGGAAATTCCAATCCCTTGGCCTTGTGGATGGTCATCAGCTTCACGTTCTCCTCACCTTCTTCAGCCCAGGGGGACTCGCCCTCGCGCACGCCCTCCTCTTCCCGGGTTCCCAGCCATTCCACGAACCGCCGAAAGTTCGCCTGCGCCTCCCCTTCAAAGGCCCGGGCCTGCTCCAGGACCTTTCGGAGGTTGGCGGCCATCTGGTCTCCTCCCTGACGCAGGAGGGAGAACTCCAAAGCTTTGGTCTGCGAGAGGAGATCGGAGACCGTGGTGGAGATGGGCCGGGAATTCCTCCTCTTATGGAGCTCCCTCATCAGGGACAGGGCTTCGGAAAACTCCCCGGTCTCTTCTTCGGCGTGGTGAAGATAGCTTAGCCGGTTCCCGGAAGCGCTGAAGAGGAAGATCTCTTCATCGGAAAAACCGAAGAAGGGAGAGCGAAGAGCGGCGACCAGGGAGATGCGGTCCGCCGGGTCGTCGAGGGCTTTCAGACAGCAGAGGAGACTGCGCACTTCCTGGCGCATGTAGAATTCTTTTCCCCCTTCAAGCCGGTAGGGGATTTCCCCATCCTTCAGGGCTTCTTCATAGGCGTCGATCCCGGTCAGAGCGGGAAAGAGCAAGGCCATGTCCCGGTAAGATACCGGCCTGGGGGCCACTTCCTTCTTGTCGAAGACCATCCATCTCCCTTCGGGTCCGCCGGCAGCCATTTCCTCGATCAAGGCGGCAATGGATTGGGCTTCATCCTCCCTTACTTTTGCAGCCGATGCTTCCCGGGGGTCGAAATCCGGCGGGGGCGCGAGAAGAAGAACCCCCGGTTGTGCTTTAATGACCTCTTTCCGTCCCGGGTGAGGCACCAGGGGCACATAGGAAGGCTGGTAAGTACCCTCCATCGAGGACTGGATCAGGCCGGAAAAGATGCGGTTGACCCAGGAGAGGATGGAAGGAACCGTCCGGAAGTTCTGGACGATGTTTACCCCCGCCCCCCTGGAAATCACCCTCTCCCTGGCCTTTTCATAGGTTTCGATATCCGCTCGCCGAAACCGGTAGATGGACTGCTTGGGGTCTCCCACCAGAAAGAGCTTTCCGGGCTGAAGATCGACCTCTTCCCAGCGGTTTGCTTTGGCTCCTTTTTCGGCCAGGAAAAAGACTACCTCCACCTGCAGAGGGTCCGTGTCCTGGAATTCGTCCACCAGGATGTACTGGAAATTTTTTTGGAAATACTCGCGAACCTCTTTGTTATCCCGCAGCAGGTTTCGAGAAAGGATCAAGAGGTCCTGAAAATCCAGGACACCCCTTCTGGATTTTTCTTCCTGCATGGCGGCCACAAATCCTTTGACCCAGCCTATCAGACCGGCCATGACTTGGGCACGAAGGGTCTCCTTGAGGGCCCCCAGCTCTTTGGCCAGGTTATTGAGGATTTCTTTTTGCGCGTCGCAGCTCGGCGGCGGCTTCCAGTTGGACTTATTCCCCTGGGCTTTTATCTCCAAGTCCCGGAAGAGGATGACTTCTTGCCTATCTGGGGAAGCTTCTTTCAATTCTTTCGCTTTTCCCCGGAGGCCCAGGATGGCCTGGTACCCCAGGTCTTCTTCTTTCCGGCAATCCGATTGAGCCAAGTCCCAGGCTCGTTGAACTTCTTTTCCCAGGATTTCAATAAAGCTCTCTGGGGAAAAGGACGACTGCGGCAATGGACCCTCGGGGAGGAGGTCCCGGTTCTCGTAAACTTGCCGCACGAGGCGGGCGAGATGGTCCATCTCCATGCCCAGGGCCATGGCCCGGCGCAGTACCGCAGGCTTCTTCTCCATCTCCTTTCCAAGCCACTGTTCCCAGGCCTCCTGGAAGAGGAGGTCCATGCCCATTTCGTCCAAGGGCTCGAAATTCGGGTCGAGGGAAGCTTCCACCGGACGTTCCCGAAGAAGGCTGGAGCAGAAGGAATGGATGGTGGATATCGGAGCCCGTTCCAATTCGCCCAGGGCTTGGCCGAGAGACTCGGCCTCCGCCGGCGGCGAAAGGGGGAGGGCCTTCTCGATGGCCTCCCGCAGACGCACCTTCAGTTCCCCGGCTGCCTTTTCGGTGAAAGTGATGGCCACGATCTTTTCCAGCGGAGCCCGCCGGTTCCGGACCAAGGACAAAATCCGCTCAACCAAAAGAGTGGTCTTGCCCGTACCGGCCCCCGCCTCCACGGCGAGGGAGCGGTCAAGATCATTTCGGGCTATTTCTCGTGCAGCCTCATCGGCAAGAGACAATTTAGAATTCACCTCTATTTCAACAGAGAACTTCCTAACCCGAACAAGCCGGGCCAGACAAGATTTTGTAGGAGAGGCCCTATGTGGCCGCTCGCAAGATGGGCAACCACGCCGGGGCGACCCAACATTTTTGTCGCCATCTTGCACCGAGTTTCGCTTGCAAGCGTCCAACCAGAGGGTTTGAACCCAGCCCCTACCCAGAATGACTCAAG
Organism: Thermodesulfobacteriota bacterium; assembly: GCA_035624375.1. Lineage (GTDB taxonomy): Bacteria > Desulfobacterota > SM23-61 > SM23-61 > SM23-61 > SM23-61. The sequence continues at coordinate 3,416 of DASPRR010000252.1, read as the reverse complement.
GGCGCGCGCCGCGCCCCTCTGCAATCCGCAATTGCCGTCATGGGATTTGTCTAATTTCCAAAAATGCCGCCGCCCTCGGGTCCTTCTTTTTCTTTTCGAAAAGGACATCCACTCCGTGTTCGCAAAGATTTCTGAAGTCGCAAAAACTGCAGCCCTGGCTCTTCTCCCGGTAAGGGAAAAAGGTTCCTTCACTTATGCCCTGAAAGATAGTTTCAAGAATTTTCTTCAAATTCGCTTCCTTTTCCTCCCAGCCGTCCCCGCGGAAAGGAATGCGGGCAAACTTTCCCTTCCGGCTTACGCTGCAATACTCGGCCCAGCTCTTTTCCAAGTCGGCTTCCTTCCAGGTCCGGCAGGCCGCCATGAGGTAGAGGGGGAGCTGGAGGGTGGTCCCGCCGCAGAACCCGTCCTCCTCGCCCTGCAATTTTCCGGTCTTGTAATCAATGACCCGCAGGGCGTCTCTCTCGGGGGAAAAGTCCACCCGGTCCATTCGACCCCTGAGGAAAAAGCCCATTCCGTCCTCTAACATCAAGGGAATGGGTTCGTCCACGCCGCCTTTCCGGGGACTCAGGCCACCGTGTCCGAAACGAACCTCGAAAAGGGAAGGAATCATCCCTTCTTCTGCTTGCGTCTCCTTTTCCAGGAAGGCCCGCAGGTCCTCGAGGATCGACTGGCGGTCTATCTCCCAGAGCAGCGGATAACCGGTCCAGCCCTCCGCTTCCGCGGCGGCAAAAGAGATCGATGCTGCCTCCTCAAGGGCCTTCCAGTATCCTTCGAGGTTTTCCGACCGCAAAGGACCCGGATATCTCTTTGAGGAGGCCTCGTAGAAACGGAAAAGAATTTCGTGCACCAGAGTCCCCCGCTCCAGGGGCTGGATACGCCGGACCTCCTCGGGAGAGGGAAGCGGTCTGAGACCTAAAACCTCCGCCAGAAAGTAATTGAACGGACATGCCGCATAGGTTTCCAGTTTGGTGGCGGAGAGAACCTGTCCAGAGAGGGCGAACCTTTCGCGCAAAAGCTTGCGGGCCCGGGCAGATTTCATGCATCCGTCGTACTCAGTGAAGGCTTGGAAGCCCCACCTCAGGCGGGCCAGCTTTTCCGCCCGGTTAAAGAAAGGAAAGGCCCTCCGAAAATAGGAGACTTCCCTTCGATCATGGGTGCGCAGCGCTTTGCCTACCTGGCTCAGGTCGAATTCCCCTTCATCGATGGCTTCGGCTGAATCCTCGGGGGCTAGTCGGGAGAGAGGCACGCACCCGTATTGTGGAATCCTCTCCAGACGGCTGTAATCCATGGCTTCCCCGCAAAGGACTTCCCCTACCCGGAGCAGGAAAAAAGAAGGAATCCGTTCCCTCCCGGTGGAGGGATCCAGACGGGGGTAGGAAAGGATCACCTTCTCCCTGGCGGCTCCCAGGGCCAGAGTGAAGAGGAGTTTCTCTTCGGCGAAGCGGTATCGCTTCAAGGGCAGATGGCCCTTCTCCTTCAGGTCTCGGTTCATGGCCTGACGTTCCGCGTCCAATAGCAGGGGGTCCTGGCGGGGGGATGCCGGAAAGGACCGTTCAACCAGGCCGGGGATGAAGACCGCCCGGAAGGATAGACCGCGGGCGGGCATCAAATCCGACACGCACACTCCGCCTCTCTGGAAAGCCCCGTGGGCAAGGGTCTTCTCCTCCAGGGCTTCGCTGAGGACCTCCTTGAATTGTCGAACCTCGACCTCCAGGCCGAGAAGGTCCAGAGAGACCAGTGATCGGAGAGCGTCGCCGATTTCTTCACGGTCCCCGTTTGCTTCAAAATAGGATTCCAGCAGGAGAAGGCAGGCCTTTACCATTCCCTGCCAGGTGGAATTCCGGGGAAACTGGTCCAGGGCCGGGAAGAAATCTTTCAGAAAACCATGGAAGCGTTCCGCCTCCTGGATCAGGGTTTGATCCCCTTCCTCATCTTCCTGTTGCTCTTGCTGGGCGATCCAGGAGGTCAGTCTCTCCTCCCACTCCTCTCTCCCCTCCACAATTCCCGCCTCCCGGGAGATGAGGTCCCAATGGGAAGTGGAAGGTTCTTCCGGAAAGAAGCGCTCCCAGGCCAGGGGAGCGAAAGTCAGGAACTCTATGACCTCTCCTCGTCGTAAGTTGCCGCCCACCAAGTCAAGAAGGAGGAGCACACTCTTTCCAGCCTGGGTCCGGGAGAGAGGTTTACCCCCGTGGAGATGGATGGGAACTTGGAGATTTTGAAAAGTCTCCTGGAGGAGAGGGGCATAGAGGTCGAAGTTGCGCAGGAGGACGGCCATTTCATGGAAGGGAATTTCTTCCTCCCGGGCCAGGCGGAGCACCTCCCGCGCAATCTCCCGCACCTCCTGAGCTTCGCTGGGGGCAGCAATGATTCGAACCGTGCGGTCCTCGCGGGTGGAAAAAGCTTTGGGCCTTTCCGCGAAAATCTCCCTTGGCGCGACTTCCACCAGCTTGCTTCCAGCAAGCTCTGGTCTTGCAACTGATTGAACCTGGAATTCGCGACTCCGGTACCATTGGAGGACCGGAGCTGCATACGCGAAACCCTGGGTTTCCCGCCAGGGCATAAAAGAAGTCAGTCGCAGATGCCGGATGCAGGCCTCAAGAAGCCGCTTCTGGCTCTCGGTGAAGTCATAGAACCCGTAAACCGCCAACTCCTCGCTGCCGAATATTTGGGGGAAACGTTGCGCTTCCTTTTCGCCGTGGGAGAAAAGTTCAGAAGAAGAGTAGAAACCCTTGCCTGCCAGCGAACGGTAATTCTGGTACAGGGGGTTGAGATCAGAGATTTTGCGGGTTTCCAACAAAGGCAGGGTTTCGACCCCGCCATCGGCCAGGTCCCGGAAGGTGGCCGCCAGAGCCCGCTGAAAGCCCCTCCGGCCGGCGATCGGGCCGAAGTAACTCCCTTCCTGAATTTTTTCGGCCAGGGCAGAAATGAGGACAAGATCGCCGTATCGCGGAAGAGGCCGGAGCCCTTTCCGATCCAGAGGTTCAGCGGCCAAAGTTCGGGCCAGGTCGATGAAGGTGAGGAAACGGAGGTTGATATGATTCAGACCCCGCTGAGTTAGCAGCCTTCGCAGGTAAAGGCCCAGCAAATTGGACCCGACCAGAACCACGAGGGGGGCAAAAGGGTCCTTTTCCTTTTTCTCTCTGACCCATAGGAAAAAAGCCTCTTCCAGCTCGGGCTGGAAAGGCCCGAGAAACAGGGTCGGCTTTCCCTTCGGTTCTCTCGCTTGATTATATTTGGCCATGGTTGGAATTCCGATATAATGAATGATAACGGGTTTCGATCGGAATGGAAAGGCATAATCCCCCCTTGTATATTACCCAAGGGAGTTATCCATAGTCCCGGAGCGACGCGCCCCCGGGAGCAGGTGAGCGAAGGGGCTGTGGATAACTCCCTTGAGGTAAATAAAAAAAATGTAC
>DASPRR010000610.1:0-6564 GCA_035624375.1 Thermodesulfobacteriota bacterium | reverse complement strand
TTTTTGGGAACCCATGGATAATTCTATTCTATACGAAACCAGATTGTTTCTCAAGCTGGGCGTGGTCCTTATCTCGCCCGGGCAAAAGAATGATCAGGAAAGATTTATCCCTTGAATTTATTGCCCCGGGAAGTTACATTCAATAAACCCCGGCAAGGGATTATAAAAATGAAAGTCCTCTGCCGGAAGGGATCGATAGCAAAAGCTTCAAGAAAATCAACCTCGCCTGAATCCCCATGAAAATAGACCTGCTGGGGCAATCCATGGAGCCGTCAGGAGTAAGAGGGTCTCCAAAGGCCCGTTTCTCATCGGGAGCGGTGGCCAATGGGGAGTCGGAATGAATTGGGATGGGCGAGAGCTGGGTAGAGGAGAGGAAGACCGAAGATTTGTGGTGCGGAAACAGGGGGCAAGGTGAAAATGATAATGGATTTTTCATCACTCAAAGCAAATAAAAGAAGGCTACGAAAGGACCTCGAGAGTCTGGGAAAATTTGGGGAAGGGCCGGATGGGGGAATTCTGAGGACAGCCCTATCCGACGCCGACCTGCAGGCCCGGGAGTGGTTTAAAGGGCGAATGCGGGATGCGGGTTTATGGGTTCGGGAAGATGCAGTGGCCAACATCATCGGGCGACTCGAACCGGCTTCCGGGGCGCAGGCGGCGCCATGCATTGCCACGGGATCGCACATGGATGCCGTTTTGCACGGGGGAAAATTCGACGGCGCCGTAGGCCTGTGCTGCAGCTTGGAGGCCCTGCGGGCCATCCAGGAAAGCGGTCTATCGATCCCTTGCCCCCTGGAACTCATTGTCTTCACCGATGAAGAAGGGGCGCATTACGCCGGGACTTTCGGAAGCCGGGCCATGTTGAATCTTCTGGTGGAGGACGAAATTTATAAATCCCGGGGATCGGGATGCCCCTTCCTGGCCCAGAGCTTGGAACGAATGGGGAAAGACCCGCGGCAGTCCGGCAAGGCAGCCCGTTCTCCCTCGGAGTTTCGGGCTTTCCTGGAGCTGCACATCGAGCAAGGGCCGGTTCTGGATTCGCTCGGAATTCCCGTAGGAGTAGTTGAGGGAATCGTGGCCATCGATCGCCATATGATTGAAGTTGAGGGAAAAGCAGGGCACGCCGGAACCACCCCGATGCGCCTTCGGGACGATGCGTTGGTGAAGGCGGCCGGCTTCATCACCGCGGTCAATCGGGAAGTGCGATCTTTGGGGTCGGATATCGTGGGGACCATCGGGGAAATGAAGGTTCATCCGGGAGCGTTCAACATCATCCCTGGCAGGGTGGAGATGACCCTGGACCTCCGCTCCATGAAGAAATCCCTCTTGAGAAGCGCCAGGGGAAAGATTCACGAGGTTCTTCGCTCCATCCCGGGCGCCCGCATGGAGACCGTCCTGTCGAAGGACGGGAGCAGGATGGACCGAAAGATCATGGAGCTTATCGAGGAGGTCTGCCGGCAGAGGGGCGTTTCCTGGAAACGAATGGGCAGTGGCGCCGGTCACGATGCCATGACCTTTCCCACCCGGGGCATTCCCACGGGCATGATTTTCATCCCCTGCGAGGATGGCAAAAGCCATTGCCCGGAAGAGTCCATCCGTTGGGAGGATGCGGCCATTGGGGCCCAGGTCCTGGCGGATACAATCGTGAGAATTGCCCATGGTAGCGATCTCAATGGAATGAGCAAAAGGGCGAAAAGGGAAAAAGGGGAAATGAAGAAGGACGGGAAGAGAGATGGAGAGAGATAAATTCCTCGGTCCCAACTGGCTCCTGGGTACCCGGGAAGCGATCCGTTTGTTCCGGGATGTAGCCGTTCCCTTCCGGTCACGGGTTGGAATTCTGGATACCCATACCCATCATAACCTGCGGCAGATCGTGGAGAACCAGCCCTTTCCCAACATATGGAGGGCGGAGGTTCTGGAAGACCGGCAGGAGTATGCCAACAACGATCACTATATCATCCAACTAGCGGCCAAGCTCCCGGGTTTTTCCCAGGCTTTTGCCCGGAACCCCCGGATTTCTGATTTCGAAAAATGGGTGGCCCTCAGTCGGGTCTTCCCGGACCTGGAAGGAAACCACATTCACCAATGGCTCCATCTCAATCTTCGCCGTCTCTTCGGGATTAACCTGCTTCTGAATGAGAAGACGGGAGAAAGAATCTGGAACCTCACCTCAAAGCATTTCCAGAAAAAGGAGATGCTTCCCCAGGCTGTCCTAAAGCGGGCCCGAGCCAGGGTGATCTGCACCACCGATGACCCGATCGATGACCTAAGATATCACCTCGCGACAGAAAAGGTCGGAGGGGTCCGGTTTCTTCCCACCTTCCGGCCGGACGCCTACGCCAACATCTTCAGCGATTCCTGGCGGTCCAATGTGGACCGGCTGTTGCAGAAGACCGGAAAGAAAGCGAGCCTTCAGGGCTTGGTGGATGCCCTTGGAGAGCGCCACGAATACTTTGCCCGGAGGGGAGCGCGGGCCAGCGACCATGGCCTCCTGGAACCCTACGGGTTGGAAGTAAGCCAGAGAAGGGCGGAGGAGGTCTTCCGCGCGGCTTACGGGAGAAGGAAGAAGTTCGGGCCCCGGTCTCCGGAAACAAAAGAGTTCATCTCTTTCCTGATGCACCGGTTCTGCGAGATGAACCAGAAGAAGGGGATGGTCACCCAGGTCCACTATGGGGCTTTCCGGAATGCCAACCGGTATTTGTTTGAGAAGTGGGGGGCGGATGTAGGGGGGGATATTGTTTTCGATCAGGTTCATATCATAGAAAATATCACCCCTTTACTTTCCAAGTTCTTCGACGGGAAAGATTCTCACCAGTCCCACCTCGTCCTGTATCCCATGAATCAGGCCTTCACCCATGTGAACATCATGCTGGAGCGGGCTTTTCCCAACGCCCATGCGGGATTCCCCTGGTGGCATAACGACACCCCTTACGTGATGGAGCACTACCTCCTGCACACCGCGGGAGCGTCCCTGCTTACCTCCAGCGGCGGCCCGGTCTGTGACGGGAGAAAGGTCCTGTCAGAAGAGAGCCGCTTCGAGGTTTTCGACCGGGTGATCTGCCGGGCGGTGGGCAAGCTAATGTCTGACGGGCAGATTTCAAAACCCGGAGGGATACGGCTGGTAAAAGCGCTGATGTATGAGAATCAGGCAAGATTATTCGGATTGGGCGGGGGCGATTCATGAATTGCCTCTGGAATATTTTCATAGATTTCCTGGTGTAGAGGCGGTTTGCGAACCACCCCTGTGGTCAAGATTTGCTCTCCCTCCTCCCTCCCGAACCATGCACTCGCCAACTCCGTTTCTTTTTCTTCCCACGATTTCATTTACCCCATCGACAACGATCTATCCAGTCTCCAAGACCCAGGAGGAAGAAAGCGGACTATCCGATAGATGCAGAAGTTCAACGGGAACGCGAGAAAATAAAGGGAATCGTGCCTCCCATTCCCATAACCTCATTGTTTGACAATTTTGCGCTCACCCTGGCAAAATCCTGACTAATTTTGTACCCCCGCTAAAGGCATTAAGCTGAAAAATGGTTTTAACCATTTGATATTATTTATATCCCAGCTGCGATCCTTTTGGCTTGATTCTTGCTGGTTTGGTAATGCAATCACGGGAACAGAGAAAAGAGCCGGGGGGTTCGATTTTGGATCATCATGACGTAAGAAAACTGCAACTTATTATCATTGCTTCCTTTTTTGCGCTGACCATCCATGGGAAGGCGTTTTCCGCTGATCCTTCCCCGGTTATCGGGACTCTTCAAAGGGTAAGCGGAGCAGCGGCGGTTGTGAGACAGGATCAAATCCTACCCGCCAAAGCGGGCTTGGAAATTCACTCCAATGATACCCTTCGTACGGGTCCCGATGGGTCCATCGGCGTCGTGTTTCGCGACGATACCCAATTGTCTTTGGGACCCGGCAGCGTGTTGGCCATTGATGAATTTGTGTATGCTCCGCGGCAGGGCAAGCTATCGCTTATTTTTCGAATGATGAAGGGAACTGCCGTTTACCTGTCTGGGCTCATCGCCAAGCTTGCACCTGATTCGGTCCTTTTCGTGACTCCCTCCGCTTCCGTAGGAGTACGAGGCACAAAATTTGCCGTGAAAGTCGAAGAAAGGTAGCTATCAAGCGGTCCTTTCTCCGAGCGGCGGCGCTCTGGACGGCAAAAGGCTTTTCCGGAAGGATACCTGAGTTAACCCAATGAAATTATCGCCCAGAGTTCAGACTCTATGGCCCTTATTGTTCCTCCTTGTCGGATGCGCCAGCAACCCCCATCTAATGGTTTCACCATCGGTCCCCTATGCCGAAGTTGAACAGCCCCAAGGTGAAACAGAGACCTCCAAGGGCGACCTGTTCGTCCTCTTGCCTGAACCGGATGGCAAGGCCGGTTCCATCCGCATTGCAAACGCAGGAGGCTATCAAATCCTTGACAAGCCAGGGGACACGACCCGGGTTGAAGATTTTAATAGCCGGCCCATTGCGCCCCAGCCCCTGGATGAAAAAGGGATTGCCAGCATCTTCGGGGACGCCCTTTCGGCGGAGCCAGATTCAACCGCCCGTTTTCTTTCTTTCACCCTCTGGTTTAAAAGCGATAAAACCAAACTTGCGGATGGATCCAAGGCGATACTGCCGGAGATCCTAAGGGCGATTCAAATTCGTAAACCAACGGAAATCCATATCGCAGGTCATACCGATCGTTTGGGGACGGAGCAGCATAACCTAAAGCTCTCCTCAAGGCGGGCGAACTTTATCAGAGATTTCTTGATTGCCAAAGGCATCCAATCGAGCGTGTTATTCGTTTCCTTCTGGGGCGAGTCAAGGCCCCTTGTATATACCGAGGACGAGGTTGCAGAGCCTCTTAACCGAAGGGTTGAAGTGATGATCAGATAGTTGGGGGAAGCTGATTTTTCCGTCGGTACGGAGTTGGGGATTCAACATGAGATGAGAAAGGCCCGGTGGGCGTCTTTTCCCCGCTTCCAATGAGGCCCCAGGAAAGGCCCGGCGGGAAAGTTTGTTCGGAAAGGCTCTTTCCATTTTCTTACCAGCATATGGCGCCCCCGGAAAACAGGGAACCGATCATTCGCCGCGCCCAGAAAAATCGCCCAGCGGTTCTTTTTTATGGAATCGCCTTTTCGGCCCTCCTTTTCCTCCTGAACATTCTTAACCCCGGCCTTACGGATTTCCTCAATAATCAAATCTATGATCTGCTGGTAAAGATGGAGCGCACAGGAGACCCATCCCCGATTCCGGTGATCATCGATGTCGATGAAAAGAGCCTCAGGCAATACGGGCAATGGCCCTGGCCGCGCCATCGAATCGCGACCTTGATTAACAAGCTCAGGGAGTTGGGGTCTTTGAGCATAGGCTTGGACATGCTTTTTGCCGAAGACGACCGGACCTCGATCCACGTGATCAAGAAAGAGCTGCGACGCGATTTCGGATTCGACCTCCAATTCAGAGGAACTCCCCCGGAACTCATGAACAATGACCAAAGTCTCGCGGATGCGCTTTCCAGAAGTGCGGCTGTGCTGGGCTATCAATTCCTGTTTGATGAAGATTCCCGACCGGACGGATGCCTGCTCCATCCCCTGCGAGTTCATCGAATTGGGAACCCTGGGAAAGAAGAGGAGGAGAAGCTCTTCCTTCGAGCACGGGGTGCGGCGTGCAATCTACAATCGCTTTCCCGGGCCGCAGGAGGGTCCGGTTTTTTCAATATTGCCCCGGACCCAGATGGCATCATGAGGCGAGTGCCCTTAATCATCGAGTACAAGGGCAAGCTCTACCCAAGTCTGGCCCTGGCGACGCTGATGCGGGCGATGGCCATAAATGAGGCCGTTCTCAAAACCGGTAGGAGCGGTGAGGATTCTTTAATTCTGGACAAAACTGCAATTCCCCTCACCTCCCAAGGAACCATGTTGATCCGGTTTCGCGGCAAAGGCAAAACTTTTGGATATATCTCTGCTGCGGATATCCTCTCTGATCAGGTCCCCAAAAATAAAGTTCAAGGGAAAATATTATTGGTAGGTACCTCCGCCTCGGGGATGAAGGAGTTGAAACCCATCCCCTTCGATCCGATTTTCCCGGGAGTGGAGGTCCATGCCACGATTGTGGACAATATGCTCAAGAAGGACTTCCTTTTACGACCGAAATGGGCTTCGGGGATGGAAGCCATTCTCACCTTGGGATTTGGCCTGCTGTCTGCTTTTATTCTAACCTGGACCGGAGCGGGGCTGAGTTCCTTGCTCCTTGGGGCCCTTGCCGCGGGGGCTTCCCTGGCCTCCCTTCTAGCATTTTTCGGCGGGGGCATCTTTATTTCCCCAATCTCTTGCCTTCTTGTCTTGGGGGTGAACTTCTCCTTTCTGAGTTTTCTGAAATTCTGGGATGAAGAACAAAGAGCGAAAGAGCGGGCCCTTGAGCTGGTCATGGTCCAGGAGGCCACGATTGAAAGCATGTCTTCCCTGGTCGAAACGCGAGACCCCGAAACCGGGGGGCACATCAAACGTACCCAGAACTATATCCGGCTTCTGGCCGAGTCCCTGAAGAAGCGCTCCCGGTTTCGGGCTT
>DASPRR010000233.1:0-11052 GCA_035624375.1 Thermodesulfobacteriota bacterium | reverse complement strand
CATCTTCTTCCCCGACCCTGTTTCATTGAAGCTCTTGGCCGACATGGTGAAGACGATGTAGTCGCAGTCCAGACTCTCGCGGCTGCCCCGCCGGTGGAGGGTATGGGTCATGAAAAGCTCCTCAAGAAAAGCGCCTCAAGTTTGCTGAAGTGTACTTAGGTGCCTCAGGCTTAAAATAAATAAGAAACCCGAAACTCATTCAGCCGCCCTTGGCCTCCCCAGTCCAACATTACTCTTGCCGTTGATGGAGATAAACCGTTTCATTTGCTGCAAACTTTTGACCGAAAGAACGGAGCCTTCGGGGCCGACCCGGCTAATGATGTCCCCGGAGAAAACGGTGTCGATCTCCTTGGATACCCGGTCGAGAACTTCAAAGATTTGGGGAAGATTTTCCGCCGGAGTCATGAACTCCACTATGGCCGAAAGAACCTTCTCCCCCAAGACCTCCGGACGAATCAATCCTTTCTTTCGGTCCACCATCAGCTTGGTCACCGGGTTGTTCTCCTCGAATTCCACCTTGAGAGCGGCAAGGGCTTGGGCGACTTTTTCCACATCGTAAAACCGCGCCCCTACGCCGGGCCGTCCGAGCTCAAATGCCATTCCATACTTTCCCCATCGGTACCGACCGGTTACTTCATTGGTTTTCATCTCCTCGGTTCCCCGCCCAGGGATGCGGGTTTCTGGATGGATTTTCAGGGGATCGCTAAAATTCTTTCTTACGATCCTCGGCCAGTCCAGGGCAGGCTGGAAAAGGGCGTCCGTGGGGCAGCAGCCGCTGCGCAGGCAGACGCTGCATTCCACGCACTCATCCTCATCGATCACCGTAATCACCCTGGCGGGGTTTTTCGGATGTCGCTCGAAACGCATGACCCCGCCCCACATCGTGCAATAAGATTTGCATTTGCCGCAACCGATACATTTTTCAGGATCGATTCGCAAAAATACCTCCGTATTTCACCACAGAGAATCAAAGAAAATATGCCAGAAATTTGAAATGTTTAGAAACCCCCAAATATGCCCGAAATAACTTCGCCCCGGAGAGAACGAAATCTCGGGGAATAGGAAAAACCTAGCTCCAGGCCTTCCTCCAAGGCAGAGGTTGAAACCGGGGTCCCATTCCTCACCAGGGAGGTCAGGATACCGGCGCAGCGGATATCTCCGGCCAGCAAAAACCCCGTGAGTCGCCCTCCGGAGAGGGACAGCTTACGGTAAACGGATTTATGCGGCGGAAAGTAGGTGAGGACATTCTGCCCCTCCTCGGCCCCTACTGATACGGCCTTTATCCCCAGGAGTTCGACCGCGTTCATCCTAAGGCCCCCGGTAAAAATAGAAGCTACGGAGGCCATGTTCGATCCGGCAACCCGCCCTCCTTCGACGGCCAGGGGCCAAATGGCCTGGCCCTGGTATTCTTTTCTCAAGAGATCAAGGGTCTCGGCCACATCACCTGCTGCGTAGATGAAAGGGAGATTGGTGGCCATGTGCGGGTCCACGACGACTCCCTCGTTCAATTGGATTCCGGTGCCTTCTAGGAGACCTGTGTTGGGTTTCACCCCTTTGCCGATAATAGCCAGCGAGCAAGGGAGGAAAGTCCCGTCAGAGAGGCGGGCTCCCTCAATCCTTTCTTTTCCTTCAAACGCGAGGACATCGGTTTGGAGGTGGACGGAAACTCCCTTCTTTTGCAAAGCGTCCAGAAAAAAGCCGGAGGCGGTTTCATCCAGCATCTGGGACAGGATTCGATTTGAGGAGATCGCCATGTGGACCTTCCTCTTTTTATGGATTAAAGCCTCCAGGCTCTTTACGCTGACCAGTCCTCCCCCGATTACCAGTACAGGGCCAGGAGAAGAAGAAAGGTCTTTGCGGATCCCCTCCGCATCGTTGATTTTGCGAAGATAGTGGATGCCCGGGAGGTCCTTCCCCGGAATATCCAAGGTGCGCGGGGATGATCCGGTGGCCACAAGCAGCTGGTCGTAGGGGAGATGCATCCCTTTTCGGGTAAAAACTTTTTGCTCCTTGGGGTGGATGGATTCAACCGGGTCGCCGCGCAGCAGCTTGATTCTATGCTGAGAATAATCAGCCCCCGGGGCGATAATCATCTCCTTTTTGCCGATTTTCCCGGCAATGTAGAGAGGGAGCATCACCCGGGAATAACCGAAAGTCGGCTCATCGGAGAGAATAGTGATCCTTCCCCGCGAGTCCCTGCGTCTGATTTCTCTGGCCGCGGAAATCCCGGCCGCGCTGTTTCCGATGATGAGGTATTGCTTTCCTCGATCCGGGGGCGATTTTTTCCTTCGGCCGATCATTTCTCAAAGCTTCGAGATTGAATGTGAGAAATTATCTCCCGAGCCTGTGTTTGCCCGTCTGCGAGGCTGGGGGAGGCCAGTAGAGATCCTCCGGATATCTTTGGCCAATCTCTTAACAGGACTTCGGAAAGGGACGGGCTTCCCCAGAAGGGAAGCTGGGTCCCCAACTGCACGGCAAGGCCCAGGGACAAAAAACTCACTGCAGCGGCCCAGGTGGAGGCCCTTGCAAGTTCAGGAAAAGAAACCGCCACAGGCATTTGGCGAAATTCCCTATCCGAACCCAGAGTCCTCAGGAAATGGACCAGCCTGGGAATCTCTCCCCAGGATAGGAGATAACTTGGGTTGCCGGACTGAATCCCCGAGATGTCCGCCGTGGTCTTCCCCATCCTCCGCGCCAATTCTTCGTTCAAGGGGTTCGCCTGGGCAACCGCCTCTCCGCCAACCAAGACCAGCAATTTCTGATTCAAGGCGGTTTCCATCAGGGTGAGAGTCTTCTCGAAGAAAGTCTGCTTTACATTGGGTTCTCCCCAGATGAGAAGTATACCCTTCATTCGGCCAGTGCCCAGAGCTGCCTGAACCTCCTTTACCCGATTTAAGATCGAATTCCGCGGGAGTGAGTCCAGGAATGGAATGCGGGAAGGGGATAGAGGGGCATGCTCCTTCCGGTGATCAAGAGCCATCCCGATGGCTTGCCTGCCAATCGCCTCGAACGATTTATCTTCCCTCACGAGAATGACGGGAATCCCCCATTTCTGCGCCAAATTCTCCAGATAAGGGGAAAAAGCGTTGGGATAAATGATCAGAGCATCAAGGCCCATGGCCATAGCCATTTCGGGCGAGCCGTGATCGGGAAAGGACGGGAAGATGGGAAGACCGCGGCTTCCTTGCAGCCATAGATTAACCTTTTCCCTTGCAGCCCTATCCTGGATATTCCTGCGCAGAGCGGAAAGTTGATTCAAGGAAGGCTGCCCCAAGATTAATAGGTTGGCTCCTTCATGGCCATAAGGGAAATCCTCCCCACCCAAAAAAGACATTGATTTTTCCAGCCCTTTGAGAAGTCCATAGTGGATCAAGCCCAGTCGAGTCAGGTCCCTGAGAGTTCGAGAGAGGTAACCCTTGTGGGAGAAATAACTGTTCTGAACTTCCAGAAGGTGGGTTTTTCGAACAGGGAGGAGTTCGTGTTCCGCAAGTCTTTTCCTGGTTTCCTGTGGGAGATCGGAATCCAAGTCAGGGATTTCCTGTCCTCCAAGAGATTCATCTATAGAAGAGACGGACCGGGCGGTTTCCAGGACGCCTTCCAGGGTGGCCTGGAAGAGATTTTCCATGACGATCTGTTCCCGGTCCGCACCGCAGACCCCTCGGGTGGGCTGGTCCCCAAAGGGATTGATCCGGCAAGGCCCTTGAAAGCACTTGCGGCAGTTTAATCCATTGGACGTAAAGGCGCACAGGGGAAGCTGCTCTTCGTAGCGCCCCCAGGAGAGATCCTCTCCCTGATCATGAAGCGCCAAGATAAGAGAGGACGTCTGGGCGAGCGCGCTCTTTTTATGGGTCCGGTTCATTCATTCTCCAATCATTTGAAATCATTCAAGATGATGGACCCCTCATCCTCGCCCTTTCACTGGTTCCGCGAAAGCGAGGTGAGGCAACGGTATCATTTATCCTGTTTGAAAAGGGCCGACCGCGCTGCGAAATTCAATCCGACCAGACTTCCTTTCCTGGGAGGCTTGAATTTCCCCCTGGCGATATCTTCCGGATCGATCAGCATCAGGGCATGGGTGGGGCAGCTTTCCACGCAATAGGCCGTATCCATTCCTTTACATTGGTCGCACTTTAGAACCTTGCGAAAATGCCGGAAGGGCTGAGGTGCGCCGAAAGGGCAGACCATAATGCACATCCAGCAGCCGATGCAGCGTTCATCGTGGACTAGGACCAGGCCTCCTTCGTCCCGGAAGAGGGCACCGGCCGGGCAGGCATCCAGGCAGGGAGCATCTTCGCAGTGCCGGCACTGGATGGGAAAGCCTTTCTCCGTTCCAGTGCCTTCGACCCGAACTCGGGGCAAAGGGGGAACAGCCTCATAGATCGCTTCGGGCATTCTTCGGGAGAGAGATGAACGGTGCACCGCACAGGCGATTTCGCAGGTTCGGCAGGCCGTGCAGCGCTCCGGATTGACGAAGATGGATTTCATAAAAGTGCCTCAAATGCCTTAAGTGCGCTCAAGTGCCTCAAGTCTTAGATGACAAAAGTCAATAAGCCGGAAGCCGGACATCATTTCTTCGTATTTCAATCCGCAATCGGCAATCCGCATTCCACATTCTGAATTCCGCATTTGAATCAGGGGACATACACCGTGATGATGGCGTTGGCCACGACCATCTCATCCGTCTTGTCTCCCAGCTCGGGTTGAAAGAGAGTTTTACCGGAGAGTCCTCCTTTTCGGACTTCAATCCTTTTCTGACCGAGAGGAAGAACCTTCAGGACTCTCTCTTTGTCCACTGTCTCTGGAGCAGGGCAGCCGACCAAGACTTCCACCATCATTTCATCTGAGCTCTTGATCCCCGCAACCTCCCGCAATCCGCACAAACAGCTTCGGTGAATGGCGTCCTGAACGGCCTTTTCTGCTGCGCGGGTGTTATCCTGTCCGTGCTGGTCCACTCCCATTCCCACTTCAATCACAAACCTTCTCATGTTCGCAAGACTCCCCTCTCCCATTGGAATGCCCCGCCCCCCTCGCCCCGTTCAGGGGGAGAGGGATGCGGGATAGGGAAATTTTATTCAATGTTAATCGAACCCCATCCTCCTGTCAATTTTTTCATTCGATTTTTCAACGGGATCGCAAAAAGGTCTAATACGGCCGCCTGAAGGGTCCTGATCCTTTACCTTCCTGCATGATGAAAAAGATACGGGTAAAGACCTGGATAATGAAAAATTTGAGGATTAAAGGGAAAATTTCTTTCCCGTAAGAGGGCGAACTTTCTCCTAGGGATCTGGAATTTTCAACCATTTAAAGGGGTTAAAGAGCCAATTCGGCTTGGCACCGGATTTGCTCTCTTTGCCGATCAGGGGCCGAAGACCGTTTCGATTAAATAGTGTAAAGGGTTGAAGGGGTTATGAAACCCAATCAGGTAAAATGCCCCCGATGTCATAGCGAGAATCAGAGGAATCGCAGGTTTTGTCGGGAATGTGGGGGAAAGCTCCATGCCCGATGTCCTCAATGCGGTTCTGAAAACCAGCTGGATGATAAATTTTGCGGGGAATGCGGCCATCTGCTTTCTTCACCGGTCACGAGATATTCGAAAGAAACCCACCCTGAGGACCTTAGCTGGAATGAAAAATTGGCGAAGATTCAGAAGTACCTTCCCCAAGGGCTAACCGAAAAGATCCTGGCGCAGAAAAATCGGATCGAGGGGGAACGGAAGCAGGTAACCGTCCTGTTCTGCGACATCGTGGGATTCACCGCTCTCTCAGAAATGCTTGGCCATGAGGAAGTGTACTCTCTCATGGACCAGGTCTTTGAGGTCCTCATCCACCAGGTTCATGCCTTTGAAGGAACCGTGAACAAGATGACCGGGGATGGGATTATGGCTTTGTTCGGGGCCCCCATCGCCCTGGAGGACGCCCCTCAAAGGGCCTTACGCTCTGCCCTGGCCATCTCGCGGGAGCTGAGTAAATTTACCGAGCGCCGCAAGCAGGAAAGGGGGATTCCACCCATCCAAATGCGAATCGGAATCCACACCGGCCCGGTCGTTGTGGGAAGCTTGGGGAGTGATCTCCGAGTGGAATTCAGCGCCGTGGGAGACACGGTGAATCTGGCTTCTCGGATGGAAGGGATGGCC
Source organism: Thermodesulfobacteriota bacterium (assembly GCA_035624375.1). GTDB lineage: Bacteria > Desulfobacterota > SM23-61 > SM23-61 > SM23-61 > SM23-61. Next base: position 4,919 of record DASPRR010000233.1, on the reverse strand, counting down.
GACCCAGGGACCATCCTGGTAAGTGAAGAAACCTACCGGCTCACCGAAGGCCTCTTCTGGTTCGAGTTTGCAGGGGAGAAGAAGGTGAAAGGGAAGGAAAAGCCGGTTAAAACCTACCGGGTCATCGCCCCCAGCTCCAGCAAAACACGGTTCGAGGTGAGTGCAGGAAAAGGGTTGACTTCTTTCGTAGGAAGGGAGCGGGAGATCGAGCTGCTGAAGGATGGCTTTTCCAGAGCCAAAGAAGGGCGGGGGCAGGTCATTTCCATCGTGGCGGAGGCGGGGCTGGGGAAATCCCGGCTCCTCTACGAATTTCGAAAGGCAGTGGCCGAAGAAGAGGGAGTGATCCTGGAAGGAAGATGTCTGTCCTACGGGCGGGCCATGGCCTACCATCCCTTCATTGAGGTCCTCAAAGCGACTTTCGACGTCCGGGAAGGGGACGAAGAGTCGGAGATTAAAAGAAAGGTCATCGAAGGCCAGAAAAACCTGGAGATGGAAGAAAGCCTCTACCTCCCTTTTCTCCTGGAACTCCTCTCGGTGAAAGACAGCGGGATCGAGAAGATTCTTATAAGCCCCGACGCCAGGAAAGACCGGATCATGGAGGCTTTTAAACGGATCCTCCTGAAAATGGCCGCCGCACGGGCCCTGATCCTGATCTTTGAAGACCTCCACTGGATGGACAAAAGCTCGGAAGAAACCCTCCTTTCCTTCCTGGAGATGATCCCGGGGGCAAGAATCCTGGCCTTCTTCACCTACCGGCCGGAGTTTATTCCCAGCTGGAACGCCAAATCCTACCACAGCCAGATTACCCTGAACCGACTCTCCAACCGGGAGACCCTGGCCATGGTTGCCCATCTCCTGGGAACCCGGGTTCTGAGTCGGGACCTGGAGGAGCTGATCCTGGAGAAGACCGAAGGGGTCCCTCTATTCATCGAGGAGTTTCTCCGCTCTCTTCGGGAATTGAAGATCATGGTCCGGAGGAACCACCATTACCAGCTGGCCCGCAACATCGACGCTTTGACTGTTCCCTCCACCATTCAGGAGGTTATCATGGCCCGGGTGGATTCGCTTCCGGAAGGAGCCCGGGACCTTTTCCAGACTGCGTCGGTCATCGATCGCGAATTCAGCCATGAGTTGATCAAACGGGCTTCCGACCTCCCAGAGCCCGAACTCCTCTCCCGCCTTTCCGTTCTGAAGAATGCGGAGCTTCTCTACGAAAGAGATATTTATCCCCGGTCCACCTATGTCTTCAAACACGCCCTGACCCGGGAGGTGGTCTATGATTCTCTTCTGAGCCGGAGGAAGAAGCAGCTCCATGAAAGGATTGGCCAAGTGATGGAGCAGCTGTACCGGAACAACCTCGACGAGCACACCGATGTTCTGGCGGAGCATTTCATCAAGAGCGAGAATTTCGAAAAAGGGGCGGAGTTCGCCAAGCTGGCTGGAAAAAAGGCGCGGAAGAGGTCGGCCTATGGCGATGCCATCTCCTACACCTACAAGGAACTTTTCTGCCTGGAAAAGATGCCCAATACCCCGGCGGTCCAGCAGAGAATCCTGGATGCCCGGGTGGCTCTGGCGAACTACTGCATGAACCTTAACGACCACGTAGAAGCCTATGAAGTCGTCTCTCCGATTGCCGACCTGGCCCTGCGCATCAACTACCGCCGGGGGCTTCCGTCCATCTATACCGCCATCGGGTCCTACCTGCTTTTTGTCGAGGAAGATTACGTCCAGGGGATGGAGTACATGGTCCAGGCTTTGGAATTCTCCGAGGAGAACAAAGATTTTTTCTCCCTCTGGAACGCATGCTACATTATGGGGACCGCCCTGTCTTGGAATTGTGACTTCCAGAAGAGCCTGGACTACTTCCAGAAATCCCTAGACCTGAGCATGGCGGCCCGGAGCTCCATGGGCATTTCCTCCGCGAAGATCAACACCGGCGTCAATTACCTTTTCCAGGGAAAGGTGGAGCAGGCCCATCAGGTCAGCCGGGAGGCTCTGGACATTGGCGAGGCGTGCGGGGATATTTACATCAAAGGAATGGCCCATTCCTGCTACGGGACCGCCTGCTACTACCGGGGGTTATTTGAAGTAGCCGAAGTTTATCTGCTGCGAGGGATCGGCTTTTGCGAGAACACCTCCCATTTCACCTGGGGCTCCTGGGCCTCGGCCTTTTTGGGCGACATGTATTTCGACCTGGGAAGGTATGAAAAATCCGTTGAATCGTACCAGAAAGCCTTTTCCTTCCTAGAGAAGAAAAGGTTCGGGCCTTCCTGGTTGACCCTGATCCGGGTGGCCATCGCCCGGACGAGAGTCCTGCAGGGAGGTTCGGAGATCAGCCTGGATGAGGTCCTGAAGTCTTTCAGCCAGAACAAGAATAGGGCTTTTAGCGGGTGGATCGCCCAGTACACGGCCGAGATTTTGTTCCACCTCAGCGAGCAATTCCTCTGCCAGGCGCGGGAGTGGGCCGACAAGGCCGTCGGACTGGACCGACAAAACGGGATGCAACTTCTTCTAGGAAGGGATTATCTTCTTTCTGCACGCATATGGAACCGGATGGGGCACCCGGCTAGGTCCCGGGAAGACCTATTCCGAGCCATTGAGATTTTCCAGCAGTGCGGAGCCCAAGGGTACCTGAAGAAGGCCAGCCAGGAGCTGGCCCTTATCAGTTAGCGGTTTTTCATATTTTCAATCATCAGGCCGAATATGGCAGAGAATTCTGCTCACGGAAGTGAGCAAATTCCCATTAATCCAGAACCGCAACCGCTTCGATCTCAATAAGCATTTCCGGGGATACCAAACCGCTCACCTGGACCAGGGTGCTGGCTGGATAGTCCTTCTTGAAATACTGGGCCCGTACCTCGTGGATCTCCTTGAAGCGGCTCATGTCGGTGACATAGACCGTTACCTTAACAATCTGATCAAAGGTCACCCCGACCCTTTCCAGTACGGCTTTGATGTTCTCCAACACCTGGCGGGTCTGGGCTTTCATATCCCCCTTGCCCACAATGTTCCCGTCTTTGTCTCTGGCCGTCATCCCGGAAATAAAAAGCAGCCGGCTGCCCTCCGCTTTCACCGCCTGAGAATAAATCCCCAGGGGCTTGCTCAATTTTTGCGAAACGATGATTTCCTTTTTCATTCCCCTTCCCTCCATCGTTTTTATGCTCTATACCAAATGATGGCGGACAGATCAAGAACAGTCTTCTGGCTTTGGAAGTCAGACCCTGGACCCCAGACCTCGGATATCAAACTGAACGAATGAAATAACAGAAATCGTAAAATTCATTCCCCAATCCTTAGGCCTCAGACTTCATGCGGCCGGGAAAACGACCAGGGATTCGAGGAAAATAGTGGGTCTTCCCTGAATTCTGATGTCTGGTTTACAGACCCAAGATTCTAATGACTTGACATCTTTGAAAAAAAGCTGATAATCTCACCTTGTGCCAACGAAGGAGGCAGGGCAATGTCACAGGCTAATCCCATGCAATTCCCTTAGAGGCAAGTTGGACCATACCCGGGCCTTTCCGGGCCACCCAAAACTGGAATCGGGCGCCTGTTTTCAAAAAGCTCTACCCTCCCGCAAATGCAGCTATCATCATCTTCTGGACCGCCAGTCATGAGCTGTAAGAATCGATGATGACTGAAGCTAGGGCCGGGGGGAAGCTTTTGGCGTTCGGCGAATAGCTAAGTAAGGGACCGAGTACGGACCCAACGAAAGGAGGAAACCTATGTTGACACGGCGTGAGTTTGTGGTCGGAGCGGTTGCCGCTGGAGTGATCCTGAGAACCCAGACGGTGTTTGCTAAGCCATCCCAGCCAATGACACAAGTGAACTTCGAGGTGCCGCCGGGGGCCTGCGATTGCCATACCCATATCCATGGCGACCCTGCACAATTTCCCTTTTTCGCCGGGCGGGTCTATACTCCGGAAATGGCCCTGCCGGAAGAGATGGCGAGGCTCCACAAGGCGCTTCACATCCAGCGGGTGGTGATCGTCACGCCGAGCGTTTATGGCGTCGATAACTCGGCTACGCTATGGGGCATAAAGGCGCGGGGGAACGACGGGCGCGGCGTCGCCGTGATCAGCGACAAGACGCCCGATAGCGAGCTTGACGCCCTGGGCCAAGCCGGCATCCGCGGTATCCGGCTCAATCTCAAGACGGTCGGAATAACCGACCCGGCCGTCGCCGTCCAAATGTTCCAGGCCTCAGCTGAGCGCATGAAAAAACGCAACTGGCATATACAGCTGTTTGCTAGCATGGAGATGATCCAGGCGATCAAGGCCCAGCTTACCGCTTCACCCGTGCCGCTCGTCTTCGATCACTTCGCCGGCGCCGAGCCGGAGAAGAGCGTGGAACAGCCCGGCTTTGCCGGTATTCTGGACCTGGTCCGGGCCGGGAAGGCCTACGTCAAGATATCGATCCCGGAAGGGCCGCGCCATGACTATTCCGGCTTCATTCCCCTCGCCAAGGCGTTGATTGCCGCGAACCCCGATCGCATCCTGTGGGGAACCAACTGGCCCCATCCCAATTCGATGCCGCCCGCGGGACGCAAGCCGACGGAAGTCACCCCCTTGTATCAGGTTGATGACGGACTTGTGCTGAACCTGCTGCCCGTGTGGGCGCCCGATCCGGCAGTTCGCAAGAAGATCCTGGTGGACAATCCAGCGCGACTTTACGGGTTTTAAACAGCTGCGGGCCGCCACGCAGGCGGAACCAAGTCATGAGGGAAGGGGGGCACGTTGCTTGGAGGCTAAAAAATATTGATTTGCCCTCCGAGCCAGGAAATGTGGCTTAGGTCTCTAGGCAACGCCCCCTCTTCCCACCGGTGTGCCGAAGATCGTGTGGTTTCCGAGGCGACAAGCTGATCAAACACGATCTCGCCTAGCAGTCTGTTTATGAACTCTTTCCCAAACCTGAACCGG
>DASPRR010000213.1:0-15745 GCA_035624375.1 Thermodesulfobacteriota bacterium | reverse complement strand
TGATTTTAGCCTGGGAAACCCGAATCTGGAGCCCCCGGAGGAAGTGCGGAAGGCCATTCTTGAGACTATGGGGGATGAACGCCCCGGAAAGCACGCTTATATGCCCAATGCAGGGCTGAAGGAAACCCGCGAGGCTGTGGCTTCGTTCCTCTCCAAAGAACATGGGATTCCCATGACCTGGGAGCAGATTATCATGACTTGCGGGGCTGGCGGGGGCTTAAATGTTGCCCTGAAAGCCATCCTCGACCATGGGGACGAAGTGATAGTTCTTTCCCCCTATTTTGTCGAGTATCTATTCTATGTTGATAATCACAATGGTGTCGGTAAGTTAGCTAAAACAAGTGTAGATTTTACATTAGACTTAGAAGAAATTGAGGCAGCTATCAATCCCAAGACTAAAGCAATCGTCTTGAACTCGCCCAATAACCCATCGGGCCGCATTTATGATGAGATAAGTTTAAAAAAATTGGGGAAACTATTTGAAAAAATTAAACAAAAAAATGGTCAAAGTATCTATATCCTGTCCGACGAACCATACAGCAAAATCGTTTACGATGGGGCCAAGGTTCCCAGTGTCTTTCAGGCTTATTCAGAAAGCATCATCGCAACCTCATATTCCAAGGACCTCTCTTTGCCTGGAGAGCGGATCGGTTATCTAGCTGTCAATCCCAGGATGGAAAATTGGAAGCAAGTCATTGACGGCCTCACGTTTTGCAACCGGATTCTGGGGTTCGTCAATGCGCCCGCGCTGATGCAGAGAATACTCGTCAAGCTTCAGGGAGTCGCCGTCAATGTATCGGAGTACAAGTCGAAGCGGGATAACCTAAGTCGGGGATTGTCCGCAGCCGGGTATTCATTTTTTAAGCCGGAAGGGGCTTTCTATCTCTTCCCAAAATCCCCCATAGCTGACGACGTTAAGTTTGTGAATATTCTTCTCCAGGAGAACATTCTCGCTGTGCCAGGAACCGGCTTCGGGACTCCAGGGCATTTCCGCCTCGCTTACTGCGTAGAGGACAGGGTTATTGAGGGCTCCCTGGAAGGTTTTCGCCGGGCCATCCACAAGGTCTCTCGCTAAACATTCTCGCGAGCTGGCAAGCATTAAGAGGTTGACTTCTGCCTTCCTTGAGAAGTTACTTTAATACTCCATAACGTCTGATAATATATATTATGTAAACTAAAGGCAAAGTTAAAATCTGGCCGCCAAACAACCGCTGAAATGATAGGTTGTCAGACGACTCTGCTCCGCATAGCCACCGAATATTATTTTTTCTTGAACCATTAAGGAAGATAAGTCAAATGCCGCAAATTCCGCTGGGAACGGTGTACCCAAAAGGGAATTTGCTATTGACACTCTCCTCCCCCATTTGTTAGGCTTTAAAAGATTTATTGCCGGCAAAGGGAAGCGCAGCATGATTGAATTCAAAGCGGTCCATAAATGGTTCGGGCCCCTTCATGTATTGAATGATATAAACCTTTTTATCAAGCCGGGAGAGGTTGTCGTGGTCTGCGGGCCCAGCGGTTCCGGCAAGAGTACCCTGATTCGCTGCATCAACCGGTTGGAGCCCATCCAAAAGGGCACCATCAGCGTTGACGGGATGTCCCTCCAGGACCGCAAGACCAACCTTACCAAGCTTAGGGCCGAAGTGGGGATGGTTTTCCAGCAGTTCAATCTCTACCCCCACAAAACCGCCCTGCAAAATATTGTCCTGGCCCCGGTAAAGGTGCGCAAACAGACCCGGGAGGAGGCCGAGAGGATTGCCAAGGACCTGATGGCCAAGGTGGGGATCCCCGATAAGCTCGGGAGCTATCCGGCCAACCTCTCGGGTGGACAGCAGCAGCGGGTGGCCATCGCGCGAGCGCTGGCCATGCAGCCCAAAATCATGCTCTTCGATGAACCCACTTCCGCCCTGGACCCGGAGATGATCAACGAAGTCCTCGAGGTGATGACCAACCTGGCCCGGGAAGGCATGACCATGATCGTGGTCACCCACGAAATGGGGTTTGCCCGGCGGGTATCCCACCGCATCATCTTCATGGATGAAGGTCGGATCATTGAAGAGGGCTCCCCGGATACTTTCTTCTCCCAGCCCAAGAGCGAAAGAACGAGAGCTTTCTTGAGTACCATTCTGACGCACTAAGAGCCACGTCATAAAAATCCCGAAAAGGAGGCAAAGCAAGATGAAAAGATTCGGATTTATTTTTCTTTTGGCCCTTCTAGTGGCGGCCCTCGCGGGAACTTCCTTCGCCCAGGTCCAGCCTACTCTTGAGAAGATCAAGACCTCGGGGGTCTTTACGATTGGGGTGCGCAACGGGTCCCCCCCCTTCTCATTCATCAACAAACAGAATGAAAGAGCCGGCTTCTCGAATGACCTGGCGGAGTTGGTTCACAAGGCCATAGAGAAGAAACTGGAAAAACAGATCAAGTTGGAGATGAAGGAAACTTCCCCGACCACCCGGATTCCCCTTCTGACGAGCATGGCTGTGGACTTGGTAACGGAAACCATGACTGATACCCGGGCCCGGCGTGACAGCGTGGATTTCAGCTTGACCTTCTTCGTAACCGGCGCCGACTTCATCGTAAAAAAAGGGAGCCCGATTAAGGGGACCAAGGATATCGCCGGGAAACGAATCGGCACCCAACAGGGCTCGACCAATGAGCGGGTCCTGAGGGAAAAGTACACTCAAGCCCAGTTGGTAAGCTTCCCGGACCAGGCCGCCGCGTTCATGGCACTTCAGCAGGGCAAGTTGGATGCCTACTGTAATGACGCCATTCAGCTCTGGGGGTTGAAGTACAAATCCGCCACTCCTGATCAGTGGGTTGTCGTGGGAGACTGGATCAGCTATGAGCCCTACGGGATGGCCATGCGCAAGAATGACTCCGATTTTCGCGCCGTGGTCAACAACGCCCTGATGGAAGCCATCGAGGGCGGAGAGTATTTCAAGCTCTATGATAAGTGGTTTGGAACCAAGGGCGAAGTTCCCTATCCCATGAGCCAGGCCTTCAAGTCCTTCCTCCTCTATCAGGTAGTTCCCAAATAGCCACCAAGGAAAGATTCCGGGGAGGCGACCCCTCCCCGGATTTGGGTCTTAGATGTTTTTTGGCTTTTTAGGCATGACCTATGAATTCAAGTGGTCCGTTCTGTGGACCCAGCCGTACCTTACCTGGCTCATCGATGGACTCCTGACCACCCTTCGGCTGGCCTCAATCAGTTGGTGCATTGCGATTTTCTTGGGGATTATCTTCGGGGCCATGCGCACGGTCCCCTTCCGTCCGGTCCGGACAATCGCGACCTTCTACGTGGAGTTTTTCCGGAACGTTCCGCTTCTGGTATGGCTTTTTTTCTGGTATTTCGGAGCCCCGGAGGCGTTTCCCGAGGTGATTCGCCAGTGGTTTATACGCCACGGGATCGAGTTCTGGTCCGCGGTGGCGGCGATTAGCGTTTACCACGGGGCCCGTTTTGCGGAGGTAATCCGGGCAGGTATCCAGGCCATCCCCCGGACCCAGCTCGAAGCCGGGCTTTCTTCGGGGCTCTCGGTGGTCGCCACATACCGGCTGATCATCATCCCCATCGCCCTGCGCCTGATCGTGCCCCCGGCAACCAACGAATCGTTGAATCTCCTAAAGAACACCTCTTTGGCTATGACGATCGGGGTGGCCGAACTCACTTTCGCGGCCCGCCAGGTCGAGACGTACTCGGCTAAGGCCGTAGAAGCGCTGACCTCGGCGGCCTTAATCTACCTGGTCTTCTGCCTGTCGATTTCCAGCGTCATGAACTGGATCGAAGCAAAATTCGCCATCCCCGGGCTCATCGCCCGCGGAGCGAGGGCCGAACATTGAACTTCGACTGGGGGGCCATCGTCGCCAATGCCAAATTCCTCCTGGTCCAGGGCCTTCTAGGGTTCGGGATTTACGGGGGAGGAACGCTCCGGCTGGCTATTCCGGCCATCCTGCTCGGGTTCGTGATCGGCATCATCCTCGGCCTGGCCCGCATGGCCTCGCGTCCCTGGGTCCATTACCCAGCCGTGGTCTACATCGAATTCATCCGCGGCGTCCCCTTGGTTATCGTTATTTTCTATTTCTGGTTCCTGGTTCCAGTCCTAATCGGCCGCCCCGTCCCCGAGTACTGGGTGGCGCTGACCGCCTTCGTGGTCTTTGAAGGCGCCTACATCGGGGAAATCATCCGGGCCGGAATCCAGTCGGTGCCGAAAGGGCAAGTCGACGCGGCCACTGCCTCCGGGCTCAACTACACCCAAACCATGATCCATGTGATTCTGCCCCAGGCGGTCCGTAACATGATTCCCTCGCTGGTCACGCAATTCATTGTCCTTTTCAAGGACACCTCCCTGGCATCGATCATCGGCATGATGGACTTGACCAAAGCGGCCCAAACGGTGAGCGAAAGAGAAATCAAGCCTTTTGAGATGTACCTCTTCATCGCCGTAGTGTACTGGTGCTTTACCTACAGCATGTCCCGTTTCGCGCAGTGGCTGGAAAACCGCATGTCTCCGGATCGTCCCCGCTATTGAAATTGGCATGACGAGATTCCGCCCCTTCAGTTCCCGGTAAACGGAGGGCTTTTCCCCTCTTTCCGGTGCCTCCCCGCTGCTGGTTCTATCGCCGCTCCAATGGGTCTGGGCGGATCATTTGTCTCATTTTGTCTCATTTTTATTGACACGTTCCGTTTCCTAAAGGTAGACTTCAAGTCACCGGAAGGGATAAATCTCCTCCCCTTTAACCAAGGGAGGCCGCGAGGGATTTTATAAAGCGATTTCAAACAGCTGAATTGGCGCCCATGATCAAATTTGAAAGGAGGTAGGTAAAATGAAAGGAGTGAAATGCTTTGCCGCCGTTCTGGTTCTTCTGGCCCTTGCCTCAAGCGGCATGGCCGTTGCAGGAACCCTTGACGAAGTCCGGGCAAGGGGAATGGTTGTGGTCGGCGTCAATGTCGGAGTGGCTGGATTCAGCATGCCTGACGAGAAGGGCGTATGGAAAGGCCTCGACGTGGACACGGCGAAAGCGATCGCGGCAGCCGTTTTTGGTGATACGAATAAGGTTAAATATGTTCCCCTCACCTCCGTCCAGCGTCTCCCCGCGCTCCAGTCGAAGGAAGTGGATGTCCTGTGCCGGAACACCACCGCCACCTTGACCCGTGAAACCGTGAACGGCCTCAATTTCGTTCATCCGAATTACTATGACGGTCAGGGGTTTCTGATCTCAAAAAAGATGGGGGTCAAGAACGCCAAACAGTTGAAAGGGGCCACGGTTTGCACCCTTCCCGGGACCACCACGGAGATGAACGCCGCGGACTTTTTCCGTAAGAACGGGATGCAATGGAAACCTGTCGTCATTGATAGCAACCCTGAATTGAACAAGGCCTTGTTTGCGGGCCGCTGCGATTGTCTCACTTCGGATGCCTCTCAGTTGGCCGCAATCCGATCCGTGGCGCCGAACCCCGACGACTACATCATCTTGCCTGAGATCATTTCGAAAGAACCTCTTGCGCCCGCAGTCCGTCATGGGGACGATCAGTGGTACGACATCGTCAACTGGACGGTGATGGCTCTCATTGAGGCGGAAGAACTGGGGGTTACCTCAAAAAACGTGGATGAGATGCTCCAAAGCAAGGATCCTCAAATCCAGCGTTTCCTGGGGGTCACTCCCGGCATGGGCAAAGCGCTCGGTCTTGATGAAAAATGGGCCTATAACATTATCAAACAAGTGGGCAATTACGGTGAAATATTCGACCGCAACGTGGGCCTCAAAACCCCGCTCAGACTGGAGCGAGGGCTCAACGACTTGTGGACAAGGGGCGGCTTGATGTATGCCATCCCATTCCGATGATCTTTTAAGCTTGGAGGTGAGGCGCTCTTCGAGGGGGGAGCGCCTCACGGGTACCTGTATTTACTCATGAGCGATATTCAGGACGGCGTGGCGCCGGAAAAGGTCCCCTTCTGGCTTGACCCCAAGAAAAGGAACCTTCTTTTCCAGTTCATCACCTTCTGTCTGGTGGGACTGCTGGCCTATTATCTCGTCTCCAACACCCTGGTCAATCTCCAAAAACAGAAGATTGCGTCCGGGTTTGGATTTCTCGAAAAAGAAGCCTCATTCGAAATCGGCGAATCCCTGATTCCCTACTCAGCGGCAAGCTCCTATGCCCGGGCCCTTCTGGTCGGCGCCCTCAATACCATCAAGGTCTCATTTATCGGGATCGTCCTCACCATCCTTCTCGGGACCGTGATCGGGGTAGCCAGGCTGTCCTCCAACTGGCTGGTTTCAAAACTGGCCGCCATCTACATCGAGGTCATGCAAGATATCCCCGTTCTCCTGCAATTGTTCTTCTGGTACGCGATCTTCTATGAAACCCTTCCTCCTCCGAGGGAGGCGATCTATCCGGGCGCAGGTATCTATCTGTGCAATCGCGGCGTGGCCTTTACGGTTCCCGAGGCCCATTCCGCTCACCAATATATGCTTTTGGCTTTCCTCATCGGAGGAGCGGCCATATACGGAATTCGTCGCTGGGCGAAGAAACGTCAGGAGGAAACGGGGAAGCTTTTCCCAACCTTGTTGGTTGGCCTCAGCCTTCTTCTCGGCCTTCCCGGCGTTACCTGGCTGGCCTTTGGCGCTCCGCTAAAGATGGATGTCGTGAGACTCGAAGGGTTCAATTTGACGGGCGGCGTAATGCTCAGTCCCGAATTTATAGCGCTTCTTATGGGCCTGATCCTTTATACCGCGGCCTATGTGGCGGAGGTGGTCCGCGCGGGAATTCAGTCGGTAAGCAAAGGGCAGAAGGAAGCGGCTATGGCCATTGGCCTCAGGCCCGGCCTTGTTCTCAACCTGGTCATCCTGCCTCAGGCGCTCCGGGTCATCATCCCGCCCCTGACCAGCCAGATGCTCAACTTGACAAAAAACAGCTCCCTGGCGGTAGCCATTGGATATCCGGACTTCGTTTCGGTGGCCAATACGACGATGAACCAGACGGGGCAGTCGATCGAGGGGGTTGCCTTGATTATGATCGCCTATCTCTTTTTCAGTCTCTCCACTTCGGCTTTTATGAACTGGTATAACAAGCGAGTGGCGCTGGTTGAAAGATAGGGGCCTCCATGAAACAAGCTGCTCAAGGAATGGAAGCAGAAACCCTGAAGCCCCCCATCACCAGCGTCGGTCCCATCGGGTGGGTGAAGAACAACCTCTTCAACGGGATCTTTAGCTCCATTCTGACGGTCGTCACCCTCTTTTTCCTGTGGAAGGTTGTTCCTCCCATCTTCCGCTGGGCATTCCTTGACAGCGCATGGTATGCCCCCAGCCAGGCATGTCGACAGATCGCCGGCGCGTGCTGGTCCGTCATCGCCAACAACTACCGCTTCATTCTGTTCGGGTTCTATCCCTACGACCAGCAGTGGCGTCCCCTTGTCGCCATGCTGATCCTCTTCGGCCTTCTCTTCTACAGTCGAGACCGGGGCCACTGGAAGAAGCCGTTGGCCTACGCCTGGGTATTGGGCCTTGGCGCCATGGGTCTGCTCATGGCGGGAGGGATCTCCGGACTCCCTCCCGTCGAGAGCACCCAGTGGGGCGGACTGCCGCTCACGCTCCTTCTTGCCGTCTTCGGCCTTACCGCCGCCTATCCTCTCGGCGTCGTTCTGGCGTTGGGGCGGCGGTCCAAGATGCGCGGAGTGAAGATTCTCTGCATCGCTTATATCGAACTGATCCGCGGCGTGCCCCTGATCAGCCTTCTATTCATGTCATCCATCATCTTCCCCCTCTTTCTGCCGGAAGGGGTTACCTTCAACAAGATCCTCCGGGCGCAGGCGGCCATGATTCTTTTCACTGCCGCCTATATTGCGGAAGTGGTCAGGGGAGGGCTTCAGGCGATGCCCCGAGGACAGTATGAGGCGGCGGACTCCCTGGGGCTGAATTATTACCTCACGATGAGGCTGGTCATTCTGCCGCAGGCGCTGAAGATCGTGATCCCGCCCTCGGTCAGCATTCTCATTTCAGCGTTCAAAGATACCTCCCTCGTGGTGATCATTGCGCTCTTTGACCTCCTCAAGACCACGCAGACCGTTCTCTCCAAACCGGAGTGGATGGGCTTCAGCCGGGAGGCCTATATCTTCGTCGCAATTCTCTACTTCCTGGGCTGTTTTTCCATGTCCAACTACAGCCGGAAGCTGGAAAAGGAGCTTTCCGCAGGAAGATAGGCATCGATGAAAATGGCAAGTACAGATGGAAAGATGCAAAATGGAGGAAAAAAGATTGAACGGGCTCACCATAATGGGTCCTGATCCATTCGGCCTAAGTCCCGCGAAGCGCGGGATCGAAGGGCATTCAGGACATGCTTGTCGAGAGCGGGTTCCATGGTTCGAGGGGACTCATCATGAACGCTTTCGATTGTATTTCCCGTTAAGATTCCAATCACGAGTCCCCAAAACCGTCATGAGGTATTTATGATGGAAGATTCAGCCAGGAGCCAAGAAGCGCTGGCCTCCGGTAAGGCGATGATCGAGATCAACGATTTGCACAAGTGGTTTGGCGAGTTTCACGTGCTTCAGGGCATCGATCTGTCGGTCAACAGGCAGGAGCGGATTGTCATCTGCGGCCCTTCAGGTTCGGGAAAATCGACCCTGATCCGCTGTATCAATCGATTGGAGGAGCACCAGCGGGGCAGAATCGTCGTAGATGGGATAGAGCTTATCAACAACATCAAGAACATTGAGAAGATCCGAGCCGAAGTGGGAATGGTCTTCCAGCACTTCAACCTGTTTCCTCACCTCACGATTCTGGAGAATCTGACTCTTGGGCCCATCTGGGTGAGAAAGGTCCCGAAGAAACAGGCCGAAGAGACGGCGATGTATTACCTTGAAAAGGTCCATATCGCCGAGCAGGCCCGGAAGTATCCGGGACAACTTTCCGGAGGCCAGCAGCAGCGGGTCGCCATTGCCCGGAGCCTGTGCATGAATCCCAAGGTGATGCTTTTCGATGAACCCACCTCCGCGCTCGATCCCGAGATGATCAAGGAGGTGTTGGATGTCATGATCGATCTTGCAAGGGAAGGGATGACCATGATTGTCGTCACCCACGAAATGGGCTTTGCCAGGAGCGTGGCCCACAGGGTGCTTTTTATGGACTTCGGCAAGATCGTCGAGGGAAACAGCCCCGATAAGTTTTTCGACAACCCTCAGTACGAACGGACCAAACTCTTCCTGAGCCAGATCCTCCGCTGAAAGTCTTGACACCCATCGATAAAGAACTGGGCCCGCTCTCCGGACCGAGTCCGTTGACGACGACCGAGAGTTGGGGGTGGGCGAAATTTTTCGAATATTTATCCGCGTCCACCCGCGTTCATCTATGCCCCTTCTTCTTTCTTTGGCTTCCCCTGATTACGAGAATCTGGTGTTCCGGCGCCGTGCTGAAAAAAGTGGATACGGAATAGCGGCCTCCCCCGCCCTGCTGCGAACAAATTCTCCCCGCCCGTTTCTCACCTCAGCGCGCGTACAATTTGGGGTCAGTGATATCCCGCAGCCCGTCGCCCAGCAGATTGAAACCGAAGATCGCCACCAGAATGGCCAGCCCGGCGAAAACCGAAATCCACGGGGCGACTGCCAGGAAGTCCACCCCCATCCTTACCATGTTGCCCAGGGTGGGGGTCGGAGGGGGAACTCCCACGCCCAGGAAGCTTAAGCTAGCCTCCAGCCGGATCGCCGTACCCAGCCAGAGGGTGCTCATCACCAGAATCTCCCCGAAAATGTTGGGGAGAATATGCCCCAGGACGATGCGGTAGCGGCTTGCGCCGATCGCCCTGGCCGAGGCGATATAATCCACCTCTTTGATTGCCAGGGTGGGCGCATGGGCCATCCGGGCGAACCTCGGAATCATCAGGAAGGTGATCGCCACGATAACGTTTTCCATCCCCGAGCCCAGCACGATCATGACCATGACCCCGAATACTTCATCGGGGAACGACATGATAATATCGAGCAGACGCATGAGGGCCGATTCCACCTTTCCCCCGGCGTATCCTGCGATCACTCCCACTAGGGTGCCGATGACCATGCCGAAGGCGACGGAGACCAGGCTGATTAGGAACGAGATTCGCGCACCCGTGAAGACCCGGGAGAGGACATCCCTCCCGTATTCATCCGTTCCCAGAAGGTTGCTATGTTCCGGGGGAGTCAGGCGATGATAGACGTTCTGCTTCAGGGGATCATAGGGGGAAATCCACGGAGCGAAGACGGCGATGAAGAGCATGATCAAAGAAATGCCGGCGCCGACGACGGAGGTACGATTCCGGAAAAAAATCTTCAGGATCTTTCCCCGCGCGCCAGTTGGTTTAATTCCCTTTTCCATTTTCCGAAACCCTATTTATATCTTACCCGTGGGTCGATGAGTCCGTACATAAGGTCCGTCAGGAGGTTGATGAATACGACAAAGACCGTGAAGGTGACCATCACCGCCTGGAGGGTCGTGTAATCGCGCTGCTTCAGGGCACCGATCATCATTCTGCCCAAGCCCGGACGGGAGAAGACGATCTCAACCATGACTGACCCGCCGATCATCACGATGGCATAGACCCCGATCAGGGCGGTAATGGGGAGCAACGCGTTGCGCAACAGGTGCTTATAGATAACCTTCCGCTCGGCCAGGCCCTTGGCCCTTGCCGTTCTCACGTAATCTTCATTCAGGATGTTGAGCACCGAGGAGCGCGCCATCCGGGTCACATAGGCCGTCATGATCAATCCCAGGGTGAGACCGGGAAGAAATAGGTGGTAGAGATTCTTGGGCAGGTCATCCAGGGGTCCGCCGCCTACCACCGGGAAGATGGGGATCTTTATGGCGAATACCAGCATCAGCAGGATCCCCAGGTAAAAAGTCGGAAACGACAGACCGCCGAGAGACAGAGTTCTCCCCAGGTAATCCGCGACGGTATTCCGCTTGAGGGCGGTATACACGCCCGTGGGGATTCCCAGCAGCGCCCCGAAGACGATTCCCGCGAGGGTGAGTTCCAGGGTGTAGGGAAGGCTTCGGACCAGGTCTGCGGCGATGGGCCGCCCGTTCACCATGGACCTCCCAAAATCCCCCAGGAGCAGGCCTTTCATGGCCTCAAGATACTGAAGCCAGATGGGCCGGTTGAGCCCCATCTCGGCGCGCAGAGCCTCGACGGCCTCCTTGGAGGCGTAATCCCCAAGCCTCACTTCTGCAGGGTCGCCGGGGGCAACTCGTATGAGCACGAAGGTGATCGTCAGTACAACGAAAAGAGTGGGTACGACGATCAGGACCCGCCGGAGGCTGTAAGCCAACATGGAACCTTACTCCGGTATCATCCGGCCGGAGGCAGGAATATGCGCCGGCATACCCCTGCCCCCCCGGCAAGGGCTGCTTACTTGTTTATCTTGGTCAACTCGTTGATCTGCGGGGAGAGGATCAGGGTAGACTTCAGGTCATAACCCCAATCCACATACTCCTGCCGCGCAAAAGTGAATTTCTTGATGAACACGGGGTAAGAGAGGCACCAGTCGATGACTTTCAGCTGAACTTCCTTCCACCGTGCCACCTGTTTCTCGGCGTCAAGCATCTCCCGGGCGGACTCGATCATGGAATCTAAATTGTCCACCTTCTTGTCGCCGTCCACATCGATCATTCCCACATGGGAAAAATTGGTAATGGGTTTCTTGCCGGTCACAACGATGGAATCGGAATGATAGAAGTGGGTCAGGCGCACGTCCGTCGTCGGCCTCCAGCAGTTGAAGAGAACGATGGTGTTCATGTCCTTCCGGATGTTGCTGTGGTAGGTCGGATGATCGACCACTTTCAGCTTGACGTCAATCCCGGCCTCCCGGAGCTGGGCCACGATATTCTGGATGGGCACCTGGTATTCCCCCCGCTCCGTCATGCTGATTTCCGTGGTGAATCCCTTGGGAAAGCCGGCCTCGGCCAGGAGCTTCTTGGCCTTATTCCGGTCGAATTCATAGAGGTAGTCCTTTTTATCCTTCTGGCCGCGCTGCAGGAGTTCCTCCCGCGACATCCATCCCGCCTGAGGGGGGGGAATTTCCGAATACACCGGAGCCGCGATGGCTTTACCGATGGTCGTCACGACCTCATCACGCGAGAGTGCATAGGCGAGCGCGCGTCGCACCCGGATGTCGTCGAAGGGCTTCTTAGTCGCGTTGAAATGGAGCACGCCGGCTTCTCCCGGGCCGAAGATATTCACCTTGACCCCCGGCAGGACCTGCATCTCCTCCACCCAGGGTTGCGAAGGCGGGCCTTCGATGACGTCGATCTCCTTGCTCTGCAGGGCAAACTTCCGGGTGCTCAGGTCGGGCATGAAGAAAACCTCCACCCCGGCCAGCTTCGGCACGCCGCGGTAGAATTTTTCGTTGCGCACGGTGACGACTTTCTCCTTAGGGAGGTACTTGCTGAAAATGAACGGGCCCGTTCCCACGGGCTGAGTCCGGAAGCCTTCCCCCAGCTCTTCTGCGGGCTTCTTGGGGATGATGAGGCCGCCGGCGTAATCCGCCACCTTGGGAAGGAGCAAGATAGAAGACAGCGGTTTCTGCAAAGTCAGCTTCACCGTGTACTTGTCCGCCGCTTCGAAGGTCATTCCCGCATACTCTCCCGCCCAGGCCGATCGCTTGGGGTCCGCCGCCGACTTGAACGAATAGACCACGTCCTCGGAGGTCAATTCATACCCGGGGTTGTTCTTCCAGGGATGGACCATCACGCCTTTCCGCAGGGTAAAAGTCCAGACCTTGCCGTCCTTGGAAACGTCCCACTTCTCGGCCAGGTCCGGCTCAAATTTGCCGATGTCCCCGGGAGAGTAGCGGACCAGGCCGGTGAAGATCAAATGCAGGATGCCCCTGTCCTGGGTACTATGACCGATGTGCGGGTTGAGATCGGCGATATCTCCCGCATCCAAGGCGATCCGAAGGGTTTGAGCCAGGGCCCAGGGCGCGCCAAGCCCAAATAACACGACGACCGCAAGCATAGTTATGAATGCTAATTTTATCGCTTTCATCTTAATTTCTCCTTTTCCTCTCCCAAGATTTCTTGAGCAAAGCTTATCCGCTGATTTCCATCCCTTCTTCTCGCTATCTTCCGATCCAATTCGAAAGATACCCCTCGGGCAAAACCCTTCCTTTCTCACCCCCTCTCACCCCTTTCCCGAACCTCCGTCCGGCTAAAAAACTCTTTGGTTTCCATTCAATCTCGGAACCATAATCGCGAAATGACACCACTGGGCTCCGTAGATCTTTCCAATTTCTGACCGTCATCACACGAAATCTACACTATTCCGCAGGACCGGTCAATTCTTAAATCGTTTCTGCCCCTCATTGTCATTGTCTGTTTCCTTATGAGCGGATTTACCCCCTTCCTCGCTGCCTTCTGGGGGATCATCAGTTCCGTGGCCTTAAACGAAATCGGGCCCAAAACGAAGAACTTCTTTGTGGCCGTGTGTTCCAAGGTGTCCTGCGTGCTCTTTCAATGGAACCCCTTTGAAGGGCCCATGAGGGACACTCGCCGTGGTCATGCTCGTCCTCCTTCTCCGGACCGGGATGGAGCCCCACGTGGCAGCTTTCTGGCCGAATCTTTTTGTGATCGTGACCGGGCTGATCATTGCCAACGGTCGGATGAGAATTCGAGAAGTTCTGGACTGCCTGGAGTGGGGCACCAAGAATGCCCTGGCCATCGGGTGCGCATGCGCTGCCGTGGGCTTCATCGTGGGGACTACTACTTTAACCGGCCTGGGGCTTAAATTTGCCTCCGCCACTGTTAACCTGGCCAGCGGCACATCCGCCTGGTTGCAGACGATCGCTCTTCTGCGCTTCTTCGCTCTGAATTAGGTGACGTCGGAGGATCAAGAGG
This sequence comes from Thermodesulfobacteriota bacterium, assembly GCA_035624375.1. Taxonomy (GTDB): domain Bacteria; phylum Desulfobacterota; class SM23-61; order SM23-61; family SM23-61; genus SM23-61. Next base: position 1,890 of record DASPRR010000213.1, on the reverse strand, counting down.
GACAGGCCCCATAATAAACCGAGGCCGAGCGTGCCTGCCTAGCCCCCCCTCGGAATTAACAGACTGCCTTGTAGTTGGGGGAAGGGAATTCAGAGAACAGCTTGGTCTCTGAGACTCACCGCAGCTTTTGAAATCAGGATGGGGAAAGCTCGCCTAACCTTCTTCCTACCCCACTATGCCCAAGGGGCGCAGCAAAAAAAAGGGCGCCTTGCGGCGCCCCTGGGGATTGAGGGCGAAGGGTCTTATATTTCCCTCTTCTTCTGAATGACGCTTGGAGTCAAAAAAATCAGGAGCTCTTTCTTCGTGATGAGCGTCTCTTGATTTTTGAAGAGCCAGCCCAAAATGGGTACTTTCATCAGCCAGGGAATTCCTTCGGTGGTTTGATCGTTTTCCGTTTCATAGATTCCGCCGATGACCAGGGTCTCTCCATCATTGACCAGGACCTCGGTCTCAGCCTCGCGGGTGTCAATGCTGGGCACTTGGTTCACCGGACTGCGGAAGCTTCCCCGGGCGTCGCGGTTCACTTTAACCCCCATCAAGATGCTTCCATCTGGGGTCACATGGGGTTTCACCTTTAATTGCAGGACCGCATCGATGAATTGGACCTGAGTTCCTGCCTGGGAGGTGGTTTCATAGGGGATCTTTTCGCCCTGCTTTATATGGGCTTCCTGGTTATCCAAAGTCGCCAATTTCGGCCGGGCAATGACCTTAGTGTAGCCATCGGTCTCGCCCAACTGGAGACGAAAATCCAGGTTCACCAGATTCCCGGTTAATTTTCCAAAGGAAATTCCCATTCCACCCGCCGGAGTGTTGGTGGTGGAGGCCGGGAAATTCACCACGAAGTTCGAAGGCATGATGAGTTGGGTGCTTGCGCTTGGCCCGGCCTGGTTCGGGGTGAAGCCCCATCCTGCTGCGGCCGAAGGGTTGTTACCAGTCAGGCCCCAAGCCGACGTGCCGGTTTGGTTGAAGCTGCCTCCCCACTGGACCCCTATGGCTCGGGCAAAGGTGCTTGTGGCCTGAACCACGCGGGCCTCAATGAGTACCTGTCGGGTAGGCATGTCAAGCTTCTTCACAAGACTCTCGACTTCCTCGATCCGCGAACGGATATCCCGAACGATCAGCGTATTCGTACGGTCATCGGCCCGGGCTGATCCCCGGGGGGTCAGGATGGGCTTCAACCCCCCCACTCCCGCTCCGGTCCCTGCTCCCGACAGAAGTTTTTGTATATCAGAAGCTTTGGCAAAATTCAGGAGAAAGGTCTCGGTAAATAATTCTTCCATGTTCTCCCTGTTTTCCATTGTCTTGATCAAATTACTCTGTTCCTTTTGCTTATCCTCCATCTCCTTTCGGATCGTCTCGGCCGTGGTGATCCGCAGGACGTTCCCTTCTTCGGTCTTCATCAGGTTTTTGGTGGCCAGGATCACTTCCAGGGCCTGATCCCAGGGAACGTTCACCAGCCGAATGGTGATCTTACCCTTCACATCATCGCTGGTGATGATGTTCAGATTGCTCACTTCGGCGATGAGGCGGAGGATGTTGTGAATGTCCGCATCCTTGAAATCCAGGGAGATCTTGCTTCCTTTATAGGCCCCGACCGGGGCTTTCTCCGGCTCGGGAGGTTTGGTCTCCGCGTTCAGGGCTTTCTCTTCGTTGACCGAGGGTTTTTCCGGGGCGGGGGGCGGGGGAGCGGCTTCCTCCTTGGCCTTGGGAAGAGCCTCTGCCACCGTTACAGGTTTGGGGGATTCCGGGGGAGGAACCTTCTCCTCTTTTATCGCCGGTTTTTCCGGTACCGGGGCCGCAGGAGCGACATCTTCCTTGGCCTTGGAAGGAGCTTCTGCCACCTGCTCTGTTTTAGGAGGCTCTGCGGGCGGAGTTTTCTCGGCCATCGGC
>DASPRR010000603.1:0-11004 GCA_035624375.1 Thermodesulfobacteriota bacterium | reverse complement strand
AACGGCAGCCCCAGGAAGGATGGGAACACATCCATTCTCATCAAACATGTTTTTAGCGAACTTGAAAGACAAAGCATCGGGACCGAACTGGTTCAGCTTTCGGAGAAAGAAATCCGGGGCTGCATTGCCTGTTATAAGTGCATTGAAAATAAAGACCGGCGCTGTGCGGTCAAGAATGACGCGGCCAACGAGTATATTGAGAAAATGCTCGGGGCCGAGGGGATGATCCTGGGTTCTCCCGTCTATTTTAATGATGTCACCCCGGAAATGAAGGCCCTCATTGATCGCACCGGGTATGTGGCCAGGGCCAATGGCCGCATGTTTAAGAACAAGGTCGGAGCCTCAGTGGCTGCCGTGCGCCGGTCAGGGGCGGTTCACACTCTGGACACGATAAACCATTTCTTCCTCAGCGGAGAGATGATCATCGCCGGGCGGGTGATCGGCGTGGGCCGGGAGAGGGGAGAGGTAGAAAAGGACGAAGAGGGCATGCAGCTTGCGAAAACCCTCGGGCAAAGGATGGCCTGGCTGCTAAAAAAAATACATGCGTAAGGATGGATTTCGCATCGTTTCATTTTTTGAGAGACTCAGGGATTAGCGCCTGGCGGTCCATTTATGTTTGCCGGCGAAAGGTCCGCTATTGACTTCCACAGTGCCGATAATGGTGTTTCCAATTACCTGGCCCCGGAAGCGCATCTCCACCGTCTTCCCCGAAGGCCTGTATCGCAGGAGAAAGCCGATTTGGTCTCCCATCAAATAGGCCTCCAAGGGGGACACGGTTTGAATGGGAGTGATGATCTTGCCGTCAATATCCTGGAACTTTTGGGTGAGGGCCAGCAGAAATTGGTCTTCCCCCTTGGCTGAGGGGAAAGTCCAGCGCCACTTGCCGGCCACGTCCGTCGGCACTACCCACAAATAGTACTTGTTGCGGCCCAGCTTGCCTGTTTTATCCGGCGGCCAATCATACATATCGAATTCATGGGACACAACTCGCGAGCCCGGTTTCAGGTCTTTCAAGAGTTTGGGCCGAAGCTGCATATTCATCTCTGGAAGCAGGTAAAGGGCGACAACGGTGGCCTCCCGAATATCGGTTTCGAAGAGGTCCGCTTCTATAAATTTCACCTTATCCATGACCCCCGCGACCCGGGCGTTCTGGTTGCTTTCCTTGATTCGTTCCGGATCGATGTCGATCCCCACCCCTCGGGCGCCGTATTTTTTCGCCGCGGTGATCACGAATCGGCCATCCCCGCAGCCCAGGTCGTAGATGATATCATTCCGGTTCACCTCCGCCATCTTGAGCAAATCCTCGACAATGAGCTGAGGAGTGGGCTCATAATGGACGTCCGGAACCCTGGACTGGGCGAATCCCGGGCCTGCCGCCCATAGGAACCCCATCCCCGACATGAGGATAAGCAGCAACCCTTTGATTGCCACCCGTTTCATCTTTTCTGCCCCTTTTCTTAAATCCTATTTCGACCGATATCTTCAGCCATTATTACTACCCTCAATCGTTTCCAAAAACAACGGCAAAAACCAAGGAGGGAATTCTTGAATGCAATTCCCCAGGTAGGGGGTGGATTGGGCATCCCAACCCCAGCTTTCCCGGGGGAAGGGGACTGGATGGGGATAGGAACAAGGTTTTCCCGGGGCAAACAAGGGAACGAATTTGAATTCCCTGTTGTCCCGATGATGAGAAAAGGAGCGAAAGGCTCTTTTATGTTGAAAGGGAGCTTGATTCCATCGATGAGGATTGGTCACCCGGCAGGGCGGTCGATTCTTACTCAAAAATGGAAATTTCGAAAGGGCGGCCTTGATACAGGAAGCGAACCCGTGTAGGAAGGATCTCGACAACCTCCACGCCTTCGATGGTCGAACCCTCGTTGGTGAAAGTGCCGTTGATCACAGCGCGGCGCATGGAAGGCTCGTCGTGCCACATAATCCCGGAAATTTTCAATTGCGGCAGGGAGGAAGGGGGTCCACTGACCCCGGTTTCAGCTGATTTTTGGGGAATTCTGGGGGATCGGTCCACCTTTTCCGGAACCGCCTTCTGGTCGGATATTTTTTCACCCGCGGCAGGGGGAGAAGCTATAGTTCCGGGAGGGGTCTCTATTTTTGGTGTCTCCTCGGTCTTCCCGCTTTGAACCTCACGCACCGTTTCGCGAGGGAGAGAGTCAGGAGCAGGGGGAGGATTTATTTTAATAGGGACTTCAGAGGCGGGGAGAGATGACTCTGCCGGGCTCCCGGATCCAGAAGGAGAAATCGCAACGCGCTGACTGGACCCTCGGGATATGGTGGAATCACCCGTGAGTACTTTTTGCGGGGGTGCGGCTGCCGACGAGACCGGTTCGGATTGCGGATGAGATGCCCGGGGAGCCGTGATTGAAGGAGGGGAGGTTTTCGCTCTTTCGCCGGGCTCCTGGGCAGCGGGTGGAACGTCCCTGCTGGCCAAAGAAGGCTTCTCCGGGGCGGGCGGCGATATTTTGAAAAAGGGCTCGGGCTCACGGGTAGCAGGGGTTACCTGCTCGCTGGAAGGGGATAATTTTGCGGATGGAAGAGATGCCGATTTCTCCCGAGACCCGGACCCCACAACCGCCAGGTAGGTGATCGACGCTGTGACCACGGCGGTGAGAGAGACAGCAACTAAATAGAACCTCCATTTTTTTCGGGGAGGCGAAGCATCCGGGCTAAGGATGGAAGCGGCAAGGTCAACCGTTCCCTTCCGGTTTAAGGATTTTTGACGGTCAAGTTTTCTCAGGGCGTCGAGGATCAGGCTCATTTTCTTCCTGCACTGAGACTTGGAACTCCGAAGCGGTCGAGGGAACGATACAGGTGCATCAGGGTTTGACGACCTACGATACCGTCCTTTTCAATTCCCTTGGAGGACTGGAACTCTTTCACTGCCGAAAGGGTTTCGTTACCGTAGATACCCGTCAAGGGTTGCCGATACACCCCTGTTTCTCGGAGGAGGTCCTGAAACCGTTTGACGGACTCCCCCCTTGACCCCGAGGACACCTTGGCCAGGAGGTTAAGGGAGTCTTTCCAGAGGAGAAATCCGTGCCCGGACCAGTACCTCTCCACTTCACTGAAAGCCAGGGAACTTCTCCCTCCTACGGGCGGCTCGATCTTGATTTGTTCATCCTCCATGCCTACCAGCGAAAGGAAGCGTTTCCCCTCCACACCGGGGAGGGCCAGTTCAAGGGCCGCCGGATAATCGATGCGCAGCAGGGCGCCCAAGTTCCCGGAAAACCGATACAAAAGGAGATTCCGATCCAGGGCGGCCCGTTCCATTCCATCGGACGATTTCCAGGGAGTCGTTTCCGGGATGGGCTTCGCATTCCAGAGGCCGGCCAGCGTATTAAAAGACCTACGGGCACTTTCCGATTCTGAAATGCTGCCGAGTTCAGACACCATGGCACGGAAGAATTCTTCCCGGGTGGCCACGGAATCGGAAACGCTGGCGAGTTCAGCCGCTGTGGCACGGGAAGGTTCTTCCTGGGCACCAAGATGCGCTTCTCCCTGCGGCCCCCCCTTTCCCCAAAGGCGGTTTAAGTAATAGGCCGGATCAGAGGAGCCAAGACCGGCAAGATACAATCCCGCGGCCAGGACGACCCCCAGAAATACAAAGAGGGGAATCAGAACCATGCGTCCTTTCCGAGAGTAGAAGGCTGTTTCTTTTTTTAAATCTTTGATCGCCTCGGCGGCAAGGCGGGAGGTGATCTTGGATGCTTCCAGGGTGAATCCGACCAAAAGAGCCCGGTCGCAGGCTGCATTGATGAGCCTTGGAAGTCCCCCGGAATACCGATAAATCCGCTTCAGAGCCCATTTTGAAAAGAAAGTCCCACCCCTTGCTCCGGCCACCTTGAGCCGGTGCATGATGTAATGGACGGTATCCTGGAAATCCATAGGCTGCAGGTGGTAAGCCACGATGATGCGCTGGCTGAGCTGGCGTATTTCTTTCCGCCTAAGCATCTGCGCGAGTTCCGGCTGCCCGGCAAGGACGATTTGGATGAGCTTTGCCCGGTCTGTCTCCAGGTTGGAGACCAAGCGGACCTGCTCGAGCGCCGCCGGTTCGAGGTCTTGCGACTCGTCGACGACCAGGACAACGGTGCGGCCCGAGGCATTCTCTCGGAGAAGAAACTGGTTCAGGGCGTCCAGGGGGCTCTCCCCCAGGGAAGTGGGGGGCGGGATCCCAAGTTCCCGATTTATGCTTTGAAGCAGATCACCGGGAGATTGAAGGGGATTGAAGATCAATGCCGTGCGGTAATGATCCGCGTCAAGATTACTCAGGAAAGTGCGCAAAACCGTGGTTTTCCCCGACCCAACCTCTCCCGTAAGGGCGATGAATCCCGCGCGATTTTGGATGCCGTACAGAAGGTGGGCAAACGCTTCCCGGTGAGTCTTGCTCAGAAAGACAAAACGAGGATCGGGAGTCAAATTAAAAGGGTTTTCCCGAAAGCCGTAAAATTCGAGGTACATCAGAAGACACCCCTCAATCCCTGCCCGTCTCCAGGCAAGGAGAGAAAAAAGGAGAAAACTATAATATCCGAATAGGGAAATAAACCCCCACGCTCGGCTTAGTCCTATAATAGCAGATTTCATGCCAAATTTTCTGGGAAAATGCTTAATCGGTTAAATGGGCAAAGAATTGCAGGGTTTATGTTCCTTTCGATATAACCATTTATCAAACCCACCGGCAATAAGAAAAGAATACCTGCCAAGAGGAGCGGAACCCGGCTCTGCCTCTTTTCCGGAAAAGAAATGGACAAAAAAATGACATATCCCCGAGCATCCATGGGCGGATTAGGGACAAGCCAGGGCCCTTGCCCACCCCCAGTTCTCGAAAAAGAGTCCTTCGAAAATACGACCTTGGGAAAGGAGGGGAGGATCGCATGGGGTTCAGGGCGGAGAAATTTGGATCATCATCCTGAGGCGGTGGTTCTTTCATTGGATCGGGCCTGTCCTGGGGGGGGTGAGAGGGAAACATGCTTTGGCTCTCTTTTCTGCTTGGAGGGATCTCCTCTCAGGCCTCTCCCTGCGGAGCATGGGGAGGAGTCTCATGGAAGGATAAGCACCCGCCGAGTCTGATAATCCAAATTCCTCCACCCTGAACCCCAACAAGCACGAAAAACTGGGGGTGGGCAAGAACCAGGGCCGGTTGAAAACTCCAGGAATTTATAGTAATCATGTAGTCTGTGTCTTGTTCGAGAGGAGGTCGTTCTATGCCCGGACAAGGAAAAGAGACCCCCACGGCCGTTCTTTTGATCGAGGATGACCCATATGACGCCGAACTCACGATGGCGGTTCTGGGGGAGATCAGAAGTTTCCCATGCATGGTTGAGCGAGCGGAAACGCTTTCCAGGGGGCTGGAGCGCCTCTCCCGCGGGGGAGTCGATCTGGTATTGCTGGACCTGGGGCTTCCAGATTCCCTGGGACTTGGCACCTTCGAAATGGCCTACATGCAGTATCCCGATATCCCGATCATCGTCCTGAGCGGCCTGGCGGATGAGGAGATGGCTATCAAAACCGTGCAGCAAGGGGCACAGGATTATCTGGTGAAGGGAAATTTCGATGCCAACGTCCTGGCCCGCTCCATCCGGTACGCCATCGAACGCCAGAGGATCAAGGCCGAACTCAAGTCCCTGTCTCTCACCGACGAGCTCACCGGGCTGTACAACCGTCGCGGATTCCTAACCTTGGCTCGGCAACAGATAAAAATCGCCTTTCGGCTTAAGAAGAGGCTCTTGCTCATCTATTCGGACATGGATAACCTGAAGTGGATCAACGACACCCTGGGCCACGAAGAAGGGGATCGGGCTTTGAAGGAAATGGCGGAAATCATGAGCAGCACGTTTCGGGCTTCCGACCTGGTGGCTCGCTTGGGGGGAGACGAGTTCGCCGTCCTGGGGCTGGAAGAGGGAGCGGCCGATTTTTCTAAAATCAGGTCGCGCCTTCGACAAGAACCCCGCTCCCCCGGAAAAGAATCGGCAAGGCCCTATCGCCTATCCTTCAGCATGGGCTTTGTCCAGTATGATCCTGAAAAGCCGGAAGACATCGATGAACTCCTGGCCCGCGCGGACAAGCTTATGTACTTGGAGAAAAGCATTAAGAAGCCTAAGAGAGGATAGAAGCCGCTGCTCGAGAAATCTCCGGTCTCTGATCCTCCCCCTCCGTTCCTTTCTTACAGTCTGAATTGCAGCCCCTTTCACTTTTTTCTCGACCCCAAATCATTTCAATTTTATAATTAGCTCGGAAAGATAAAGACCCATCCAAGGAAGAAAAATGAACCCCCAACCCTTCCTGGACCTGCTGAAAGAGCATGGTCAAAATCATATCCTGGACCACTATCAGGGGTTAAACCCAGTGAAGCGGCAAGCTTTTGTCAAGGGTTTGGCCCAGCTTGATTTCTCCTTGGCCTTCAAGCTCTACAAGGAGTTTTCCCGGCAAAAGAACTCGGGTTTTCTTCCCTCCCAGATTGAACCGGCTTTCATCATCCCCATCCCCAAGACTGCGGGAGAGGTTCATCAACGGAAAGAGGCTGTGAAGCTTGGCGAATCCTTGATCCGCAGGAATCAGGTTGCCGTTCTGATTGTGGCCGGAGGGCAGGGGACTCGACTGGGATTTCCGGGTCCCAAGGGGAGTCTTCCTATTTCCTCTATAAAGAGGAAAACCTTGTTTCAGGTCTTCGCCGAATCGATCCGGGCTATTTCGAACCGATACCAAGCGGCTCTTCCGCTCCTGATCATGACCAGTCAGGAGAACCACGAAGAAACCCAAGCCTTCTTCGAAGCCCACGGCTTTTTCAGCCTGAACAGGAACCAGGTCCATTTTTTCAGCCAGGGGATGCTCCCGACCTTGACCCCTGCTGGAGAACTCATTCTCAAAGATGCGGAGAATCTCTTGGCCAATCCGGACGGCCACGGGGGGTCTCTGAAAGCCCTCTACGAATCCGGGCTAACCGGATGGTTGAAAGGGCAGGGGGTCTCCGAAATATTTTATTGCCAAGTGGACAATCCCCTGGCGAAGATCGCCGATCCGGCTTTTATCGGAGTTCATCGGCAGGAAAAAGCCGATATTTCCACCAAGGTTGTCCGACGTCGGGACCTGGAAGAGAAGGTGGGAATCTATGGAAGGGTGAACGGCAAACCGGCCATCATTGAATACAGTGACTTTTCTCCGGATGATTACCGGTCTCTCGATGAGAGAGGAAACATTCGCTATTGGGCGGGGAATATCGCCATTCATATGATCTCCCTCTCCTTCGCGGAACGGATGAACCGGGAGGGGTTTGCCCTTCCTTATCACCGGGCGATCAAGGAAGTGGAAGGCCTGCGACCGGGGGGCAGGAGCGAAAGGATGAAGGGCCTGAAATTTGAAACCTTTGTCTTCGACTCCATTCCCCTGGCGCAAAAAAGCGCCTGCATGGAGGTTGCCCGGGAAGAGGAATTTGCACCGGTAAAGAACCAAACCGGCGCTGATTCTCCAGACACTGCCCGGCAGGCCATGACGAACCTTTTCACCCAATGGCTGATCGAGGCAGGAGCCCAGGTTTCCCCCGGAGCCCGAGTGGAGATCAGCCCCCTTTTTGCCTTGGACAAGGAAGAGGTGATGGAAAAACTGAAAGGGAAGAGGGTAGAAGTCCGGGAGGACACATATTTCGGGTAAGGATTTGACGGAAGGCATGGAGACTGGAGCCCAATCGGGTGACCCCGAGTCTCCCAAGAAGGACGAAGCGCCCCGCAACCAGCATCGAGCAATGAGCAACCAGTAACCGGCAACGCACAAGGGACAATCATCGATTTGAAATACCGCAGGGAAAAGGATTTCTTGGGAGAAAAGGAGGTTCCGGGGGAGGCCTACTGGGGCATCCATACCCAGCGGGCCTTGGAAAACTTTCCCTTCAGCGGATCGCGGGTAAATCCTTCGCTGATAAGGTCTCTGGCCACGGTAAAGAAAGCCTGCGGCTTGGCCAATCTGGAACTGGGGTATTTGGACGAAAGGAAAGGGAAGGCCATCCTTGCGGCCTGTGAAGAGGTGATCGAAGGAAAGCTCTATGATCAATTTCCCGTTGACGCTCTCCAAGGCGGAGCGGGGACTTCCAGCAACATGAATATGAATGAAGTGGTGGCCAACCGGGCTGTAGAATTGCTGGGAGGAGAGAGGGGTGACCACTCGATGGTCCACCCCATCGAGGATGTGAATCTGCACCAGTCCACCAACGATGTCTACCCCACAGCCGTAAAGGTATCGGCCATCCTTCTCCTCCGGGAACTGAGCCAGACCATCGCCCGGGTTCAGGGTTCGTTTCAGAGGAAGGAAAAGGAGTTTGCCAGGATTGTAAAGGTAGCCAAGACCGAACTCCAGGAAGCGGTGCCCATCACCTTGGGCGCAGAGTTTTCCGCCTTCGGCGAGGCGATGGCCCGGGACCGATGGAGGACGTTCAAATGCGAGGAAAGGCTCCGGGTCGTCAACCTGGGAGGCACGGCCGTGGGAACCGGCTTGAACGCCCCCCGGAGCTACATTTTCTTAGCCGTTGAAAAACTGCGGGAGGTCACCGGGCTTGGCCTCTCCCGGGGAGAAAACCTCCTGGATGCGACGGCAAACACCGACCCCTTTGTGGAAGTTTCCGGGATCCTGAAGGCGCATGCCTCGAGCTTGGGCAAGATCGCCAATGACTTGAGGCTGCTCCATCTCTTCGGCGAAATCGAGCTTCCCAAGCTGCAGCCCGGGTCTTCGATCATGCCCGGAAAGGTCAACCCGGTGGTGCTGGAGGCGGTTATGCAGGTGGCCCTGAGGGTGATGGCCAACGACTTCCTGATCGCGGAAGCCTGTTCCCGGAGCACATTGCAGATCAATGAATTTCTGCCCCTCCTGGCCCATTCGCTCCTCGAATCCCTGGACCTCCTCATCCGGACGGACGAAGTCTTGGCCCGGCACGCAGACGGGATCACGGCAAACGAAACCAGGTGCCGGGAAAGCTTTGACCGCAGCCCGATGATCGTGACCGCTTTCCTTCCCCATATCGGGTATGACCGGGCAAGCGAACTCCTTCAAGCGTTCCGGGCTTCGGGAAGGAAGAACGTCCGGGAATTCCTCCAGGAGAAACTGGGGATGGAAATGGTGGAGAGAGCTCTTTCCCCCGAAAGGTTGATTTCCCTGGGGTATCGGGAAGATGAAGAAAACGCCTAAATCCCTGCGGTTGCAGATCGGTCTCTTCGGCCGGACCAACGTGGGAAAGTCCAGCTTCCTGAACCTGGTGGCCGGGCAGGATGTGGCCATCACCTCGCCCGTTGCCGGGACCACTACGGACGTGGTGGAAAAATCCATGGAGCTTCTGCCCCTGGGCCCGGTCGTCTTCCTGGATACGGCGGGCCTCGATGACCGGTCGGTCCTGGCGGAGGCACGCCTGAGAAAGACGCTCAAAATCTTCGACCGGTCGGATATCATCACGCTGGTGGTCGAGCCGAATACCTGGACCGACTATGAAGAAAAGACTCTCGAAGAGGCCAAGAAGAGGGAGATACCGACGATCCTGGTAGTCAATAAGATCGACCTGGGAATTTCTTCACCGGAATTCATGGGTGAACTGCACTCCAAAACCTCCCGGGTTCTCTTGTGCTCCAGCGTGGACTTTGAACACCGGGACCCGATCCTCAACCAGTATAAGAAATTCCTCATCGAGGTCTGCCCCGATGATTTTCTGAAACCTCCTCCTTTGGTGGGAGACCTCCTTCCCGAGGCAGGGCTGGCGGTCTTGATTGTCCCCATTGACCTCCAGGCCCCCAAAGGGCGGTTGATCCTTCCCCAGGTCCAGACCATCCGGGAAGCTCTCGATTTTGATGCTTCGGTTATGGTGGTCAAAGAAAGAGAATACGCCCATTCCCTGGCCAATCTGAAAAGCCATCCCCACCTGGTCATTTGTGACTCCCAGGTGGTTTTGAAAATGGTTGCCGACACGCCGGAGGGAATTGCCTGCACCACTTTCTCCATCCTCTTTGCCCGAAACAAGGGAGACCTGGTGGAGCTCGCCCGGGGAGCGGCGATCATCGAAACCCTGAAGCCCGGGGATCGAGTGCTGATTGCCGAGGCCTGCACCCATCACGCCATTGAAGACGACATCGGGCGAGTCAAAATTCCTCGATGGATCAGGCAGTATGTCGGCGGGGACCTTCGGATCGATGTGTTTTCCGGGCGGGATTATCCGGACCATCTGCAAGAATACAAACTGATCATCCACTGCGGCGGTTGCATGCTGACCCGCAGAGAAATGCTGACCAGAATCCAGAAGGCCAGGGAAACAAAAGTCCCGATCACCAATTATGGTCTCTCTATTTCCTTCTCCCAGGGAGTCATCCGAAGAGTTCTCTCTCCATTCCCCGCGGCCCTCGAAGCCTTTCAGCGAGAGATGGAAAAGATGCGCCGAACGGTAAAGTCCCCCCAATCTCTCCAGTCCTCCCTTTCTTGAAAGGAGGGAATTGCCGATGGCTGCAAAAAGTACTTTTAAACCCTCCCCGGGCACAAACTGACTCGAAAGAGCCTCGTCTTAACTGGCATAAAGCTTGCATTATGAAATATCTTTACGATATGCTAAAATACTCATGTAATTTTGATCGGTTATCAGGATAATCGGGAGGATGGCTCTTTAATTTTTCTTTTTCCCCATCGCGAGACCCCTTTCTGGGGCACGAAAGCGGAGAATGGAGAGGTTCTTGCGAAACTCTCGAAAACAGGAGAAGTTGTCATTCCGGGCAAGGGAAGCGCGACCCGGAATCCAGGATTTTCAAAGAATTCTGGATTCCGGCTTTCGCCGGAATGACGGAGTATGCGGCTTTTGCAAGAGGCTCTGGAGATGAGGGAAATCACGGAGAATCCAGGAAGGAAGAAATGGCTCCGCGATTTTCTCTGGCTAAAGGGAAAACGGGGTAATGGGAAATCAATCTTCTACAGCTGTTTGATCCTTTTCATCCTTCTTGGGACCTTCGGGGCGGGAAGCCTGAAAAAGGGAAGCGA
>DASPRR010000177.1:0-5951 GCA_035624375.1 Thermodesulfobacteriota bacterium | reverse complement strand
AGAAGCGGGAAATAATCCGCCGGAAGGGAGATGTACCTCAGATAAGGGATGGCCACTCTCCGCAGGAAAAGGTAAGTAACCGAACCCAGGAGCAGGCCATCCGTCAAAAAAAGATTTGGTACCCCGATTTCAAATAACCCGTCGAGAGTTGCCAGAAGATTCACGCAGCCGGGAACAGGTTCGAAGAAAAAACGAAGATGGCGGAAGACGATGATGAGAAAAGACCAATGGAAGGCAAGCCCTGCCAGCCAGAGCCATTTCGCCCCCCCGTACATCGGGTTTCCTTCTCTCAGCTCGACCTTGGAGTTCCGGAAAAGGGAGCGGAACAGGAGTACCTCCAAAATCATCCTTCCAATGACTCCTGTCGTGCTGTGAGGGCTCTCCAATGGTCTGGATTTGATCCAGGGCAGGGATTTCTGCTGCCCGCAGGTGGTGGGGATGCGGAAAGGGACCGGGGACTTGGCCCAGACCGTGACCCGATACGTCACCCCCGCCAGAAAGACGATGAAAGCCGCATAGGGGATGACGATTCCGAAAAGAGAATAGGCCCCTATCCCGCCCGCTCCGCCAAGAGCAATTAGAGAAAGAAGGATAACGGCAGCGAGAGAAACTCCGAGATTCAGACTTCAACCCTCCGATCTTGATCCGCTCCTGCCCTTTTTCCCCAATCCCTGATCCTTAGCTGATTCACTTTCTCCCGGCACTCGGAGTAAAGGTTGATGCCCAGGAGAGATAGATGGTTGATTCGTGCATTCAAATCGAGCCATTCCTGGTGATTCGATAGAGGCTGTTTCTTTCCGAACTTCGAACTATATTACTCCGAACTGTATTTCGTGGTTATCTCCACATCGATCACCGGCCCCTTCTCCAGGGTGTTCCGGACGATGCAGTTTTGAGCTGCCCGCAGAAGCGCTGCGCTCCGCTCGCCGGGATCCTTAGGAAGGGCTACATCTATGGTGACGGTATGGATCCTTTTTCGACCCTGTTCTTCCACCAAGTTGTAAACCAGGTTCATCTCCATCCCCTCGCAGGAGAGACCAGCGGTCTGGCTGTAGAGGGCCATATGCATGCCCATACAGGCCCCCAGGGAGGCGGCCAGCAGGTCGGAGGGGGAAGGTCCCTGGTCCTGGCCCTTCGATTCCCTGGGCATATCCACAAGGAACCTGTGCCCTCGGACCTGAACGGAAAAGCAAAGACCTTTTTCGTGTTTCAGGGTGATGAGGTCCATGTGAAAAGTGTCTCAAGTGTACTTAAGTGAGCTTAAGTGCCTTAAGTAAAAAGCGACGAAAATGGGCTGGAGCGGCTCACATTGTCCGTTCCTGGTTCCCCGTTGCCGGTCGGAAACCAAAACCTGGCAGCCGGAAACTAAAAACTGGATATTCTCTTAAATAAGACGGGGGAATTGCTTTTCTGGCAACCTATGCGCGGGGGCACGCTGCGGCGTGCCCCTGCAAATGCTGTATCGGTGGGTTTCAAACCCGCCTCTACTTCGAACCAATAACTCAGAGTCATTTGGCCCTTCCGGGCCAATTCCTCACACGCACCCTGTCGGCTTGGCCAAGCCAGCCAGTTTGCAGGCTCCCTTGGCTGGGCCGGAGGGGAAGAGATCGTAGATCTTTTTCAGGTCGAACCCCGTGTCTTTACAGAGCTTGCGGATCATGGGGGCGATGCCGAACTTGGCGTAATATTCCCTCAAGTAGTTGATGACTTTCCAGTGCTCTTCGGTCAAAATCCCCTCGATTCCCTCCTCCTTGGCGTATGCACTGGCGAAATCCGCATTCCATTTGTCCAGTTCCTGCAAGAAACCATCTTCATCTACTTCGTAAGCTTTCCCTGCCAGATTGACGGTCGGCATCCTTGTTCCTCCTTAGTTGATATTTTTAGTATGACACCCCTTCGATTCCTCCGCCCCGGAGAAGAAGGAGAGAGTGTATACTCAATGATCAATGATCAATAGCCAATGGTCAATGCTCATTGATCATTGTTAATTGGCCTTTGCTCTATGCCAGTTTGTTGTATATTTCCGGGCGTCTTCGTCCTAAGAAGAATCCCTTCGAATTCTCTTTTACTCTGCGGAGCGTATCGCTCTTGAGCTCGGCGAGAATGATCCCTTCTCCCCCGTTCTGACTCTCCGCCAGCACTTCCCCCTTGGGGTCCAGGATGAAGGCGCTGCCCGAAAAAACAAAGCCGGACTCGGTCTCTCCCAGCAAATTACAGGCTACAAGGAAAACGCTGTTGTCATAAGCTCTTGCCGGCAGATAACGCATCCATCGCCCTTTCTTCTCGGCTGAAGACTCCCGCGGAGACGCGTGGGGAATAAAGATGACCTCCGCCCCCTTAAGAGCAAGCAGGGTACTGAGCTCGGGGAAGTGGCCGTCAAAACAGAGTTCGATTCCGAATCGGGCCCTGCTGCAAGAAAAAACCGGACACTCCGACCCGGCTTGAAAGACCCCCTCTTCCGGAGGACCCAGGTGAATCTTTCGGTAAATCCCGATCAGCCCCTCCGGCCCGGCGGCGTAATGGCTGATGAAATACCGATCCTTTTCTGCCTTCTCCGCCAGCCCCGCCAGGATCACAATATCATATTCTCTGGCCATTTTCAGAATGGCTTCGGTGGAAGGCCCGGGTATGGATTCGGCAAAAGACCTCATCTCCTGCCTGAGTCCATAGCCGCTGATATTCATTTCCGGGAAGCAGACCACGTGCGCTCCCCGGCGGGACGCTTCCCGGACCAGGACCTCCATCCTGGCCAGGTTCTCCGCGTTCCCGCCCGTGACAGAGCGCATGACCGCTGCGGCCATCTTCAGGTCTTCCATCTCAGACCGCCGCCATGGAATAGCCGGATCGGCTCTCCATCGCTTTTCGAATCAGCCCATCCGCCCATTCTTCGCAGCCCAGGGCGTGGACATGAGAATAGGTAGCCAAGACATTCTTGTACCAGAGGCCGTCTTGATTTTCCTTTATCCCCGTGCCCCGTTTGACCCGGAAGGCAAAATGAATCCGGCCCTCCTCCAGGGACCGAACCCGGGAATAATGAAACTCATGACCCTTCAGAACCCGGCCGACAGCGTAGAAGGGATTTTCCCTTTCCACTTCCAAAAGGGTGTAACCGTGCCCCTGCGGCCGCTTTTCCATGGAGAAGCTCACGGGCAGGACTCCGGCCATCGGAAAAATCCGGGTATCCATAGCCAGGCTCTCTCCCAGGTACATGAGCCCGCCGCACTCCGCATAAACCGGCAACCCGTTCTCGATTGCCTCCCGCAAAGATTGGCGGAAAGAGAGGTTATCCGCCAACTGCTCGGCGTGCGTCTCCGGAAATCCTCCGCCAATGTAAAGCGCATCCAGCGACGGCAAGGTTTTCTCCCGGACGGCGCTGATTTCAATCAGCCGGGCTCCCCGGTCGGCGAGGGCTTGGAGGTTCTCCGGGTAATAAAACTGGAAGGCCGAGTCTTTCATGATCCCGATCTCTGGCTGGTTCCCTGCAGCCTTCAGGATCGGTCTTTTTTCTTCCGGTTTCCAGCAGAACGGAGGAGCGGTTTCCGCAATCTTCCAGAGCGGTTCCAAGTCCAAATATTTTTCGGCGACTTCCGCTGCTCTCTCCAGGGCCCGGGAAACCCATTGGTGTTCCTGGGGAGGGATTAAGCCCAGATGCCTTTCGGGAAACGGAAAATCGTCCATCCTGGGCACGGCCCCTAGAACCGGGAGTCCACAGGTTTCCTCGATGGATGCCCGCAGAATTTTTTCATGACGGCTGCGCGCCACCTGGTTCAGGATGACTCCGCGAATGTCCACTTCGGGGTCCATCCTCTGGCATCCCAGGACCATGGCCGCCAGGGTCCGGGTTACCTTGGCGCAGTCCAGGACCAGCACCACCGGAGCCTTCAGCAGCTTGGCCAGCTCCGCCGTGCTCTGTGTGCCCCGAGAGTCCATTCCGTCGTAGAGACCCCGGTTTCCTTCGATCAAGGATATTCCCCGGGATTCGGCATTCCGCCCGAAGGACTGCTGGACTTTCTTGGGCCCCAGGAGGAAGGTATCCAGGTTTCGGCAGGGTCGCTGCGCGGCCAGCGACAGCCAGGCCGAATCGATGAAATCCGGCCCTTTCTTAAAGGCGGCCACGTTTCGGCCAAGTCTCTTCCAGGCGGCAATCATACCGAGGGAAAGCGTGGTCTTCCCCGCTCCCCCCCGCAATGCCGCCATAACCAACCGAGAAAGAAACCCGGCCATGGCCTCAGGCTATTCTTCTTTGGGGAAATACTCGGCCAGCATGAGGTAGGTCGTGCTGCCGCTGGACCAGTACTTCAGGGTCCCCTCATCCAGAAGTTCCTTCACCACATCCTGTATGGCGTGGCGGTCTTCCTGGGGGAGCCCCTTGACCACGTCCTTGATGTAGAACTTCTTCTTCTCCCCTTTGGATTTATCCTGGAACCATTCCAGGACCTTCGTTTTCGTTTCGGCGTTCATCATCAACCCCACTTGAACTGGGTGGTGGTCCGATAGGTCCCCGGAGCCATGGTGAAATCATCGATGTGTTTGTCGGTGAACTCAATCCCGGTCAGGCGGAAGAACCTCTCCCAACCGACCCTTTCGATCCACTCCCCGATGCGCTCGTGTTTCCGCGCATTTTTCGCGTAGGTCTCAACGATCTTCTTCACCGCTTCCACGGTCTCCGGCCAACGCGGCGGATTGTTGGGCAGAAAAGGAATGGCTAACTTGGAGAACATAGGTGCGCTCCGCGCGTTGGACACCTTGCCTCCGACCCAGATGGAAATGCCGTCGTTATCCGGGTCTGCCAGGGGCAGGGCCGGGCAGACCGTGTAACAGTTGCCGCAATACATGCACTTCTCTTCGTTGATGGTCACGCTCTTGGTCTTGGGGTCGGGACGGATCGCCCCGGTGGGGCAGGCCGCCACGGTGGTGGGAATCTCGCACACGTTGGGAACCCGGTTGTGGTCGGGCTTGGGAACGGTCCGGTGGATCCCCAGGATGGCGATGTCCGAGCAGTGCACGGCTCCACACATGTTCAGGCAGCAGGCCAGCGCGATCCGCACCTGGGAGGGAAGGGTCATGGACTCGAAGTAGCCGATCAGCTCGTCCATGACCGCTTTCACCGGGCCGGAAGCATCCGTGGCCGGAGTGTGGCAGTGAACCCAGCCCTGAGTGTGGACGATATTGGTCACCGAATGGCCGGTCCCGCCTACGGGATAATTCTTCTTCTTCAGGTCGGCGATCAAGGGTTCCACCTTGCTCTTGTCCGTCAGGAGGAACTCGATGTTGTGCCGGCTGGTGAAGCGGAGATAGCCGTCGCAGTATTTCTCGGCGATATCGCAGATTTCCCGGATATGATCGGTGCTCAGCAGCCGGGGGGAACCCGCTCTTACGCTGTAGAGTTCCTCTCCCGACTCGGCCACGTGTTTCAGCAGGCCGGGCTTGAGGATTTCGTGGTACTTCCACTTGCCGTAATTCTTCTGAATCACGGGGGGCAGCATTTTTTTATAGTCAGGGGGCCCGATGTCGGTCTTGGCCATGGTTATTTTCCTCCCTTCTTGATTTCTTCCGGCCAGAAGAACACGTAGGGGTTGGACCGCGGATTTTTCACCATCTGGGGCACCGGCTTCAGTCCGATAACCTTGAGGAAAGTCCGCATCCCCACCCGGTTGATCAGCTCCCCGATCCTCTCGCGGGATTTTGCGTTTTCATCCCACCAGTCTTGGATCTTGCTGATCAGCTCTTTCAATTCATTGTACGGCGGCTCCATCTTCATGAAAGGAACGATCACCGTGGAAAGCAGGGCGCCCTGCAGGATGGGCGCCTTGCCGCCGATCAAAAGGGTTGCCCCCTTTTCTTTTCCCTGGCGGAGGGCTTTGGGCATCAGGTTGATGCAGTGCATGCAGCGGTTGCAGTCGGCATCCTCGATGGTCAGACTCTGGGCCTTTTCATCCCATTTCATGCAC
>DASPRR010000154.1:0-18127 GCA_035624375.1 Thermodesulfobacteriota bacterium | reverse complement strand
TACATTGATCCCACCCAGGGATCGGATAACACTCTTTCCATGGAGTACGCCGGCGGGTTTCTCGGGGGAAGCAACGAATTCATTCGATATATCTTTAGTTCGGCCTGGTTCGCAACCCCCTTTTACAGTCTTACCTTTTCCGCCCGGGGGGTGGTCGGGTACATTACCGGGGATCACGTCCCCCTATATGAGCTGTTTCGGCTGGGAGGAATCTACACGGTGCGGGGTTTCAAAACCTGGAGCATCGGCCCCACCGCCGCCAATGGGGAAGTCATCGGGGGCGACAAGGAGCTTCTCTTCAACTTTGAAATGATCTATCCCATCGTCAAGGAGATCAAACTCAAGGGACTGATCTTCTTCGATGCGGGCAATTCCTGGGCCAAAGGGGACCCATACCATCTGGATGAGCTGCGAACGAGTGTGGGATTCGGCTTCCGATGGATGTCCCCGATGGGCCCCCTGCGGCTGGAATGGGGATACAACCTAAAGCCCAAACCAGGAGAATCGTCGAGCGCCTGGGATTTCACCATGGGGGGGTTCTTCTAAATTCACAGAGTCAGAGATCTGCGTTACAATGGGGGGGTCATGAAAGAAAAACAATCTTTAAGGAGAAAAGGATGAAAACGATCGGGGTTCTTTTGGGCGTCTTGGGCTTGGGAATGCTTCTGACTGGCTTGGGCTGGGCGGAGGAGCCCTTAAAAATCGGGTATGTGGACATGCAGCGAGCTTTGAATCTATGTGATGCGGGCCAGGAAGCGAAAAAGGCCATCACCGGGGAAGTGGAAAAGATACAGAAAACGATGGAGGCTAAGCAGAAAGAGCTCAATAAGATGCGGGAGGACCTGGAGAGACGCGGCTCGGTCATGAATGAGACCGTGCGCCGGGAAAAAGAAAAGGAATTCCAGGACAAGACCCGGGAGGTCCAGAGAATGCAACGGGACTTCGAGGAGGACCTTCGCCGAAAGGATCGGGAATTTTCGGATAAAGTTTTGCGGGACCTGGCCAGGATCGCCCAGAAGTTGGCCGAAGATGGAAAATATACATTGATTCTGGAGGCCAATCAGCCCGCGATCCTCTTCATATCCAAGACCCTGGACCTGACCGAAGAAGTGATCAAACAGGCCAATTTGCAGAAGGGCAAATAGACCCAGGCCCTCAGGATGGAATCAGCTATCAGCGATCAGGAAGAGACTAGAGTTCGAATGATTTATTGTTTTTTCTGAAAAGCGTATTTGCTGACCGTTTAGAGCGAAACGAGGATTGCCATCCTAATAAGGAGACCCAATTGGAAGTCCATCCAACAGCCATTGTCCACTCCAAAGCCCAACTGGCCTCCGGGGTCAAGATCGGGCCCTACTGTATCGTCGGGGAAAATGTACAAATCGGGAGAGATACCATCCTGGAGTCTCATGTGGTGGCCGAAGGGTGGACGAAAATCGGGGATCGGTGCCATCTCTTCCCCTTTGTTTCCGTGGGGGCCGCTCCTCAGGCCGTGCGATACAAGGGCGAGCCGACCCGGTTGACCATCGGGAACGATAACCAGGTACGGGAGTTTGTGACCATCAACCGGGGGACGCCCGAAGGCGGAGGGGAGACCTTGCTCGGGAACAAGAACTTGATCATGGCCTACTCCCACATTGCCCATGATTGCAGGATCGGAAACCAGGTGATTATGGCCAACAGTTCAACCCTGGCCGGGCACATCCAGGTGGAAGACTTTGCCATCGTGGGAGGGTTGGTGGCCATCCATCAGTTTGCCCGGGTGGGATGCTACGCCCTCATTGGCGGGGCCTCGGGGGTTCCCCAGGATGTTCCTCCCTACCTGATCGCCGCGGGAAACCGGGCCAAGCTTTACGGCGTGAATCTCGTTGGGCTGAAGCGCCATAACTTTCCCGAGGCCACGATCTCGGCTCTCAAATTGGCCTACCGGATTCTCTTCCGCTCTCACTTAACCCTGAACAAAGCCATGGATAAGGTGGAGAAAGAGGTTCCCGGCCTTCCGGAGGTGCGACACCTGCTCGATTTTCTTAAAAGCTCCAAGCGGGGCGTCTGTCGATGAAAAAAGCCGTCGGATTGATCGCCGGGAACGGAAGGCTTCCCTTTCTACTGGCTTCCGGGATCCGGGCCACGGGACGCCCGGTGGTAGCCATCGGTCATCGGGAGACGACGGAGAAGGATTTGGAAGGGGAGGTCGATTCCCTGCATTGGGTGAACATCGGAGAACTGGGCAAGATCATCGATATTCTGAAAATGGAAGGGGTCCAACGGGCGGTTTTCATCGGAGGGATTTCCAAGACCCATTTCTTTTCCCAGCCCAAGCCCGATGAGCGGGCGATTCAGGTCCTGCTTCGGTTAAAGGACAAGAAAGATGACGCCATTCTGAGGGCTGTGGCGGAGGAATTGGAAAAGGAGGAAATTCGGGTGATCAGCCCTGTCCCTTTTCTGAAGGGCGCTATGGCGGAAAAGGGATGCTGGACTCGACGGAAGCCTACTGAACGGGAGGGAAAAGACCTTGCCTTCGGCTGGAAGATGGCCAAGAAGATCGGCCGCCTGGATATCGGCCAGTGCATAGTTGTCAAGGAACAGATGGTTCTGGCCGTGGAGGCCGTCGAGGGAACGGACGAGACCATCCGGCGGGGGGGCCGGTTGGGAAAAGGCGAGGTCTTGGTCGTGAAGATATGCAAACCCACTCAGGACCGCCGGCTGGACCTTCCGGTGATCGGCCTCACCACCCTGCAGATTCTGGGCGAAGCCGGGGCTACCTGCCTGGCAGTGGAAGCGGGAAAGACCATTATAGCGGACAAGGAGGAATTGATCCGCCGGGCGGACGAGAGGGGATTATGCCTCATCGGAATATGAAAACCCTCAAAAGTTCCCATAAAGGAAAAGTCCGGGTGGGAGTCGTAGGGATCGGGTACCTCGGCCGGTTCCACGCGGAGAAATACGCAGTTATCCCCGAGGCGCAAATCGTGGGGTTGGCTGACGTGATTCCCCAAAGGGCCAAGGAGTGGGCGAAGAAGACGCGGACCGAAGCCTTTTCCAGTCACCGGGCCCTTCTGGGGAAGGTGGATGCGGTGAGCGTAGTTGTGCCCACCGATCAACATTACCCCATAGCCCGGGACTTTTTGGAGGCCGGATGTGACGTGCTGGTAGAAAAACCGATTACCACCACACTGCAGGAGGCGGAAGATTTGATCCGCCTGGCCAGAAAGAAGGGCAGAATCCTGCAGGTGGGACATGTGGAACGGTTTAACCCCGCCGTCCTCGCCGCCCGGGAAAAAGTCAAGGCCCCCATCTTTATCGAATCCCACCGGCTGACCCCTTTCCGCGGCCGGGGGACGGAGGTCGATGTGGTCCTGGACCTGATGATTCACGACCTGGATTTAATCCTGAGTTTTGTCCGTTCATCGGCCAGGAGTATCCATGCCGTTGGCATTCCCGTGCTCTCGGAGAAGGTGGACATCGCGAACACCCGGGTGGAATTTGAGGGCGGATGCGTGGCCAATATCACCGCCAGTCGGATTTCCTTCGAGGACCGGCGGCGCATCCGGATTTTCCAGCCGGACACCTACCTGACCCTGGATTATGGCTCCAAGGAGATCACTCTGTACCACCGGACTTTCAGCCCAGAGAACCGGAAATTTCAGATTTCGGCCGAGCAAATTGAAGTGGAACCGGGGGATGCCTTAGATAAGGAAATTCGAGCCTTCCTCCATTCCTCTTTGACCCGGATGCCTCCGGCAGTATCCGGGGAGGACGGAAGAAATGCCCTGGACATGGCCATGAGAATCAACAAGCAGATTCAGGAAAACATCCGGAAAATCCCCTCCATTGCAGCATTCTACGGAGTGAAATACGGCCTGGCGGACCCTTTGTTCCGCGGGGCCCCCGAAAAAAGGAAGACCCGACCTTGGCCTCGGGGAAAAAGAACATCCTGATCGTAGCCGGAGAGGCTTCGGGAGACCTCCATGGCTCCAAAGTGGTGGAGGCTCTTCGGCAGCTGGACTCACAAGTCAGAATCGTAGGAATGGGGGGGAATCACCTGCGCCGGGCAGGAGTCGAAATTCTGATTGATTCTTCC
Organism: Thermodesulfobacteriota bacterium; assembly: GCA_035624375.1. Lineage (GTDB taxonomy): Bacteria > Desulfobacterota > SM23-61 > SM23-61 > SM23-61 > SM23-61. The sequence goes on along the minus strand of DASPRR010000154.1, from coordinate 14,046 downwards.
CGTTTGGCCGTGGTGGGGATCACCGAAGTCCTGGGCCGGCTCGGAGATTTGCTCCGGGCCTACCGGAAGTTGAAGGAACTGATCCGCAGCCAAGAAATCGGACTCCTGATATTAATTGATTTCCCGGATTTCAACCTGAGCCTTGCCGGGGTCGCTAAAAAAGCGGGAGTTCCGGTTTTTTATTACATCAGCCCCCAGGTTTGGGCTTGGCGTTCGGGACGGATTCAAAAAATTGCCCAGCGGGTAAGCCGGATGGCGGTGATCTTTCCTTTCGAGGTGGCCCTCTACCAAGAGGCTGGCCTCAATGCGGAGTTTGTGGGTCATCCCCTGATGGATACTCTGGGACAGGTGGAAAATCCATCCCCTCCTGGGGATGAGGGATGGAGCGGAAATCCGCTGATCGCCCTGCTGCCGGGGAGTCGGCATAAGGAGGTAAAGGTTCTCCTGCCGGAAATGGTCCGGGCGGCGGAAATCATCGCCCGGAAGAGGTCTGAAATCGGGTTTCTGTTGGCCCTGGCTCCCACCATAACAAGGAAGGAGGTTGAAGATATGCTGCCTTCCGGCGGGGTCAGGGTCCAGGTGGTCGAAGGAATGACCTACCAGGCCATAAGGGCTGCCGACCTGGTGTGGGTCGCTTCAGGAACGGCTACGCTGGAGACGGCCATCCTCGGCAAACCCATGGTGATCGCCTACCAGGTTTCCCCCCTCAGCTACTGGGTGGGGAGGGCGATGATTCGGGTCGGGTGGATCGGACTGGTGAACATTGTAGCCGGCCGAACCCTGGTCCCCGAGCTCATCCAAAAGGAGGCCAGGGGAGAGAGAATTGCAGAGGAAACCTCAAAAATCCTGGAGGATGAGCCCTACCGCAGGGGCATGATCGAGGGGCTTGCTGAAGTCAAACAAAAGCTGGGGGCTCCAGGGGCGGCTGAAAGGGTAGCCCGAATAGCTCTGGAAATGATTGAAAGATAGCGGATAGCTGGCAGCGATCAGCTTTCAGCCATCCCCTCCGCTCAAACCAGACTTCATGCAAGAACATTGATAGCTATTAGCTGACAGCTGATAGCTGAAAGCTGTTCTTATGAATCTCTACCGAAGGCTTCTGGAATTCGTCAAACCCTATTGGAGACACCTGGCCGGGGCTATGGTCTGCATGATCTTCGTCTCTGCGGCGACGGCCGGTTCGGCCTACCTGGTAAAACCGGTGCTGGATGAAATCTTCTTCAAGAAAGACCTGTCCATGTTGAAATGGATCCCCCTGGCCATCATCGGGATCTTCATCCTGAAAGGGGTTTTCGATTACGGCCAGGCTTTCCTGATGTCCTATGTGGGGCAGAAGATCATTGCCGACCTTCGGGAGAAAGTCTACAGCCACATTCAATCTTTATCCCTTTCCTTTTTCACCAAGAACCCTACAGGAATTCTGATGTCCCGCATCATGAACGATGTGGGCATGGTCCAAGGAGCGGTGACCGATGCGGTTACCGGTCTTTTGAAAGATGTCTTCACCGTCATCGGCTTGGTGGCGGTCATCTTCTACCGAGACTGGAAGCTGGCCTTGATCGCCATGGTCGTTTTTCCGGTGGCCGTTTATCCCATCGTCAAGTTTGGCCGGAAGCTGAGGTCCTACAGCACCCGCAGCCAGACGTCCATGGCCGAGCTCACGACCATCCTTCTCGAAACCATAACCGGAACGCGGATCGTAAAAGCCTTCAACATGGAAAACTACGAACGGAAGCGCTTCGCCAAGGAAAACCAGCGTCTCTTCGGAATCCAGATCAAATCCGTCCGGGTCAGGGCCATTTCCCATCCCCTCATGGAATTCCTGGGGGGGGTGGGGATTGCCTGCATCGTTTTCTACGGAGGATACAACGTGATCCAAGGGAGGGCCACTCCGGGGACCTTCTTTTCTTTCCTGGCGGCCCTGCTCATGCTCTACGAACCAGTGAAAAGATTGAGCGGAGTCAACAATACCGTGCAGCAGGGGCTGGCCGCCGCAACCCGGATCTTCGAGGTTCTTGACAGTGTTCCGGAGATTCAGGACAAACTGGAAGCGCGGGCTCTACCCGGCGTCTCCCGGGAGGTCGAATATCAGGATGTTTCTTTCAAGTACGAGGAGGACTGGGTCCTGAAGAACATCAACCTGCGCATCCAGGTGGGAGAGATGGTGGCCTTCGTGGGAGCCAGCGGCGGGGGTAAAACTACGCTGGTCAACCTGCTGCCCCGCTTTTACGACGTAACCGCGGGCAGAATTTTGATCGATGGCGTGGATATCCGCGATTACCGGGTGGAGTCCCTGAGGGCCATGATCGGCATCGTCACCCAGCAGACCATCCTTTTCAACGAGACGGTGAAGGACAATATCGCTTACGGGAAAGTTGGCCAGTCGCTTGAAGAGGTTGTGAAGGCGGCCCAGGCCGCTTTCGCCGACGGGTTCATCGAAAACCTTCCCCGGGGATATGATACGGTCATCGGGGAACAGGGGGTAAAACTTTCCGGGGGGGAACGCCAGCGCATCAGCATTGCTCGGGCTCTCCTGAAAAACGCCCCCATCCTGATCCTGGACGAAGCCACTTCATCTTTGGATTCCGAATCCGAGATCGAGGTCCAGAAGGCCCTGGAATACCTCATGGAGGGCCGGACCACGCTAGTGATCGCCCATCGTCTCTCCACAATCCGGAAGGCAAACCGAATTGTGGTCATTTCAAACGGGGAGATTGTTGAGGTGGGGACCCATGAAGAACTGATGGAAAAGGATGGAGAATATAAGAAACTTTACCTGCTGCAGTTCCAAGATGGAGCCGAGGCAATCCCCTCCGCTTCTCTTGAAGGAGAAAAACCGCCCACGCTTTATTGAGGGGGAAAAGACCGAATCTACAAGTCAAGGGCCAAATTGAAAAGCTTCTTGCATCGCCTCATCAGCAATCCCAAAGAAAATCAGCTTCAAAAAGTCCTGCTTGCCCCTCTTTCCCTCCTGGCCCTCCTTTACGGCTGGGCGGTCAGAACCCGCATTTTTTTCTACCGCAAAGGAATCTATCGAACCCACTCCCTTTCCTGCAAAGTGATCAGCGTGGGGAATATCACCCTTGGGGGAACGGGCAAGACTCCCTTCGTCATTCTTCTGGCGGAGATGATCCGAGACAAGGGATACCGGACAGTGGTCCTTTCCCGGGGCTACAAGGGAAAATACGCTGGGCCTTATGGGGTGGTGTCCGATGGAGAAAAAACCCTCCTGGATGCCGTTCAAGCGGGAGATGAACCCTTTCTGCTGGCCGAGAAGCTTAAAGGAGTTCCGATCGTTGTGGGGAAAAAGCGATGGATTTCGGGACGATTCGCTCTGGATCGATTCAAACCCCAGGTGGTAATCCTGGATGACGGGTTTCAGCACCTGGGGCTGAAAAGGGACATTAATATTCTTCTTCTTCATTCCCTTCATCCCTTTGGGAACGGGAGACTGTTTCCGCGGGGAGAATTGAGGGAGCCCTTGAACCAGATGGGGCGGGCCGATGTGCTGATTTTGACAAAGGGGGAAGAGGATGATATGATAAATAATTTGGGGAAAAGATTAATGAATTTTCCGGAAGGGGTTCCCCTTTTCCGTGCCCATTATCGGCCCCAGGGGGTGAGGGTATGGGGAGAGGAAAAGGGGAGGGACTCTTTGGTTTTAAAGGGGAAGAAAGTCCTAGCTTTCGCCGGGCTGGCTCGGCCTTTTTCCTTCAAGAAGACCCTTTCCAGCCTGGGGGTGGAAGTCCTGAAATTTGAAGTTTTTCCCGATCACCATCCTTATAGCTCTGCAGACCTGGAGCGTCTTTCCGGGGAGGCCCTGCGATCCGGTGCGGAGGCCATGATCACCACAGAAAAAGATATGGCCCGGATGCGTTTTTTTTCTCCCCGCTCTCTTCCCTTATGGACCCTGGCTATCGGTCATGAATTCCAGGGGAATGATCGATCCCTTTTTGCCGAATTTCTTTTCCACCGGCTGGACTTGAAAGCATGAGAGGAAGGAAAGAAAGGCCCGGACCCGATCTCTTGATGGAACTTTTTTTTTCCGCGGTAAATTGGATTCCTCTTTCCTGGAGGATATTTTTTTTTGAAGGGCTGGGTCGGCTTTTCTACCTGCTCGACGACCGCCACCGACGAATCGCCCGACGGAACCTGGCCTTGGCCTTTCCGGAGAAAGACCCCCGGGAAAGGGAGCAAATCATCCGACTGGCCTTTAGCCACCTGGGACGTGTGGCAGCGGAGGTTTTCTTTATTCCTCGGCTGGGCGAAAGGAACGTTCAGCGCCATGTTTTCTTCGAGGGAATGGAGAATTTCCGCCGAGCCCAAGAGAAGGGGAGGGGAGTTATCTTCCTCACCGCCCATTTTGGAAACTGGGAATGGATGGCTGCGGCCTTCCCCCTGTTCTCCCAGCATCCCTGCCACGTGGTCTTCCGCCCCTTGGACAGTCCTATCCTGGACCGGATGGTGGAAAGGCTGCGGACCAGCACCGGAAATGGAACCATCCCCAAGCAGAAGGCCATGGGCCAAATTCTTCGCCTGCTGAAGGAGGGGAAGACCGTGGGAATCCTGCTGGATCAGAACATGGCCTGGCAGGAAGGAGTCTTTGTAGATTTTTTTGGAGAGCTGGCCTGTACCAACACGGGAGTGGCCCTGTTGGCCCTGAAGACTGGGGCGGCGGTACTTCCCGTTTTCAACATTCGGGAAGAAGATGGCCGCTACCGGGCGGTCATCGAGCCCGAGGTCCCCTTGATCCGGACGGGAGATAAAAAGTCCGAAGTGCTCCAGAATACGCAGCTCTTCACCCGGATCATCGAGGGCTATATCCGAAATTACCCGAACCAATGGCTGTGGGTTCATCAGCGATGGAAAACCCGCCCCTGGCAGGCCACACAAGTAAGGGGTGCATAAGCGCATGGGAGAAAAGCCTGTAAATCCCTTTGCTGGGATGAAAAGGATTCTGATCCGATCCCCCAATTGGGTGGGGGATGCAGTCATGAGCCTGCCGGCCGTCTCATCGGTCTGTGGAAAGGTTCCCGAGGCGGAAGTCGTAATCCTGGCTAAACCCTGGGTGGGCGATTTGTTTCGAGAGCATCCAAGGATTCGGAAGGTGATTCTTTACCACAGCCCGGGAGTCCATGAAGGGATATGGGGAAGATGGAGGCTTTCTCGAGAGCTGAAGCCGGAACGATTCGACTTGGCCCTCCACTTACCCAATTCCATTGAGTCGGTCCTCATCTCTTTCCTCGCCGGGATTCCCCGGCGGGCCGGCTACGATACCGATGGGAGGGGAGTCTTTTTAACCCATCGGGTTCCGGTAAACGGAAGTGTCAAGAAGGAACACCAGGTGGAGTATTACCTCCACCTTATCCGGTCCTTGGGCATTGAAACCCTGGAGAGGATTCCTTCTCTTCAGATTTCCCAAGGAAGGAAACAGGAAGCGGAAGAAATCCTGACGTCCGTTTCAAGAGGAAGCGGGCCTTTCGTGGGCATCAGCCCGGGGGCCCAATATGGGTCGGCGAAAGAGTGGTTTCCGGAGAGGTTCGGGGAGCTGGCCCTGCGCATCTCGGGGGAGATCGGAGCCCGGCTGTTGATCCTGGGGAGTGCAGGGGATCGGGCCGCCGCTTCCCGAATCGGGGAAATTGCGGGTTCCGGGGTGATCGACCTCGCCGGGAAAACGACCCTTGCCCAGGCCTTGGCTCTCATCTCCCGATGCCGGGTTTTCGTCACCAACGACTCGGGCCTCATGCACGCGGCCTCGGCTCTGGCAGTTCCTTTGGTGGCCATTTTTGGCTCCACCGATCCCGGGAGGACCGGTCCGCTGGGCCGGCACAGCCGCGTCGTCTATAGACCCCTTCCCTGCGCTCCCTGCCTGAAGACCCAATGCCCCCGGAACCGGGAGTGCATGGAAGCCATAACCGTGGAGGAAGTCTTCAAAGAAGTGAAGGAACTATGGAGGCTGGGAAGCGAGTGAGAAAAATCCCATATCGGAATTTCAATTAAGCTACCATCGTATTCAGGCACCGGTAGTTAAGTTTTTCATTTGAGATGTTCCTATGAAGAAGAATCGAGTCGTTTTTTTGGATCGGGACGGCACCCTCTGCGAAGAAGTGGGATACCTGGATTCGGTGGAACAGATGAGGCTGATTCCCCGGTCGGGCATGGCGGTGCGCCTCTTAAACCAGAAAGGATACAAAGTAGTGGTCATTACCAACCAGGCGGGGGTCGCCCGGGGTTTTTTCCCGGAGGCTGTCCTGGAAGGTCTCCACGCGGAAATGCTGCGTCAACTGCGGGAAGAGGGGGCTTACCTGGACGGCATTTATTACTGCCCCCACCATCCTTCGGACGGTTTTCCTCCCTACCGTCAGGAATGCAATTGCCGCAAGCCAGCCACCGGCCTCCTCGAAAGGGCAGCCGCTGACTTGAACCTGGACCTCCTTTCGGGCTACATGATCGGGGACCACTTTTCCGATGTGGAGTGCGGGCAGCGGGTCGGTGCGCAAACGGTTCTGCTATTAACCGGCCACGGGCAGGAGGCTTTGGCCAAGAGGGAGAGCTGGCCCCAGCCCCCTTCCTTTATCGCCGCCGATCTCTTTGAAGCGGTCCTTTGGGTTCTGGGTAAACCGGAGCGCGCATGAGTTCTTCCGTGGAAGATATTCCCCGGTCCATCCTGATTGTAAAACTCAGCGCGATCGGGGATGTGATTCAGACCCTCCCCATGCTGGAGGCCCTGAAGAGGCAGTATCCCCGGGCCCACATCGACTGGGTGGTGGAAGAAGATGCCAGCAGCCTTCTATTGAATCATCCCAGGGTAAACCGGGTCATCATCAGCCGACGCAAATCCTGGCTCAAGAAAGTCTTGAAACCGGGGGAATTTTGGAAGACTCTGCGGGAAATATCCCGGTTCGTCCGCGAGTTAAGGAGCCGGCATTACGACTGGATCATCGATAACCATGGAATCTTTAAGAGCGGTTTGGTGATGCTCTTATCGCGGGGACGTCGTAAGGTCGGCTTCCAGGCTTCGGCAGGGATCGCCGATGAAGGAAGCTATTTCTTCACCCATGAACGGTATAAGCCTCTGAGCATCGAACGGCATGCCCTGGAGCGCTATCTGGACCTAGTCTCCCAGATGGGGGTTCAGATCGAACCGACAGCTTTCCATTTTCCCGTCCCTCCCGACTCGCTGAAGCAAGCGGAAGCCTTGCTGCGGCAGAAAGGTTTTGGGTCCCGGCCCATGGTGGTGCTCCATCCCGCAGCCAAGTGGGAGACCAAACAGTGGCCCGCGGAAAAGTTTGCCCGACTGATCTCTGCCTTGGCCCGGAGGAAGGCCACGGTAGTCATCACCGGTAGCCCCCAGGACGAAGGCCCGGTGGGTGAAATCCTCCATCGAACGGGGGGCGACTCGGCCAAGGTTCTAAATTTGGTGGGAAAGACCAATCTGATGGAGCTGGCCGGTATCTTTTCCCTCTCCGATCTGGTACTGAGCCCGGATACCGGGCCCATGCATCTGGCGGCTGCGTTGAAGGCTCCGCTCATCGCCCTCTTCGGGCCCACGGCTCCCTGGAGGACTGGGCCCTACGGGAATAACCCCCGGATCATCCGGAAGGGACTCCCCTGCAGCCCCTGTTTCAAAAAAAAATGCCAAACGATGGAGTGCATGAATTCAATCAGCGTCGAGGAGGTCCTTGCCGCCGTGGGTCAGAAGCTGAAGGAAAAAGGAATCATGATTGCAGATGGACCCGGGGGACCCGGACAAAGTGAGAACCCAGGATTTTTGGGGTAGGCAGAAAGGGAGACGGGCGGTCCGTTCTTCCTGCGCCAATCTGGACCCCAAAACAAATCGAAAGGAAAACCCATGCCTCTGAGTAAAGACCTTCTGGAAATTCTGGCCTGTCCCAAGTGCGTACGGGACCCAGGCTGTACGGGAGCCCTGGAGTACCGGGAAGCGCAGAATCAGCTGGTTTGCCATCACTGCAAGCTGATCTACCGCATTGAGGATGACATCCCCATCATGCTCATCGACGAAGCGCTCCCGCTGGAGAACAAATAAAAATAGATTCACCACAGAGACACAGAGGGCACGGAGATAATGAATATAGCGGAAATTATTAACTCCCCCCTCAGGTTTTAATCCTTTCCATTTTTGAACTAGATTTTCTCCGTGTTCTCTGTGCCTCGGTGGTGAACTGTCTTTCTTTATGGAAAAGATCAGCGTGGCCATCATCACCCTGAACGAAGAGGGGAACATCCGCGACTGTCTGGAAAGCGTGAAATGGGCCGACGAAATCGTGGTGGTGGACAACGGCAGCACCGATGGGACTATAAAGGTCTGCCAGGAATACCGGGCCCGGGTTTACCAGGAGAGCTGGAAGGGATTTTCTGCCCAGAAGAACAGTGCTATTGAAAAGACGACAAATGAGTGGGTGTTGAGCCTGGACGCGGACGAAAGGATCGGGCCGGTCCTTCGTCAGGAGATCGAAAACACCCTTCAAGAGGACCCGCCGGTCGATGGCTATTGGATTGCCCGAAAAAACTATTTTCTGGGAAGGTGGATCCGGTATTGCGGCTGGTTCCCGGATCGGAACCTGCGGCTTTTTCGCAAAAGCCGGGGACGTTTCACGGAGAGGGCCGTCCATGAAAAGGTGGAGGTACAAGGAAAGACGGCAAACCTGAATCACCCGCTAATCCATGAAACCTACCGCTCGCTGAGCGATTTTTTAATCCGGTCGGACCGCTACTCCACGCTGGCCGCCGGGGAAATGTGGCGCCAGGGGAGAAAATATCGTTGGGGGGATGTATTTTTCCGCCCCCCTCTTACTTTTTTGCAGATGTATCTCCTCCGGGCCGGATTCTTGGAAGGGTATTGGGGCTTTCTCCTCTCCGTCCTCTATTCCTACTACACCTTTGCCAAATACGCCAAACTGAAAGAGCTCGGACAACGTGAAAAGCCTTAACCTCCAGAACCCGCCGGTTCGAAAGATCCTGCTCATCCGGCTGCGGAACATCGGCGATGTCCTTCTCCTGGTTCCTACCCTCCGGGCTTTTCGGGAAGCCTTTCCCCAGGCCCACCTGGCCGTAGCGGTAAATGCGGGGACCGAAGAGATGCTCACCGGCAATCCCCTGCTCGATGAAATCCTGGTCTTCGACCCCCGATGGAAGAGGCTGCCCTTCCGAGAGAGAGTCGCCCAAGAAGGAAAATTCGTATGGGAGGTCCGGAAGCGAGGATTCGACCTGGCCATTAACACGACGGAAGGAGACCGGGGAGCTTTCCTATGCCTAAGCACTGGCGCCCGGATCAAGGTGGGCCTTTACGATGCCAGCGGATTGTGGTGGAAGGGAAGGGTCTACGACCACCTGGTGCGCATCCCGGATTGGAAGTCCCACCTGGTGGAGCAAATGCTGGAGATTCCACGCAGCCTGGGCCTGAGTCCGCAGGACAAGCGAGTGGAGATTTTTTATCCTCCGGGAGAGCGGGAATTCATCGATCGGCTCCTGGAGAAGGAGGGGATCGGTCCCGGGGAAGATGTGGTGCATATCCATCCCACCTCCCGCTGGCTTTTCAAATGCTGGCGGGATGAGGCCATGGCCAGGGTCATCGATCAACTGGAAGAGAAAAGAAACATCCGCACTGTCCTGACGAGCGGAAAAGAAGAGAAGGAACTGAAGAAGATCGATCATATTTTGCATGCCTGCCGAACCCATCCAGTCAGCCTGGCAGGGAAGGTGACTCTAAAGCAGCTCGCCGCCCTGAGCGCACGCGCCCGGCTCTTCCTCGGGGTGGATACGGCCCCCATGCATATCGCGGCGGCCGTGGGAACACCGGTAATCGCCCTCTTCGGCCCTTCCGGAGAATTCAACTGGGGCCCATGGGGGAACCGCCATGTAGTCATCAAAAAGGACTGGGATTGCCGCCCCTGCGGGCAAGACGGATGCCAGGGGAGCAAGCGCAGCCGCTGCCTGGAAGAGATTTCCGAGGAAGAAGTCCTTGAGGAAGCCTTTCGCCTCCTTGCCGAACCCCGGAAAAGGCCCTTGGGAGGGATCCCTTGATCACCATCCTGCACACCGAGTCTTCCCTGGGATGGGGGGGGCAGGAGAAACGGACCGTGCGGGAACTCCTGGGTCTTTCCTGCGATTCTTTCCGCCCTATCCTGGCCTGCCAGCCGGAGAGCCGGATCGGGGACGAAACGCGGAAGAGACAGCTCCGGGTGGAAACCGTAAGAATGAGGGGAAACTTTGATCCCCTGGCGGTGGCTCGGCTCCTCTGGATGATTCATCATTATTCGGTGGACATTGTCCATACCCACAGCTCGGCCGACAGCTGGATGGCTTCCACTGCCGCCAAGATTTCTCCCCGGCGGCCGAAAGTGGTTCGCACTCGCCATTTAAACGCCTCCTTCAACATTCGCCTCATCTACAGCTTTATGGCCGACCGGGTGGTTACCGTGGGGGGCAGCACCCGGCAGTACATGATCCGGGAGAAGGGAATTCCGGCCGAAAAAGTCATGACTATCCCTACCGGGATCGACCTGTCGGTGTTCAACGCGGATGGGGACCAGGGGGACCTTCGTCAGGAACTGGGAATTCCGTCCCAAGCACCCGTTTTCGGAACCGTATCAGTCTTTCGCCGGTTGAAAGGCCATCAGGTCATTCTCGAGGCGACCCCTAAAATTCTTCGAGCCATCCCCGAGGCCCGGCTTCTCCTGGCCGGGGAAGGGCCTCAGGAGAGGAATATCCGGAACAAAATCGAGGAGCTGGGAATCGGGAGGTCGGTCCTTATGCCTGGATTCCGGGAGGACGTCCCGCGCGTTTTGAACACGATGGATGTGTTCGTATTCCCGTCTCTCCAGGAAGCGCTGGGAACGGCCATCTTGGAGGCCCTGGCTATGAGAAGGGCAGTAGTGGCCTCCCGCGTGGGAGGAATTCCGGAGATCATCGAAGACGGAAAAACAGGATTTTTTATCAACCCGGAAAATCCAACCGACGTAGCCGAGAAAGTCATCCGCCTCCTGAAAAACCCGGAACTACGCCGGCAGGTGGGAGATCAGGGGCGCCGGTTTGTGGAGGCCCATTACGACCACAGGCTGATGGTTCGGAGGCTGGAAAACCTGTACCGGGAACTCGAGGAGAGGCGCAGATCATGAGAGCCATCCCGGTTTTCATGTATCACCACGTCAACTGGCACGAGGGGGATTTGGTCACTCTCTCACCCCCGGGGTTCGAAACTCACCTGCGGACGCTGAAGGACCGGGGATACCAGACCCTCTTTCTGGATGAATTGGTGCCCATCCTCCGGGGAGAAACGGTTGCCCCGCTGCCTTCCATTGCGCTGACCTTCGATGACGGCCATCTGGACAATTGGGTCTTTGCTTTTCCGTTGCTCCAAAAATATGGGATGAAGGCTACGATCTTCGTCATCACCTCCTGGATGGGAGAAGGGAAAGTGCGGGGCCAGTGGAATCCGGGGGAGCTTCCGGGCGCAGGTCTTCCCCCCATCCTCCGCCACAGAGAGGTCAAGAAGAAAGCCGCCCAGGGGGATGGAACCGTGGCGCTGAATTGGAATGAACTCCGCGCCATGGAGGCGAGCGGGCGGGTGGATATCCAATCGCATACGCATTTTCACCGGGATTATTTTTCCGCCGGTCAGGGCGTATTCAAGCTCTCCCCGGAAAGCCGAGGACTCCTGAGGGAAGACTTGGTCAAGTCCAAGGAGTTAATTGAAACCCGTTTGAACAAGAAGTGCCGCTATTTGTCCTGGCCCTGGGGCCGTTACGACAGCGAGGCCCAAAGCCTGGCCGAGAGCTTGGGCTTTGAAGCCCTGGTGACTACGGAAAAGGGGGTCAACTTCCCCGGGGCTGGAGTGGGGGCCATTAAGAGGATCGTGGCCAAGTCCGGAGAAGAGAGCTGGTTTTCCCGGCGCCTGAGCATTTACTCGCGCCGGACTCTCGGCCATATTTACAGCCGGATATCCGGTAAGATATGAAGATTGCCTTCGTTCGAAAAGCTTACACTCCCTACGGCGGGGCCGAGCGCTACCTGAGCCAGCTTATGGAAAAGCTCTGGTTGCAGGGGCATGAAGTGCATGTCTTTGCTCACCGGTGGGAAGCAGGCCAAGCGGGTGAAACCCAGGCAGAGAAGGGGAGGCCGGTGTTTCATCGGGTTCCCATGATTTCCAGCCCCTCTTTCCTGGAAGCCCTCAGCTTTGCCTGGTCTTCCCAGAGGCTCCTTCAGGAACAGACCTTCGATATCATTCACAGCTTCGAAAGGACGCTGTACCAGGATATTTACCGGGCCGGGGACGGGTGCCACAGGGAGTGGCTGATTCAGCGCAGAAAGCTGGACCCTTGGCTCAAAAGAAACACCTACGCCTTGAACCCCCTCCATCGCACCCTTCTCTACCTGGAAAAGGGGCTGTTCCAATCCCCGCGGCTGAAGAAGATCATCGCCAATTCGAGGAGGGGGATGGAGGAGATCCGCCGCCATTACGGAGTCCCAGCGGAGAAGATTGAAGTGGTGCACAACGGGGTGGACCTGGAGGCCTTCCATCCCAGCAATGTCACCCTCTACCGGAAATCCCTGCGCAAGGAATTCCGAGTCCCGGCCGAGACCCTGGTCATTCTTTTCCTGGGCTCCGGATTTCGCCGCAAGGGGCTGAGGGGTCTCCTCGCTTCCCTTCCCATGGTCAAGAAGGAAATTCCCCAAGTTGTCCTAATGGTTGCCGGAAGGGACCGGGTCCAGGAATACCGGGAACAGGCGCGCCGGCTGGGCTGCGAAAGGAACGTTCTCTTTCTGGGTCCCACGCAGAGGGCCAAGGAATTCTATGCTACCTGCGATCTCTTCGCCCTTCCCACGATCTATGATCCTTTCAGCAATGCCTGCCTGGAGGCTATGGCCAGCGGCATTCCTGTTCTGACCACGCCCACGAATGGTGTGGCGGAACTCATCGAGGACGGGAGGAATGGATTTATCGTACAAGACCCCTTGGACCCCACCGAGATCGGGCGGAGGGTCCTGGAATTTTTCTCCTCTGCCGATAAAACCGGGATCGGAGAAAGGGCTCGAAAGACGGTCCTTCCCTTGGACCTGGATTCCGTCGTCCAGCGAATGCTTCAGACCTATGAAGAAATCAGGAAATAATTCGCCGAAGCGTTTCTTGGTCGTATCGACCACAGCCATAGGAGACACCCTGATGGGCACTCCGGCGCTCCGCGCCTTGCGGGAAAGTTTCCCCGGAAGCGAGGTCCACCTCCTGGTGAATGCCAAACGGAAAGAAGTAGTGGCCGGAAACCCTCATGTGGACCGGGTCTTTCCCTACCGGAACAACCTTCTTCACCGGCTGCTTCTTTTCTTCCGGCGCCTTCCCTATTACGACACGGTCCTAGTCTTCCATGCCAATGAGGATATCTGGGCCATCTTGAGCGCGGTTCGCTACGGGGTTTGCCACACCCGCCAGGATTTTCAGGATGCTAGCCGGAGGGTTTTCAAGCTTGATTCTCCGCCCCGGCACAGCATCCAGAAGCGTCTGGCACTGGTGGAAAAAGCGGGAGGGAAGAAGGCGGAGGACTTTCGGTATGAGTTCTCCATTCCTCCGAACTTTCTAGGCTGGGCCGCGCAGCACCTGAAGGATCGGGGGGTTTTTCCTCAGGACCCTATCGTTGGGCTCCAGCTGGGGGCGACGGACCTTTTCAAGTGCTGGCCGGTTGAGTTTTTTGCCCAAACGGCGAGACACCTGCGGTCTTCCCGCCGAGCCAAGATTTACGTGAACGCCGCTTCAGCGGAGAAGGAACTCGTTAGTCGTTTTCTGGACCTTGCGGGGGATGAGGGGGTTTTGGTGACACCCGGAGAGGACCTCTTACAGTCTGCGGCGCTGATCCAGCGCTGCGATGTGTTTATTACCCCGGACACCGGACCTATGCACATGGCCATCGGCCTGGGAGTTCCCCTGATTGGGCTTTTCTGCCCCACCAACGTGGAGGATACCGGTCCTCTGGGCTACGATAAGGCGGTGATCCTGAGAAAGGAAAGAACCTGCCAGCCCTGTCTGAACCGGGA